>NZ_JAFEXF010000150.1 GCF_016905445.1 Streptomyces sp. G44
CAAGTGTGGAAGAGGAGCCAGCCCGCTCCCGCCGCCGCTGGGGCGCCCCCCCTCCTGGGTCGTTCCGAAGGCGGGGCCCCACACCCCGCGCGGGGTGGCCCCGCGCCCGGGCGGGGACCGGGGCCGCCGCGCCCCCCCCCCGCCCCGCCACGGCGGGGGGCCCACGGGGGCGCCCGCCTCAGTCGTCCGGCAGCGCCCTGGCCAGCGCGGCCCGTGAGGAGATCCCCAGTTTGGGGAAGATCCGGTAGAGGTGCGCGCCCACCGTACGCGGGGAGACGTGCAGCGCAGCGCCGACCTCCTTGTTCGTCAGCCCGGTGGCCACGAGACGGGCTATGCGCAGTTCCCGCGGCGTGAGCGGCTCCGGTTCCGCGGCCTCCGGCGGCAGGGCCGAAGGGCCCTGTGCCGCCCGCAGTTCGGCCTCGCACTGCGCCACCCACGGGGCGGCGTCCAGCGCGCGGAAGGTGCGGCGGGCGGCCCGCAGCGCCTCCCTCGCCTCGACGCCCCGCCCCCGGCCACGGAGCCACGAGCCGTGCGCCAGCCGCAGCCGTGCCAGGTCGAACACCCACTGGCAGGCACCCGGCACGGCGTACGCCGCCGCGTAGGCCGCGTCGGCGTCACCGTCGTCGGCCGCGACCGCCGTCGCCGCGGCGAGAAGGAAGGCGTGGTGCGCGGAGACGCCGTCCATCCGCGCCGCCCTGCCCGCCGCCACATGCGCCCGCGCCCGCGCCCGGCGGCCGGTGCGCACACACGCCACGACCAGGTCGAAGAAGGGCAGATGGAACCAGGCCAGACCGCGCGGCAGCTCACCCGGCGCCATCAGACCGCACAGCCGCGCGTACGCCTCCTCGTACCGGCCGTGGGCCGTGAGGGCGAGCGCTTCGAGACGGTCCAGATGATCCGTCACGAACCGCATCCGGGCTTTGGCCGCCGCGGGCTCGATCCGCTCCCGCACCGCACGCAGCCCGCCCAGGTCGCCGCGGCCGGCCAGGAAGTGGGCGAAGTAGTGCCGGAACAGCAGGGCGTTGCAGTGGTAGCCCGCCTCCTCCGCCAGGTCGGCCGCGGCCGGGCAGTCCTCGGCGGCATCCCAGTCGCCCCGCAGGAAGGCCTGATGGCAGCGTGCCTTGGCGACGGAACCCTGGGTGGCGTACGCGTGTTCGCCGCCGAAGAGCCGCCACAGGCCGGCGTCCGCCGCGTCCACGGCGGCCGCCGCCCACAGCACCAGCCAGGCGGCCCCCGCCTCCCGGCCGGCCGTCATGCGCGCCGTCAGCGCCCGCAGCTCGGCCTCGGCCCCGTGCGCCGTGCGCGGCGGGTCCGCCCAGGCGCGGTGGCACAGGCGGGCGGCGGGGGAGACGTGCGCCGTGTACCGCTCCAGGGCCGCCCAGCCGCGAGGGTCACCCGTGTACGACGCGGCAAGCAGCAGCTTGAAGAACATCTGCTCGACGAGGTCACCGCGGTCGGGGGCGCCGGGAGCGGTCAGCGCGGCCAGGGCGCCGGGCAGCAGCGCGATCGACGACGCGAAGTCGACGTGGTGGCTCTGGTCGACGTACACGACCGCGTAGGCGAACAGCGGGGCGATGTCTTCGGGCACGGGACCCTGACGCAGCTCCCGCACCAGCTTCGCCGCGTACGCGAGCCGTCCGCCCCGCGCCGACATCACGGCCGCCCACGTCAGCCGCCGCGCGCGGGCGCCGGGCCCCGAGCCGAGGGCCGCCGCCCTTTCGAGCAGCAGGGCGCCCTCCGCGTCACCGCCGCGCAGCGCGATGCGTGCCCCGGCCTCCTGAAGCCGGGCGGCGAGGGGCTCGTCCGGGGCCTCGGCGGCGGACGCCTCGTGCAGCAGGCGGCGCGGGTCGTCCGCCCGCAGCCGGGCCGCAAGCGTGCGGTGCGCGTCCCGCCGCTCGCCCTCCTCGGAGGAGGCGATCACCGCGCTGCGCACCAGCGGATGGCGGAAGACCAGCCGTCCCGTGCCGTCCAGCCGGGCCAGGCCGCTCCCCTCGACCCGGTCCAGGAGCAGTTCCGTACGCCCCTGCCCGGGCGCGCGGAGCGGACCGCTGCCGGCGGCGTCGGCACCGTCGAGGGCCGTGAGCAGCAGCAGTGTCCTCGCGTCCGCCGGAAGTGAGCGCAGCCGCCGGGCGAAGAGCGTCTCCAGGCGGCGGCCGAGCGGCAGCCGGTCGGGAAGCGGCAGGACGCCCCGGCGGTGCCCGTGCGCCAGCTGGCCGGGCAGCTCGGCAAGGGCCAGGGGGTTGCCCGCGGCCTCGGCCATCACCCGCTCCGCGGTCGACGCGGCGAGCCCCGGGTGCCAGTGCCGCAGCAGCGCGCGCGAGTCCGCCTCGGAGAGCACCCCCACGTCGACCGCCGTCGCGGGCAGCCCCTCGGGGGCGGAGCCGTCGGCCCGGCTCGCGCCGACCATGACCACCCGCAGGCCGGCAATCCGCTGGTGGAGGAAGACGAAGACGGCGACGCTGGAGGAGTCCACCCAGTGCAGATCGTCCACGACGATCAGCACCGGACCCCGCCGCGCCGCCTCGGCGAGGAGGGCCAGCACCGCCGCGCCGACCATGAAGCCGCTCGGCGGCAGCCCCTCCCGCAGACCGAGGACCCGTTCGAGCGCGGCCAGTTGGGGGCGGGGCAACGCGCGCGCGTTCTCCCACAGCGGCCGCAGCACCTGGTGCAGCGCCCCGAAGGCGATGCCGACCTCCGGTTCATGCCCGGCCGCACGCAGCACGGTGAACCCGGCACTGTCGGCCCGTACGGCCGTCCAGTCCAGCAACGCGCTCTTCCCGATGCCCGCATCGCCCCGCAGCACCGTCGCCGAGCCGCCCGACCCGGTGCGCGCGCTCTCCAAAGCCCGCCCCAGCCGCGCGCGTTCGCGCCGCCGCCCGACGAGCGGCGTACCGTCACCCGTGTCCGTCATGGCCACCACCCCCCTGTCGACAGGCCGCCCTCCGCGCGGCACCCGCCCCACGGTGCCACCGCCGCCTTGCCTGTGCGCGCACGGCTTGTGCCTCTCTCCGCAGAACGTACCCGCACCCCTCCCCACCAGGGACGGAAGGGCTCCAGGCTGAGCGGGTGACCGTACGCGCGCAGAGACAGACAGGCCCGATGAACCCGACGCCCGCACCCGCCGGTGCCCCGAAGAGAGACACCGTCGCGGAGACCCGCGCCGCCGACGGGCGGGGCGACCCGGACGGCTCCGACCGCCCCGCCCGGCCCGCGCACGACCACACGCTCGGCTTCCTCCGGGTGAGCACGTTCCGCGGAACGGCGCCGTCCGTCGTCCACGTCGCCGCCGGGACCGCCGACGGCCCGCAGCTGCTGCTGGGCCTGCACAGCCGGGGCGAGGCGACGCTGATCCGCCGGGGGAGTCACGGCGTGGCCTGCGGGCCCGGGGAGATCTTCGCCCGCGACGGAGCGGAACCCGTCCTGCTGCGCGAGTCGGCGGCGTACGAGCTGCATCTGATCCGGATCTCGCGCCGCGCCCTCACCCTGACCGACGAGCAGGTCCGCGAGCTGAGCGGCCGGGACCCGTTCGCCGACGGCCCGGTGGCCTCCCTGCTCGGCACGCTGCTGCGGCAACTGGTCGGCACGTCACCCGGTCGAGCGCCGCGGACCGCGCTCCGGCTGGCCGGCGCGGTCGCCGAACTGGTCGGCCTGCTGGCCGTCGAGGAAGCCGATCCCGGCCCGCACGGCCGCGACGCGCTGGTGCGCCGGCTGCGCGCGTACGTCGACGCGCACCTCTGGGACCGGAACCTGACGCCGGCGGCCGTCGCCGAGGCCCAGCACATCTCGATCCGCTACCTCCACAAGCTCTTCGAGGGCCACGGCAGCACGGTCGGCCGGTGGATCCAGCACCGCCGCCTGGAGGAGGCGCGGCGGGAGCTGGCCCGGCCGGGGCGCGCCGACCTCACGGTGTCGGCGGTCGCCAGACGCTGGGGCTTCGCCAGCGCCACGCACTTCAGCCGCAGCTTCCGGGCGGCCTACGGCATGTCGCCCAGCGACTGGCGTGACGGCCGGACCAAGGGAGCGGTGGGAGGCGGGGGGAACGGCCCCGGCCGCTGACGAAGCCGGGCGGGCGCGGCCTCAACGGGCCGTGCCGCCACCCGCTTCCGACATGAGGACCAGCCGCCGCCACTGCTGCGGCGGGTGACCGTGGACGGCCTTGAAGGCGCGGCTGAAGTGCGCCGCGCTGCGGAAGCCCCAGCGGGCCGCGACGACGCCGAGGGACGGGCTGACCCGGCCCCGACGTGACAGCTCGCGCGCGCACTGCTCGACCCGGCGGCGCTGGATCAGACGGCTCACCGTGATGCCCTCGCCCTCGAAGAGGCGGTGCAGATAGCGCACGGAAATGAAGTGCGCCGCGGCGATGCGCTCGGCCGACAGCTCGGGGTCGCCGAGGTGCCGCTCGATGTACTGACGGATCGTCACGACCTGCTGCCGGGGCCCGCTCCGCGCGGGGGACGCGGCCTCTTCGGAGAGCTCGCCGAGCAGATCGGCCACCGCGTCGGTGACGACGCCCCCGAGCCGCTCCGCGACGCCCGCGGGAAGGCGGGCGGCGGACTCGTCCAGGTACCCGAGCAGCGGCGTCAGGAGGGCGTCGACGGCGTCCGGAGGGGTCAGGGCGCGTCCGGTGGCGCGCCTGAGGTCGGCCACCGGCACGTGCAGCGCGTGGAGGGGCAGCCGGAAGAGGAGGAACCGGGACGGGCTCTCCCACGCCAGGGAGAACGCCCGGCCGAGGTCGATCAGTGCGAGCTCCCCGTCCGCCGCACACGCGCGGCGCCCGTCCTGTGCCACCCGCACGGCGCCGGCCCTCGGGACCAGCAGGGCGACCGACTCCGGGACGCCGGCGACGGCCGGGCCCGGGCCGCGCGTGAGGGCGAGCGGCCCGGCGGCGCAGGTGATCATGTCGACGTAGCCGAAGTGGTGCAGCGTCACGGCGCCGCCCGCCGGGGCCTTTTCGGCCGGGTCCTCCTCGACGGGCGTCAGCCACAGCGACAGGGCGGCCGCCACCTCGGCGGAGGCGGTGGCGCCAGAGGAGATCGCCGTCCCGGATCCAGTGCTCACGTGGGTTCCCTTCAGCCGTCCCGGGTTCTGTGCTCGGTGCGAGGCGGGGCAGGACGGTTCCCCCCTTCCCGAGTGTTCCGGGGCCGCGGACGGAGGCGGTAGGTCATATGACTGCACTTCACGGCCGACGCCGCGTGCGGACCGCGCGCCACGGCGCGCACGGTCCGTGAACTGTGCACGCAGCGGCACGGGTGCGTACGGTCCCCCCGCTCGTTCGGGGCCGCCGACCGCCTAGGGTGGGTGCCGCGTGCCGGCCGAGCCGCGTCCGGCACCGAGCGTCCGCCCGCCCGGCCGTGCGTGCCCGGCGGCCCCTTCGAGCGGCCCGTGTCCCGTCCCCGCGCAGGAGATCCCGTGGAAGAAGACGCCCCAGTCGTGCGGGAGACGCCTGCCCTTGAGCGCCGCACGCGGGACTTCCTGCGGACACACGCCTGGCCCGGCGGCACGACGGACGCCGAGACGGCCGCCACCGCTGACACCGCTGACGCCACTGACACGGCGGCCGACGCCGCGGGCACGGTGGAGCCCGCCGCCGACTCCAGGGCACGCATGGCCGCCCTCTGGGACGGCGAGGGCCGCGACGACCCGGACGTCGAGGAGGAGTGGCTTGCCCTGCCCGGCAGCGACGGCCACCGCATCCGGGTGCGGATCCTGCGCCCCGCGGGCAGCGACGACGCCCTGCCGGTGGTGCTGTATCTGCACGGCCTCGGCTGGATGCTGACCGACGCGTACGCCCACCGGCGCCTGGTGGCGGACCTCGTGCTCGGCGCGGACGCCGCCGTGGTCGTCCCGGAGTACGACGGCCCGCAGGACGCACGGCACCCGGGCGCCGTGGAGAGGGCCCACACGGTCGCCCAGTGGATCGCCCGGCACGGCGTCGAGTGGCGGCTCGACGGGACCCGGATGGCGGTGGTCGGCGCCAGCGCGGGCGCCCAGCACGCGGCCTCCCTCACGCTGCTCGCGCGCGAACGCGGCGGCCCGCGCCTGCGCCACCAGGTGCTGGTCTGCCCGGTGACCGACGCCGCCATGGACACGCCCTCCTACCGGCAGTTCGCCGAGGGCTACTTCCTGAGCCGCGCCACCATGCGGGGCTACTGGCAGCAGTACGCGCCGGACCCGGCGAGCCGCGCCCACGCCGCGGTCTCGCCGCTGCGCGCACCCGCCCACAGCCTCCGGGACCTGCCGCCGGCCCTGGTCCTCACGGCCGAGGCCGACGTCGTGCGCGACGAGGGCGAGGCGTACGCCGCACGGCTGCGCGAGGCGGACGTCCCGGTCGTGGCGGTCCGCTACCAGGGGACGATCCACGCCTTCCTGCTGTTCGACCTGCTCCGCGGCACGGACGCGTCCCGGGCGGCACGCATCCAGGTGACGGACACCCTGTACGCCGCCCTGCACGTCGCCTGAGCGGGCGGCGCGGCCCCGGGCCGTGCCCGTCGGTCAGTCCTGCCGCGCGCGCCGCCACTCACCGGGCGACAGGCCGTACTCCGCCCGGAAACGGCGGCTGAAGTGACTGGGGCTGCTGAAGCCGCACCGGGTGGCGACGGCGGCGACGGTGAGGCGGTCATAGCGCGCGGCGGCCAGCATCTGCCGTGCCTTCGCCAGACGTTCCGTGATGAGCCACTGTTCCAGGCTGATGCCCGCCTCGCCGAGCAGCAGATAGAGCCTGCGCACCGAGACGGCGTGCGCCGCCGCGATCCGCTCGGGCGTCAGCTCCCGGTCCCCGAGGTGGCGGCGTATGTACGTCTTGACCCGGGTCAGCAGGGTCTCGTCCATGACCGACCTGACCTCGGGGGCCTCCTCCGCGTGCGCCGCCGACAGGAGGAGCGCGCGCACGAGTTCGGTGGTGGCGGCCGCGAGCGCCGGAGCGCCGGGGTCGGCCTCCAGCCGTCCCGGATCGCGCCACACCCCGCGCAGATGGTTCAGGACCAGGTCGTACATCGGGCTGGCGCGCAGGCGTGCGGAGGCCTTCACCACCACGTCCGGCGGCACGCCGAGGTGGTGCGCGTCGAGCATCATGGCCTGGGAGGCCCCGTCCCCGGACCAGCCGTAGACGCGGGAGGACAGTTCGTGGAAGACGCAGATGTCGTCCGCGCCCAGGAGCCGCCGCACGCCCCCG
Organism: Streptomyces sp. G44; assembly: GCF_016905445.1. Classification (GTDB taxonomy): domain Bacteria; phylum Actinomycetota; class Actinomycetes; order Streptomycetales; family Streptomycetaceae; genus Streptomyces. The sequence continues at coordinate 7,172 of NZ_JAFEXF010000150.1, forward strand.
ACCTCGGCGCGGTGCGTCCCCTCGGTCTGGAGCGACACGGAGACCACGGGGCGGCTCCTGTGATGGCGCACATGCCGCTCCGTACGCCGCACCTCGAACCCGGAATTGCGCGTCGCGAAGAGGTCGAGGCCGCCCACCCGCCACAGTTCCATGCGCGCGTGGATGCCCGTCTCGGGCTCCTCGTGCACGACGTCGTTGGGCACCGACGAATCGGTCAGCGCGTGGTGGAACGCCTCCGGGCGCTCACGCGGCCGCACCGCGTTCAGATCGAGCAGTAGCACAGCATCCCCCCACATCACCGGCCCCGGGAACATTCTGCCGCATCCGGCCCGCTCCGCGGGTCGGGCAGGGCCAGGCACAGAGCCGCCAGCGCGCCGTCGAAGGCATGGTCGGGCGGAGTGCCGTACCCGATGACGAGACCCTCGCGGGGCGGCATGGCGCTCTCGGGATGGCGGTAGGCGGCGAGGCCCTCAAGAGCGAGACCCTGACGGGACGCCGCGCGCACCGCCGCCCGTTCGGTGCCCGGCGGCAGGTCGAGGACGGCGTGCAGCCCGGCGGCGATCCCGCCGACCCCGATGTGGGGCGCCCGCGCCGCCAGGGTGGCGACGAGCCGGTCGCGCCGGCGCCGGTAGGTCAGCCGCATGCGGCGCAGATGCCGGTCGTAGGCGCCGCGGGCGATGAAGTCGGCGAGGGTGAGCTGGTCCAGGGATCCCGTCCACAGTTCGCGGGCGCCCTTGACCGCGAGGATGTCGTCGACGAGTTGGTGGGGCACCGCCATCCAGCCGATGCGCAGCGCAGGCGACAGGCTCTTGCTGGTCGACCCGATGTAGACGACACGGTCGGGATCGAGGCCCTGTACGGCGCCGACCGGCTGCCGGTCGTAACGGAACTCGCCGTCGTAGTCGTCCTCGATCACCAGGCCGCCGCCCGCCCTCGCCCAGTCGATGACCGCGGCCCTGCGTCCGGGGTGCAGCGGCCCTCCGGTGGGGAACTGGTGGGCGGGCGTGAGCAGCACCGCTTCCGCGCCCGTCGCGGACAGTTCGTCGGTCACGGCTCCCCGCGCGTCCACGGACAGCGGGACGGTGCGCCGCCCGGCCCCGGTCAGGAGCGAGCGGTGGAAGCCGAGGCCGTACGACTCGACGGCCACCGCGCCGCCCAGAACCTGGCCGAGCATGCTCAGCGCGTGGGCGAAGCCGGCGCAGACGACGATCCGGTGCGGCGCGGTGCGCACGCCCCGGGCCCTGGCCAGGTACTCCGTGAGCGCGGTGCGCAGTTCGATGCGGCCCCGCGGATCGCCGACGCCGAACGCGTCGTTGGGCGCCGCGTTCAGCGCACGCCGCGCCGAGGTCTGCCAGGCCGAGCGGGGGAACGTGGCGGCGTCCGGTGAGGTCGGCATCAGGTCGTACGCGGGGCGGCGGACCGGCGGCGCCGAGCGGCGCGAGCGGTCCGGCGGCAGCGGGGTGCTGCGCCGCGCGACGCGGGTGCCCGATCCCTGCCGGGCCACGAGCCAGCCCTCGGCGCCGAGTTCGCCGTACGCCTCGCCGACGGTGTTGAGGGCGATGCCGAGATCCCTGGCCAGACTCCGGTACGGGGGCAGGCGGGTACCGGGGGCCAGCCGTCCGGAGGCGATGGCCTCGCGCAGGGCGCGCATCAACTGCTCGCGCAGGGTGCCCTTCCCGTCCAGCTCCAGATGGAAATCCGACCCGGACCCCGACCCGGACCCCGACCCCGACCCGGACCCCGACCCGGACCCCGTGAAGCCCGGCTCCGGCAGGCTCCCATGCCCATCCACTGAATTGCCCCATCGATCCGCCACGGGAATGCACCATACCGGGGGGCTAATCCGCTCCTAGGGTTCAGGGCATGACCACGGTTGAGATTCCCCAGCGCATGAACTTCGGCACCGTCGCCCCCAAGGTCTTCAAGGCCGTCCTCGCCCTGGACGCCGCCGCCCGCGAGGGCCTGGACCCGGTGCTGCTCGAACTCGTACAGATCCGCGCGTCCCAGATCAACCGGTGCGCGTACTGCATCGACTACCACACGGGCGACGCCCGCAGAGCGGGCGAGAGCGAGGACCGCGTCCACCAGCTCGACGCCTGGCACGAGTCCAGCCTCTACACCGCCGAGGAGCGGGCCGCGCTCGCCCTGACCGAGGCGGTCACCCGGCTGCCCGACGGGGTCCCGGACGCCGTGTACGACGAGGCCGCCCGGCACTTCGAGGAGCGGGAGCTGGCCCAGCTCATCGCGCTCATCTTCACGGTCAACACCTGGAACCGGATGAACGTCACCACACGCAAGACCCCCGGAACCCCGTAGCCCCGAAGTCCCGTAGCCCCGAAGTCCTGAAGTCCCGTAGCCCCGAAGTCCCGCTCAGGGCGCGGCCGGACGCCCGCCGAGGTCGCGTATCACCGACATCAGCCGCTCGTGCGTCGCGGCGTCCGCGGCGGCCACGAGCCCCCGGCCGCCCGGTCCGACCGGAGCGCCGTCGACGCCGGTGACCACGCATCCGGCGGCCCGGCACACGGCGATCCCCGCGGCGAAGTGGACGCTGCCGTACAGGTCCGTGCCGTCGGTGACGTACGCGGCGCGCTTGCCGGCCGCCACCCAGGACAGCGCCAGCGTCGTCGACACGACCCGGGGGCGGAAGTCCGCGACGAACCGGGGGTGGGCGAGCAGGTCCACCCCGCGGAAACCGGGCGCGTTCGGAAACGGCGGGTCCAGGTTGACGTCCACCAGGCGCGTGGCGGACGAGGGCGACAGCCGCACGTCACCGCCCTCCCGGCGCGCCCAGGCGCTCTCGCCGTCGGTGCAGAAGACCTCGCCGCCGAACGGGTCGACGACCGCCGCCGGACCGCCGCTCAGCGCGACGTTGACCGCCACCAGCATGGTGCCGACGGCGTAGTTGAGCGTGCCGCACAGGGGATCCACCAGCCACTGGCGCACCGCGCCGCTCGCGCCGTGGCGCCCGCTCTCCTCACCGAGCAGTGCGTCGTCCGGCCGCGCGGCGCCGATGACGCCGAGGATCGCCTTCTCCGCCTCCACGTCGGCGGCGGTGGCGAAGTCCCCGGCGCCCTTGTCGATACGGCCGAGGCGTCGGCCGTACAGATCGCGTACGACGTCTCCGCCCGCCAGGGCCGCGGCGATGGCCACCTCGGTGTCGTCAGGACCCGCATATGAGTTGCTCACGGCTCGCAGGCTAACCGCGCCGCGCCGCCGTCCCTTCGCCCCGTGGGGGGGGTGAGACGCGGGTCACATCCGGCGGTGTCACATTCCCTGCCGTCCGCTCCGTCAAAGGGGTGCAGCCAACGACAACGGCGGCATCGACCACGGCAGAGGAGCCCACCATGGACGCACGTTTGAACTTCTTCGCCAGCCCGATCGCGGGCAAGGCCCTGAAGCACTTCACCTCGGCCGGGAAGGCGCTCGCGGACTCGGCGCTGCCCGCCGCGACGCAGGAGCTGGTGAAGATCCGCGCCAGCCAGATCAACGGCTGCGGCTTCTGCCTCGACATGCACACCAAGGAGGCGGCCGCCGCGGGGGGTACCGCGCTGCGCCTCGCCATGATCGCGGCATGGCGTGAGGCCACGGTCTTCACCGACGCCGAGCGCGCCGCGCTCGAACTGACCGAGCAGGGCACCCGCATCGCCGACGCGGCCGGTGGCGTCACGGACGAGGCGTGGGCGAACGCCGCCAAGCACTACGACGAGGAGCAGCTCGTCGCCCTCGTCTCCCTGATCGCCCTCATCAACGCGTTCAACCGCCTCAACGTCATGGTCCAGCAGCCCGCAGGCGACTACCAGGTCGGCCAGTTCGGCTGAGCCGGCCCCCGTCGAGCCCCAGGCCCCGATGCCGTTCCCCCGGCACCTGGACCGGGACCGGGACCTGGGGCTTCTCGGCGTACAACCGGGCGTCTCCTCCGTAAGGATCAAGGAGCATCGAGAAGGGTCAAGAAGAGGACAGGAAGGAGCAGGACGGATCAGGAATCGAGAAGCACGGCGCACACGCCGCCGCTAGCGTGGCCGCCATGGACCATCACGATGCGCGCGACCCCGACGGCACAGCCCGCGCGGACAACCCTGCCGCACCACGGGAGAACCTGATGGGCAAGGCCACCACGACGCATGCCGCCGACCGCCACGACCTGATCCGTGTGCACGGCGCGCGGGAACACAATCTCAAGGACATCAGCATCGAGATCCCGAAGCGCCGCCTCACGGTGTTCACGGGTGTCTCCGGCTCGGGCAAGAGCTCGCTCGTGTTCAACACGATCGCCGCGGAGTCGCAGCGGATGATCAATGAAACCTACAGCGCCTTCCTCCAGGGCTTCATGCCGACGCCGGCGCGGCCCGACGTCGACGTACTCGACGGGCTGACCACCGTGATCACCGTCGACCAGCAGCGCATGGGCGCCGACCCCCGCTCCACGGTAGGCACCGCCACCGACGCCAACGCGATGCTGCGCATCCTCTTCAGCCGCCTGGGCAAGCCGTACATCGGCTCGTCGGCGGCGTTCTCCTTCAACGTCGCCTCGGTCCAGGCGTCCGGCGCGTTCAAGGTCGACCGGGGCGCCGACAAGACGAGAGCCGTCAAGCGGACCTTCACCCGCACCGGTGGCATGTGCACGAGATGCGAGGGCCGGGGCACGGTCTCCGACATCGACCTCAGCCAGCTCTACGACGACACCAAGTCCCTGGCCGAGGGCGCGTTCACCATTCCCGGCTGGAAGTCCGACAGCTTCTGGACCGTGCGGGTCTACGCCGAGTCGGGCCTGCTCGACCCGCACAAGCCGATCCGGAAGTACACCAAGCGCGAGATGCGGGACTTCCTCTACCGGGAGCCGACCAAGGTGAAGGTGGAGGGCGTCAACCTCACCTACGAAGGCCTGATCCCCAAGATCCAGAAGTCCTTCCTGTCCAAGGACAAGGAAGCGATGCAGCCGCACATCCGGGCGTTCGTGGAGCGGGCGGTGACCTTCACGACGTGCCCCGAGTGCGACGGCACCCGGCTCAGCGAGGCGGCCCGCTCGTCGAAGATCAAGGACATCTCCATCGCCGACGCCTGCGCGATGGAGATCAGGGACCTGGCCGAGTGGGTACGCGGCCTCGACGACCCCTCGGTGGCGCCGCTGCTGACCGCCCTGCGGCAGACGCTCGACTCGTTCGTGGAGATCGGCCTCGGCTACCTGGCCCTGGACCGGCCCGCGGGCACCCTGTCGGGCGGCGAGGCGCAGCGCGTCAAGATGATCCGCCACCTCGGCTCCGCCCTCACCGATGTCACGTACGTCTTCGACGAGCCCACCGTCGGCCTGCACCCCCACGACATCCAGCGCATGAACAACCTGCTGCTGCGCCTGCGCGACAAGGGCAACACGGTGCTCGTCGTGGAGCACAAGCCGGAGACGATCGCGATCGCCGACCACGTCGTCGACCTCGGCCCCGGCGCCGGCACGGCGGGCGGCACCGTCTGCTTCGCGGGCACCGTCGAGGGACTGCGGACGGGCGGCACCATCACCGGCCGCCACTTCGACGACCGGGCCGCCCTCAAGGAGACGGTGCGCAAGCCCACGGGTGCGCTGGAGATCCGCGGCGCTTCGGCGAACAACCTCCGTGACGTCGACGTCGACATCCCGCTCGGTGTGCTGACCGTCGTCACCGGCGTCGCGGGCTCCGGCAAGAGTTCGCTCGTCCACGGGTCGTTGGTGAAGGGCTCCGCAGCCGCCGAGCAGGGGGTGGTGGCCGTCGACCAGAGCGCGATCCGCGGTTCCCGGCGCAGCAACCCGGCGACGTACACCGGGCTGCTCGACCCCGTCCGCAAGGCGTTCGCGAAGGCCAACGGCGTCAAGCCGGCGCTGTTCAGCGCCAATTCGGAGGGCGCCTGCCCCAACTGCAACGGCGTCGGCGTGATCTACACCGACCTGGCGATGATGCCGGGCATCGCGACCCCGTGCGAGGAGTGCGAGGGCAAGCGGTTCGAGGCGTCGGTCCTGGAGTACCGCCTCGGCGGGCGCGACATCAGCGAGGTGCTCGCGATGCCGGTGGCGGAGGCGGAGGAGTTCTTCGGCGCGGGCGAGGCGCGTACGCCGGCCGCCCACAAGATCCTGGAGCGGCTCGCCGACGTCGGCCTCGGCTACCTCACGCTCGGCCAGCCGCTGACCACCCTGTCCGGCGGCGAGCGGCAGCGGCTCAAGCTGGCGACCCACATGGCGGAGAAGGGAGGCGTGTACGTCCTCGACGAGCCGACCACCGGCCTGCACCTCGCCGACGTCGAGCAACTCCTCGGCCTGTTGGACCGGCTCGTCGATTCCGGCAAGTCGGTCATCGTCGTCGAGCACCACCAGGCGGTCATGGCACACGCCGACTGGATCATCGACCTCGGCCCAGGCGCCGGCCACGACGGCGGCCGAATCGTCTTCGAGGGCACCCCGGCCGACCTCGTGACCACCCGGTCGACCCTGACGGGCGAGCACCTCGCGGAGTATGTGGGGGCGTGAGGGTTCTTGGCGCGGGGGGTGTGGCCGCGCGGTTCGGGGAGGGCTCTGTGCGGGGAGTTGGCCGCGCCGTGGTGACCGGTGCGGGCGGCTTGCTCGCCCGGCCGTGACGGCGGTCGGGTCGCCTTTCATGGGCGGTCCGGCTGGCCTTGGCGGGCGGGCACCTCGCGGAGTATGTGGGGGCGTGAGGGTTCTTGGCGCGGGGGGTGTGGCTGCGCGGTTCGGGGAGGGCTCTGTGCGGGGAGTTGGCTGCGCCGTGGTGACCGGTGCGGGCGGCTTGCTCGCCCGGCCGTGACGGCGGTCGGGTCGCCTTTCATGGGGGGTCCGGCTGGCCTTGGCGGGCGGGTACCTTGCGGAGTATGTGGGGGCGTGAGGGGTCCTGGCGCGGGGGGTGTGATCGCGCGGTCCCAGGGCTCGCGCGAGGAGTCGTCCGTTCCCCGGCAACCGGGGGGGCGCGGCCGCTCGCCCGGCCACGACGGCCGTCGGGTCGTCCTTTGTGGTCACCTCGGCCGGCCTTGTGGGGGCGCTCAGACGGCCTTCACGGGCCAGCGCCTCGCGGAGTCTGTCGGCGTGCGAGCGGTCTTGGCGCAGGGCTCTGGCTGCGCGGGTCCAGGAGGGGCCCGGTTGCGGATGCCGGTCGGACGCGACCCCGGTGACCCTCCCCCGGGTGACCCGGGGGCCGCCCGGTTGAACCGCGGTACGACGTGCGGGCCCGGTGATCTGCTCCGAGGCCTTGCCGTCAGCCGCGTGGAGCCTGTCGGCCACCCGTGCGGGCGCGTGGTTCGCCCGGCCGCCCCCGCCCGGCCGACGCGGCGGTCAGTGCGGTGTCGGCGGCTGCGAGGATCGCGCCGAAGGTGCCGGTGATGACCGGGCGCGCGACGCGCCGGGTCAGGAACGCGCCGAGCAGCGGCACCCGGACCTCGGCACGTGTGGTCCAGCGGACCCGGGTGCCGCCGTCGACCTCGGCGAACGTCATGCGCCCCGCCTCGTGCCGAGATGGCGGCACGCTGCGGTCGACGACGTACTCCGTGGAGTACGGCGGGTCGTACCGGGTGATGCGCTCCTGGAACCAGCCGATCAGCCAGAGGTGGCTGCGCACCGCGCCGACGCCGTAGGGCGCGCCCTCGCCGCGCCGGGTCAGGCGGCAGCGCACCACCAAGGGGGAGCGCGTGTAGTTGGTGGTCGTCGTGAGCCAGGCGAAGACGTCGTCGATCGGGGCGTCGATGACACGTTCGACCGTCATGGTTTCCATGGCCGGAGTCCTCCTCTGTCGAGAGCGCGCACGGTGTCGGCGCGGTGCAGCTTGTCGGGGTTGCGGATGCCGTACAGACCGCTGATCCGGCCGTCCCGGATCTCGAAGGCGAGCAGCCAGTCCGGCTCGCCGCCCGCGAGGAACCGCGCGGCGGGCATGCCGTTGCAGGTGACGTGCTCGACGGGGGCGTCCGCGGCGCCGGTGCGGGCCACGCCGAGGACGAACCGGGCCACCTCGTCGCGGCCGACGATCGGGCGGCGGGCGGCCGGCACCTTCCCGCCGCCGTCGGAGATCTGCACGACATCCGGCGCCAAGAGGTCCATCAGCGCCTGGACCTCACCCGTCGCCGCCGCGCGCAGGAACCGCTGGATGATCTCCCGGGCGGCGGCGGAGTCGGGCTCGAAACGGCGCCGCCGCGCCCGCACGTGCCGTCGCGCGCGGTGGGCGATCTGCCGGACGGTGACCTCGTTCTTCCCGATCGTGGCGGCGATTTCCGGATGGGTGTAGCCGAACACGTCGTGCAGCAGGAACACCGCGCGCTCGGCCGGGCCCAGCGTTTCCAGGACCAGCAGCACGGCCATCGACACCGACTCGGCCAGGACGACGTCCTCGCTCACCTCGGGGGCGGTGCGGATCGGCTCGGGCAGCCACGTGCCGACGTACTCCTCACGCCGCGCCCTGGCCGCGCGCAGGTGGTTGAGGGCCTGGCGGGTCACCACGCGGACCAGGTAGGCGCGCGGATGCCCGACCTCGGCGCGGTCGACCGCGCGCCACCGCAGATAGCTCTCCTGAAGGACGTCCTCCGCGTCGGTGGCGCTGCCCAGCATCTCGTAGGCGATGGTGAACAGCAGGGGGCGGTGTGCGAGGAACGGATCCTCGGCTCCTTGGTCGTCCACGTGGCTCCTCTCCTGGTCACCCGGTCCGTCCGGTATGCCCATCGAGACACGCCGCGCCGGTGAACCGTGACAGGTCGCGGGTGTGATCCGCTGCACATGAGGGTCCGGGCGGGGCGGACCGCCGATTAACGATCAGGGCCCGGCCGCGTGCAGGATGGGCCCATGACCGAGATCCGCACGCCCCGCCTCCTCCTCCGCCGCTGGCACGACGACGACCTCGCGTCCATGGCGGACATCAACGCGGACCCGCGGGTGATGCGCTGGGTCGACGACGGCCGGGTCAGGGACCTGGAGCAGACGGCGGAGGACATCGAGCGGTGGGAGGAGGAGTGGGACGACGAGGGCTACGGCCTCTTCGCCGTCGAGCTCCTGGCCTCGGGTGAGCTGGCCGGCTTCACCGGCCTGTCCGTCCCGGAGTTCCTGCCGGAGGCGGCGGCCGACGCGGCCCTCGCCTGGCGGCTCGGCGCCCAGTTCTGGGGCCAGGGGTACGCCTCCGAGGCCGCCCAGGCCACGCTGGAGTTCGCGCTCCAGGACCGCGGAGTCGACCGGGTCGTCTGCATCCACCGGGTGGGCGACAACGCCTCCGAGAACGTCGTGCGCAAGCTGGGCATGCACCTGGAACGCGAGGTGGAACACCCGGAGTACGAGCACTCGCTGTTCGTGCACGGCATCGACCTCACCGAGTACCAGGCCTGAGGCGGACGCGACGCGGCCGGCCCGCGCCCGCGCTGTTCCGGGACCGGGGACGGGGCCGGAGGAACCGGCCGTGGCTCATGCCGCCAGGCGGTCGGCCAGATAGCGCTGGAACTGCCACAGGGGCCGCTCCAGATGTGAGAACCGCCCGCCCGACGGCGCGGGATCGGTGGCCAGGCCCCGCTGCACGCCCCGCACGGCGATCAGGTCCTCGTTCTGGATCACCTCGAACTGCCGCCGCGACGCCTCGACGTACGCGCCGAAGCCCGGGTCCCGCCGGGCCCGCGCCGGGACCAGCACCGTCACGAGCGCGTCGTGCGTGACCGGGCCCGTGGGCACCCAGCGCACGAAGGTGACGCTGTCCGGCAGCAGGGCCATCACCAGGTTCGGGAAGAAGCCGGCGACCGTCATGCCGGACAGCTCCCGCTCGCCGAGGCCGGGAATCAGGGTGCCGACCCTCGGCACGTCCGTGCTCCCGGCCGCCGACGGGCCCGCCGCGTCGAGTGCGAACGGCGTGTACATGCTGAACCACCGCCCTTCGCTCTCGTCCACGACGGTGTCCTTGCCGGGCACGAGGACGTCGAGTGTGGAGGCGTGCGTCCCCATGTGGTGGTAGTTCTCCGAGCCGTTCTCGAAGCCGACCTTCCAGTTCGCGGCCACTCCGTCCCACCGGTCCGTGTACGCGACGACGAGGTCCGCGAGGCCGTACGGCGCGATCCGGTCCGCCAGCTCCGCCAGCTGCGGGGCGAGCGGCGGCACGCCGGGGTCGGCACAGACCATGAGCAGTCCGTTCCACTCCTCCAGGCGGTACCGGGGCAGCCGGCACGCGGCGCGGTCGAAGTCGACCTTGCCCATCATCGGGGCGCCCGCCAGCTGTCCCGCGTACTCGCCGTTCAGCCGGTACGTCCAGGTGTGGTACGGGCACATGAGGCGCTGCAAGGACCCCTCTTCCGGGGTCGTCTCGGGCGGCAGGACGTCCATGAAGCGGTGCCTGCACACCCGCGAGAGCGCGTGCAGGCCGCCTTCCTCGTCCCGGGTGATCACCAGCGGCTCACCGGCCGCCTCGGTGCGGAGGTAGTCACCGGGCCGGGCGACCTGCGAGACGTGACCGACGCACAGCCAGTCGCCGCGGAAGACGCGGTCGTGTTCGAGCCGGTGGAAGCCCTCGTCGGTGTAGGCGCGGGCGGGCAGGGTCTCGCCGCGTTCCAGGGGCAGCGCGGCGATGCGGGCCAGCTCGTCGAGAAGGGGCCGGAGTCCGTCAGATGCGTCGTGCAGCATGATGCCACCGCCTTTGTCCGGGATCTCCTTCCATGCTGGAACGCCACCGCGGGCGGCGAATCACCGCGGCGAACGACATTCCGGTACATCCTTCGGATTACCGCCCCATCGGCTCCCCCGCGTTCCGGCGGCCGGAGCCGCACGCGTCCAGGTCCACGACCCGGTCCGCCGCGCCGAGCCCCGACCGCTCATGGGTGACCAGCAGCGTGGTGCGGCCCCGCGTGGCGTCGAGGATGTCGGCGAGCACGGCGGCGGCCGTGTCCGGGTCAAGACCCTCGGTGGGTTCGTCGAGGACGAGGACGGGCGGGTCGGCGAGGAGCGCGCGGGCCAGCAGCAGCCGGCTGCGCTGACCGCCCGACATCGCGGCGCCGTCCCCGCCGACGAGGGTCTCCCACCGGTCGGGCAGCGACTCGATCCAGTCCAGGAGCCGCGCCGCGCGGGCCGCCTCGCGCAGGTCGGCGTCCGTGGCGCCGGGGCGGGCCAGGAGGAGGTTGGCGCGGACCGTGGCGTGGAAGACGTGCGCGTCCTGGGTCATGCCGGTGATCGCGCGCCGCACGTCGGCGCCCGCGAGGTCACGCAGTTCCCGGCCGCCGACGCGGATGCTTCCCGACTCGTACGGGACGAACCGCATCAGCGCCGCGATCAGCGTCGACTTGCCCGAACCGCTGGCCCCGAGGAGTACGACGCGGTGGCCGGGCGGCAGCCGCAGGCTCACGCCGTCCAGGGTCGGGGGGCCGTCGGGGCGGTGGCGCACGCGCAGGCCGGTGATGTCGACGCCGAGCGGCTCGTCGAAGGGGGGCGGGGCGGCGGCGGGCGGGTCGGTGACCGGGGGAGGCGTGTCGAAGAGGTCGGCCAGCCGGCGCGCCGACGCCCGCACCTCCGCGAGCCGCCGGGCGGCGGCGGGCAGCGGCCCCAGCGCCTCGAAGGCGACCAGCGCGAGCACCGCGAGCACGGTCAGATGTACGGCGGCCAGCTCGCCGGCCGCGTGCGCGCGCAGCGCAAGCAGGGCCACACCGACCG
>NZ_JAFEXF010000151.1 GCF_016905445.1 Streptomyces sp. G44
AAAGCGCCCATGAGTGTGAGGGGGTGGGGGGGGGGAGGTGGATAAGAAAAAAGGGCCCCGCGGCGGCCGCCCCCCCCCCCCCCCCCCCCCCCCCCCCCCCGCTGGGCCCCCCCCCCCCCCCCCCCCCCCGCCCCCCCCCCCCCCCCCCCGCCCCCCCCCGCCGCGCCCGCCTCAAGGAGTGCCGACGCCGTCATCACCATGTGGTCGACGTACATCCCGGCGAGCATCAGCAGATCGTCCTCGGTCCAGCCCGCCGCCTCCGGCTCGCGCGCGAACTGGTCCTTCACCTCCTGGGCGAACAGGCCGAGTTGGCCGCTTATCGCGGCGCGCACCGCCTGCACACCGCCGTGCCGCTCGCGGGCGATGAACCGGACGTGGGCGGGGTGGGTGCCGACGTACGCGGTGATCAGTTCGACGGTGGCCGCGATGCGCTCCTCCCCGTCGTCCTCGCCCGCGCGCTCGCCGGTCGCGGAGAGCAGGGCGGTGAGCGCCGTGTGCAGGCTGCCGAGCGCCTCCTGGACGAGCGCCACGCCCAGGTCGGCCATGTCGCGGAAGTGCCGGTAGAAGGCGGTGGGGGCGACCCCCGCGGCGCGGGTGACCTCGCGCAGGCCCAGGCTGCTCAGGCTCTGCTCCGCCAGCAGCCCGAGGGCCGCGTCGAGGAGCGCCTGCCGGGTCTTCTGCTTCTGGGCCTGCCGGACGCCGAGGGTGTGACTCATGCCATGCAGTTAACAACTGTTCTCCGAGTTTGGAAAGCGCGGAGACGAGCACTCTAGAAATCAGTGAACAGTTGTTACCACAAGCGTTCACCGAACTGGGCCGGCCCGCCGGACCCGTTCACCGACCGGAGAGGGATCTCATGCTCTTCCTAGTAGCCGCCCTGCTCCTCCTGGGTGTCGCCATGGGTTCCGTGGCCCACCTCCCGCTGCCGGCCGCACTGGCCGCCGCCGTGGTCATCGGCGCCTGGCTCACGGTCTTCGCGATCCGCGAGCGCCACACGCGTCACCACCACTGACCGAGCCGGAAGGAGCCCGACCATGGCACTCACCGCCGAACGCACCGCGGATGTCGCCGAGCGCACCGCCGAACCCGCTGCCGAGCGCGGCACCGGGCGTGCCCCGGAGCGCCCCACCGGCCGCCGTGACACCGACGGCATGGCCGTCGCCTCCTTCGTCTGCGGCCTGCTCGGACTGCTCGTCCTGAACGTCTTCCTCGGCCCCGCCGCGATCGTCCTCGCGGGCCTCGCCCTGTGGCGCGGCACCGCCCGAAGGGGACGCGCGCTGCTCGGACTCGGGCTCGGCGTGGCGGACCTCGTGGTCCTCGGTGTGCTCGTCTCGATGGACGGCACCGTGTCCTGGGGTCTCGCAGGCTGATACCGCCGGGTCCCGTGGTGCCGCGCGACTCGTAGAATCGTGCGCACCATGGCCTACCTCGACCACGCAGCGACCACTCCGATGCTCCCGGAGGCGATCGCGGCGATGACCGCGCACATCGCCGTCACCGGCAACGCCTCCTCGCTGCACGCGGCGGGCCGCCGGGCGCGCCGCACCGTCGAGGAGGCCCGCGAGACACTCGCCGAGTCGCTCGGCGCACGCCCCAGCGAGGTGGTCTTCACCTCGGGGGGCACCGAGGCCGACAACCTCGCCGTCAAGGGCCTGTACTGGGCCCGCCGCGACGCGGAGCCGGCCCGCACCCGCGTCCTCGCCAGCCCCGTCGAACACCACGCCGTCCTCGACGCCGTCCACTGGCTCGGGGAGCACGAGGGCGCCACCGTCGAGTACCTCCCCGTCGACGCCCACGGCCGCGTCCACCCCGAAGCGCTGCGCGAGGCGATCGCCCGCGACCCCGACGACGTCGCCCTGGCCACCGTCATGTGGGCCAACAACGAGATCGGCACGATCCAGCCGGTCCGCGAACTGGCCGACGTCGCCGCGGAGTTCGGCGTCCCGCTGCACGCCGACGCCGTGCAGGCCTATGGCCAGCTCCCCGTCGACTTCGGCGCCTCCGGGCTCGCCGCGATGACCGTCTCCGGCCACAAGATCGGCGGGCCGTACGGCATCGGGGCGCTCCTGCTCGGCCGTGAGTACAGCCCCGTGCCCGTGCTGCACGGCGGCGGCCAGGAGCGGCATGTGCGCTCCGGGACGCTCGACGTGCCCGCCGTCGCGGCCTTCGCCGTCGCGGGGGAGTACGCCGCCGAGCACCGCGAGCGGTTCGCCGCCGAGATCGGCGCCCTCCGCGACGCCCTGGTGGCCGTGGTCCGCTCGGCGGTCCCCGAGGCGGTCCTCGGCGGCGACCCGTCCCCGGCGGGCCGGCTGCCCGCCAACGCGCACTTCTCCTTCCCCGGCTGCGAGGGCGACTCCCTGCTGCTGCTGCTCGACGCGCAGGGCATCGAGTGCTCCACCGGATCGGCGTGCACGGCGGGCATCGCCCAGCCCAGCCACGTCCTGCTCGCCACGGGCACCGACCCCGACCTGGCGCGCGGCACGCTCCGCTTCTCGCTCGGCCATACGTCGACGAAGGCGGACGTCGCCGCGGTGGCCGCGGCGATCGGCCCGGCGGTGGAGCGGGCGCGCACGGCGGGCCTGAGCTAGGCGGCGCCCTGGGCCCGCGTCCCGGTGCCCTTGCGGGGCGCCTCGCGGGCGGCCCGCACCAGGCGTATGTACCGGTCCCAGTCCCAGTGCGGGCCCGGGTCCGTGTGGTCCGTGCCCGGCACCTCCACGTGCCCGATGATGTGCTCCCGGTCGACCGGGATGTCGTACCGCTCGCAGATCCCGGCCGTCAGCCGCGCCGACGAGGCGTACATCGCGTCGGTGAACGACGACTTGTCGTCGACGAAGCCCTCGTGCTCGATGCCGACGCTGCGTTCGTTGTAGCTCCTGTCGCCCGCGTGGAAGGCCACGTCGAGTTCGCGGATCATCTGCGCGACATGACCGTCCTTGCGGACCACGTAGTGCGTGGCGGCGCCGTGGCTCGGGTCCTTGAAGACGCGCAGCGCCGTCGAGTAACCGCCCTGGACGACGTGGATGATGACGCGGTCGATGCCGTAGTCGTCGGGGCGGTCCGCGCGCCGCCAGTTGTAGTCCGAGGCGGCGGTCCACTGCGCGTCCTTGGCGTCGACCTCGCCCTCCTTGCGCCTCTTGACCACGCCGGGCATGCGCCACCACAGCCGCCCCAGGTCGTCCCGGGCGAGCACGGCCGTGCCGGCGGCGGCGACGCCACCGCCGATCAGCAGGGCACGCCGGCTGACTCCGCGGCTCCCCGGCTTCTGCCCCTCTGAGTCCCCCATGTGGTCGTCAACGCTTACGCACGGGCTTCCGGTTCCCACGGGCCCGTACTCTGTTAGGGCTATGACTTTGACCGAGACCCCGCAGTCCGCCCAGCGCCCCCTCCGTGTCCTGGCCGCCATGTCCGGAGGCGTGGACTCCGCCGTCGCCGCCGCCCGCGCCGCCGAAGCCGGACACGACGTGACGGGAGTGCACCTCGCGCTCTCCGCGAACCCGCAGTCGTTCCGCACGGGCGCGCGGGGCTGCTGCACCATCGAGGACTCGCGCGACGCCCGCCGCGCCGCTGACGTCATCGGCATCCCGTTCTACGTGTGGGACCTCGCCGAGCGGTTCCGCGAGGACGTGGTCGAGGACTTCGTCGCCGAGTACGAGGCGGGGCGCACCCCCAACCCGTGCCTGCGCTGCAACGAGAAGATCAAGTTCGCCGCGCTCCTCGACAAGGCCCTCGCCCTCGGCTTCGACGCGGTCGTCACCGGCCACTACGCCCAGGTGATCGTCCGCGAGGACGGCACGCGCGAGCTGCACCGCGCCTCCGACATGGCCAAGGACCAGAGCTACGTCCTCGGCGTCCTGGACGACAAGCAGCTCGCCCACGCGATGTTCCCCCTGGGTGACACGGTCACCACCAAGGAGGAGATCCGCACGGAGGCCGAGCGCCGCGGCCTCGCGGTGGCGAAGAAGCCCGACAGCCACGACATCTGCTTCATCGCCGACGGCGACACGCAGGGCTTCCTCGCCGCCCGCCTCGGCAAGGCGGAGGGCGACATCGTCGACGAGTCCGGGACGGTCCTCGGCACCCACGAGGGGGCGTACGGCTACACCATCGGCCAGCGCAAGGGCCTGCGGATCGGCACCCCGGCCCCCGACGGCAAGCCGCGCTACGTCCTGGACATCTCCCCGGTGAACAACACCGTGACGGTCGGCCCGGCCGCCGCCCTGGACGTCACCGGCCTGACCGCCGTCAAGCCCCGCTGGTGCGGAGCGGCCCCCACCGGGCCCGGCACGTACACCGCGCAGCTGCGGGCCCACGGCGGCGAGACCGAGGTCACCGCCGAACTCGTCGACGGCACCCTGAACGTCTCCTTCACCGAGCCGGTCCGGGGCGTGGCCCCCGGCCAGGCGATCGTGCTGTACGACGGCACGCGCGTGGTGGGCTCGGCGACGATCGCGACGACGGACCGGGTGACGGCGGGGGTCTAGGACCCCGCCTCTGCCTGGTCCGCGACCCGGAGCACGATCTTGCCCCGCGTGTGGCCCCGCTCGCCGTACGCGTGCGCCTTCGCGGCGTCCTCCAGGGGCAGCACGGTGTCGATCTCGGCACGCAGCCTGCCCTCGTCCACCAGGCGCGCGATCTCCAGCAGGCCCGCGCGGTCCGGCTCGACCACCGTCCAGCCCGCGTGGACGCCGCGCTCCCGCGCGCGGGCGGGGTCCGGGAGGCCGCCGGGGTCGGGGAGGGTGACCAGGTGGCCGCCGGGGCGCAGGACCTCCACGGACCGCGTGCCGTACGCGCCGCCCACCCCGTCGAGGACGATGTCCACGTCGTCGATCGCCTCGGTGAAGTCCACGCGCGCGTAGTCGACGAGTTCGTCTGCTCCAAGGGCGCGCAGGAAGTCGTGGTTCTCGGTGCGGGCGGTCCCGATGACGTACGCACCGCGCGCCTTCGCGATCTGCACGGCCAGATGCCCCACGCCGCCCGCCGCCGCGTGGACCAGCACCCGCTGCCCGGCCCGCAGCCCGGCCGTCTCCACCAGCCCCTGCCAGGCGGTGAGCGCCGCGAGCGGCAGGGCGGCGGCCTGGACGTGGTCGATGCCCGCGGGCTTGGGCGCGAAGCGCCGGGCGGGCGCGGCGACGTACTCGGCGTAGCCGCCCGCCTGCTCGGGGAAGCGCGGCATGCCGAAGACCTCGTCACCGGGGGCGTACAGCGTCACCCCGGGGCCCACCTCCTCGACGACGCCCGACACGTCGTAGCCGAGGATCGGGGTGTCGCCCCAGGTGCCGAAGGCGCCCTCCGCGCGGGTCTTCCAGTCGACGGGGTTGACGCCCGCCGCGTGCACGCGGACCAGGATCTCGGTGAGGCCCGGTTCGGGGCGGTCCACCTCCACGGGCACCAGGTTCTCCGGGGCGCCCCAGGCGCGGGGGCTCACGGCACGCATCTTCATGGTCATCCTCTTGCATCCTCGTACGACAACGGCCTGAGAACCCAGAGTGCGGCGGGACCGCCGGCCACAGTGCTGGCAGTTTGGCCATGATGTGACAGGATTCGGCCATGGCTTCGAACGACGGACGACACCGGGTGGCGGTCCTCGCGCTGGACGGCGTGTACGCCTTCGAGCTGGGCATCCCGCCCCGCATCTTCGGAGCCGCCGAGGACGCCGAGGGGCGTCCGCTCTACGACATCGTCGTCTGCACGGTGGACGGCGGACCGGTGCGGACCGACGCCGGATTCCGGATGGCGGTCGAGCACGGCCCCGAGGCGCTCGCGGAAGCGGACACCGTGGTGATCCCGCCGACGGAGCGGCTGTGCGGCGGCACGAACGGCGGTGTCCTGCCGGAACCGCTCGCCGCCGCGCTCGCCCGGGTGCGGCCCGGCACGCGCTGGGTGTCGTTCTGCACCGCCTCCTACGTCCTCGCCGCCGCGGGGCTGCTCGACGGGCGCCCCGCCACCACGCACTGGAAGGAGGCCGCCCACTTCCGGCGCACCTTCCCCCGGGTCGCGGTCGACGAGGACGTCCTCTTCGTGGACGACGGGGACATCCTGACGGCGGCCGGCGTCGGCGCGGGCGTCGACCTCTGCCTGCACCTGCTGCGCCGCGACCACGGCAGCGCCGTCGCCCACCGCGTCGCCCGCTTCTGCGTGGTCCCGCCCTGGCGCGAGGGCGGGCAGGCGCAGTACATCGAGCGGCCCGTCCCCGAGCCCACACTCGCCACGACGGCCGCCACGCGCGCGTGGGCGCTCGAAAGGCTCCACGAGCCGCTCCCCCTGGGCGAGCTGGCCGCACACGCCCGCATGAGCCTGCGGACCTTCACCCGCCGCTTCCAGGAAGAGGTCGGCATGCCTCCCGGCCGCTGGCTGACCGCACAGCGCATCGAGCTGGCCCGCGGGCTCCTGGAGTCGAGCGACCTGCCCATCGACGTGGTCGCCCACCGGGCCGGGTTCGGCACCGGCAACTCCCTGCGCCAGCACATGCGGTCGGTCCTCGGCGTCTCACCGGCCGCCTACCGCAAGACGTTCACCGCCGCCACCGGCGGCTACTCCCGCCCGGTGACCTCCGCTTCGTAGAAGCAGTAGTGGTCCTTGACGGCGGCCACCTCCGGCTTCGGCTCCGGGTACGCCCACACGGCGTCCCGCGCGCCCGGCAGCGACCAGTAGGCGGCCGTGCCCTTGAAGGGGCAGTGCGTGGTCGTGTCGGACGGCGTCAGCAGGTCCGCGCGTACGTCCTCCGGCGGGAGGTAGTAGCGCGCGGGGCAGCCCGTCTCGCGCAGCACCAGCGGACGGCTGCTCTCCGCCACCACCTGCCCCTCGTGCACCACCCGCACGTGGTCCGTGCCCCGCTCGACGGTGATCCGGTGTCCCTTGCTCATGACGTGCCCTCCTCGCCAGGTGCTGTCAGTGTCGGACCGTACCGTGGGCGCATGAACATCTGTGTCTTCCTCTCCGCCGCCGACCTCGACGACCGTTACACCCGCCCCGCCCGGGAGTTCGCCGAACTGCTCGGCAAGGGAGGACACACCCTGGTGTGGGGCGGCTCCGAGAGCGGCCTGATGAAGGTCGTGGCGGACGGCGTCGAGGAGGCAGGGGGCCGGCTCGTCGGCGTCTCCGTCGACTTCCTCTCCGCCAAGGCCAGGGCCGTCGCCGGTCCTCACGAGATGGTGATCGCCCGCGATCTCGCCGAGCGCAAGGCGCTGCTCCTGGAGAAGGCCGACGCGATCGTGATCATGGTCGGCGGCACCGGCACCCTCGACGAGGCCACCGAGATCCTGGAGCTCAAGAAGCACGGCAAGCACACCAAGCCGGTGGTCCTGCTGAACTCCGCCGGGTTCTACGACGGCCTCAAGGAGCAGTTCCGCCGCATGGAGGACGAGGGCTTCCTGCCCCTGCCCCTCACCGACCTGGTCTTCTTCGCCGAGGAGCCCGTCGGCGCACTGGCCTACCTGGAGGAATCAGTGGGCACCCAGTGATGCGAGCATGGCGGGTATGGCAACACATGTGATCACCGGGGCCGGCTCCGGCATCGGAGCGGCCGTCGCCCGCCGCCTGCACGCACGCGGCGACGAACTCGTCCTCCACGCGCGCGACGCGGGCCGCGCCAAGGAGCTCGCCGCCCAGTTCCCCGGCGCGAGCACGCTCGTCGGAGACCTCTCCGACCCCGACAAGCTCTCCTGGGCCTTCGGGCACCAGTCGCTGCCCTCACGCGTGGACTCGCTCCTGCACATCGCGGGCGTCGTCGACCTCGGGCCGGTCGGCGAGCTGACCCCCAAGTCCTGGCGCCACCAGCTCAACGTCAACCTCATCGCCCCCGCCGAGCTCACCCGCCACCTCCTGCCGCAACTGCGCCTCGCCCAGGGGCACGTGGTCTTCGTCAACTCGGGCGCCGGTCTGAACGCCCACGCCGACTGGTCCGCGTACGCCGCCTCCAAGCACGGCCTGAAGGCCCTCGCGGACTCCCTGCGCCAGGAGGAGCACGGCAACGGCGTCCGGGTCACCTCGGTCTACCCCGGCCGCACGGCGAGCGCCATGCAGCTCAAGGTCCACCAGCAGGAGGGCAAGGAGTACGACCCCTCGCGCTTCATCGACCCCGAGTCGGTCGCCACGACGATCGTCATGGCCCTGGACCTGCCGCGCGACGCGGAGGTCAACGACCTGACGGTGCGGCCGGGCCGATGAGCGACACCTTCACCTGGGGCGCGGCCACCGGCGTCGGGTCCATGCCCGGCGGCGACGCCCGCGAGGCCGCGAAGACCGTCACCGGCAGCTTCGACGGGCCGCGGGAGGGCATGCCCTACCTCGCCGAGCTGCCCGCGCGCGGACCCGGCGCCGACATGATCGGCCGCACGGCCGGCCTGCTCGTCGACGTGTACGCGCGCGTGGAGCCCAGCGGCTGGCGCGTCGGCGACCGCCCCGGACGGGACACCAAGCGGGCCAGGGCCTGGCTCGGCGAGGACCTCGACGCCCTGGAGGAGTTCACCCAGGGGTACCAGGGCCCGCTGAAGGTCCAGGCCGTCGGCCCCTGGACGCTCGCCGCCGCCCTGGAGCTGCGCAACGGCGAGGCGGCGCTCTCCGACCCCGGCGCCTGCCGTGACCTCGCCGGATCGCTCGCCGAAGGCCTGCGCGAGCACCTCGCCGACGTGCGCCGCAGGGTGCCCGGCGCCCAAGTGGTGCTGCAACTCGACGAGCCCTCGCTCATCGCCGTGCTGCGCGGGCAGGTCAGGACGGCGAGCGAGTACCGCACCCACCGGGCCGTGGACCGCCAGGTCGTCGAGGACACCCTGCGGGCCGTCCTCGCCGTCCAGGGCGAGGGCCCGACGGTCGTCCACTCCTGCGCGCCGGACGTGCCCTTCGCGCTGCTGCGCCGCGCCGGCGCCCACGCGGTCTCGTTCGACGCCTCGCTCCTCACCGAGCGTGACGACGAGACGATCGGTGAGGCCGTCGAGGGCGGCACGAAGCTCTTCGCCGGTGTCGTGCCGGGCGTGGACGGCCGATTGTCAGACCCTGCCGGTAGCGTCATGGGTGTCAGGACGTTGTGGCGCAGGCTGGGGCTGAATCCGGGATCGCTCGCGGAGGCGGTCGTGGTCACTCCGTCGTGCGGTCTCGCGGGTGCTTCTCCCGCGTACGCGCGCGCGGTGCTCGCCCACTGCGTCAAGGCGGCGAGATCGCTCGCAGACAACCCTGAGTAATTGGGTATGACGTAAACGGGAGGACTTTACGGTGGCTGTCGAACAGCAAGGCTCCGTGCCCGCCGAGGCACGGGATCAGCATGCCCAGCTGGCCGAACAGATCGAGGAGCACCGCTTCCGGTACTACGTGAAGGACCAGCCCGTCGTCAGCGACGCCGAGTTCGACAAGCTCCTGCGTACCCTCGAAGCCCTGGAGGAGGAGTATCCGGAGCTGCGGACGCCGGACTCGCCCACCCAGAAGGTCTCCGGTTCGTACGAGACGGAGTTCACGGCGGTCGAGCACCGCGAGCGCATGCTCTCCCTGGACAACGCCTTCGACGACGCCGAACTGGCGGCCTGGGCCGACCGCGTGGCCAAGGAGGTCGGCTCGCCGGGCTACCACTTCCTGTGCGAGCTGAAAGTCGACGGCCTCGCGGTCAACCTCACCTACGAGCACGGCAGACTGACCCGCGCCGCCACCCGGGGCGACGGCCGCACCGGCGAGGACATCACGCCGAACGTCCGCACGATCGCCGACATCCCGCAGCGCCTCAAGGGCGAGCGCGTCCCCGCCCTCGTGGAGATCCGCGGCGAGGTCTTCTTCCCGATGGAGAAGTTCGAGGAGCTGAACGCCCGCCTGGTCGAGGCGGGCGACAAGCCCTTCGCCAACCCCCGCAACGCGGCGGCGGGCTCGCTGCGCCAGAAGGACCCGCGCGTCACCGCGACCCGCCCGCTGCACATGGTCGTGCACGGCATCGGAGCCCGCGAGGGCTTCGACATCGACTGCCTCAGCCACGCCTACGAACTGCTGCACGAATGGGGCCTGCCCACCGCCAGACACAACAAGGTCGTCGACGGCATCGAAGGCGTGCGGGACTTCATCGCGTACTTCGGAGAGCACCGCCACTCCGTGGAGCACGAGATCGACGGCGTCGTCGTCAAGCTCGACGAGATCCCGCTCCAGGGCCGCCTCGGCTCCACGTCGCGCGCGCCCCGCTGGGCGATCGCCTGGAAGTACGCGCCCGAGGAGGTCAACACCAAGCTCATCAACATCCGCGTGGGCGTCGGCCGCACCGGCCGCGTCACGCCGTACGCCCAGGTGGAGCCCGTCACCGTCGCCGGTTCCGAGGTCGAGTTCGCGACCCTGCACAACCAGGACGTGGTGAAGAAGAAGGGCGTCCTGATCGGCGACACCGTCGTCATCCGCAAGGCCGGTGACGTCATCCCGGAGATCCTCGGCCCCGTCGTGGACCTGCGGGACGGCACCGAGCGGGAGTTCGTGATGCCCGCCGAGTGCCCCGAGTGCGGCACGGCGCTGCGGCCCATGAAGGAGGGCGACATCGACCTCCGCTGTCCCAACGCCCAGACGTGCCCCGCCCAGTTGCGTGAACGTCTCTTCTACCTCGCCGGCCGCAAGTCCCTGGACATCGAGAACTTCGGCTATGTGGCGGCCGCCGCGCTGACCAGGCCCCTGGAGCCCGCCGAGCCGCCCATCCTCGACGAGGGCGACATCTTCGACCTCCGCGTCGAGGAGCTGCTCCCCATCAAGTCCTACGTCCTCGACCAGGACTCCGGCCTGCCCAAGCGCGACCCCAGGACCGGCGAGGAGAAGGTGGTCACCTTCTTCGCCAACCAGAAGGGCGAGGCCAAGAAGAACACCCTCGCCATGCTGGAGAACATCGCGGCGGCCAAGGAGCGTCCCCTCGCCCGCGTCCTGACCGGCCTCTCGATCCGGCACGTCGGCCCGGTGGCCGCCGAGGCACTGGCCCGCGAGTTCCGCTCCATCGACCGCATCGAACAGGCCACCGAGGAAGAGCTGGCCACGACGGAGGGAGTGGGCCCGGTCATCGCGGCCTCCCTCAAACAGTGGTTCGCCGAGGAGTGGCACCGCGAGATCCTCCGCAAGTGGCGGGCGGCCGGGGTGCGCATGGAGGAGGAGTCGAGCGGCGAGGACGAGGGCCCCCGCCCCCTCGAAGGGCTCACGGTCGTCGTGACCGGAACACTGGAGCACTACACCCGGGATGGCGCGAAAGAGGCGCTCCAGACCCGGGGCGCGAAGGTGACCGGTTCCGTTTCGAAGAAGACGTCATTCGTGGTCGTGGGGGACAACCCCGGTTCGAAGTACGACAAGGCGATGCAGGTGAAGGTTCCGGTTCTCAACGAGGAAGGCTTCGTTGTGCTGCTGGAACAAGGACCGGACGCGGCGCGGGAAGTCGCGCTTCCGACCGAGGAGTAGCGGTTGAAGGCCACCCGTTCAGCGCATACCAGATGCATACGGGTGGCCGGGTCGCATTCGGGCAACCGTGGTCGACCGCTGCCCGTGGAAGCCTTCTGCGGCCTACTGTTGAGGTGTGCGCCTGCCGTGCCCCGCTGCGAGTGGGGCATCTCCTGCTCACCACGAGCTTGGAAAGGAGCATCCCCCACTCGGCACGAGTCCGGGAGCAGAGCATCCCCCTCGCTCGTGGAGAGCGAGGGAACGGATTTTCGGACGCGGCCGATTCCGGGCCCAGTCCGTATGGCGTGGGCACCGCCGGCAGTGAGAGGGACGGGAATGGAACCGACCGAGAGCGCCGCCCCGGACTCACCGCTGCGCGCGCGCCGGTGGCACGTGCCGGGCACCTGGCTGCGCGGCCGCCGGACCGAACCGGCCGCCGACCCCGCCACCCCCGGCGGGTCTTCGGCACCGCTGAGCACGGCCATCGAGCCCCGCGAGCGGGCCTGGACCGACCCCACCCCGGGACGCGGCACGGAGAGCGCCGTGGCCCTGGCGGGCGGCCCCACCGAGCCGGACCCGCGCGACGCCTGGCCGCTGCTGCCCCTCCTGGTCGTCACGGCCGCCGCGCTCCTGCTCGGCACCGGCTTCTTCCAGGCCTTCACGGGCCGGCACACGCTGTTCCCCTCCGGCGCCGCCGGCTGGTCCCTCGCCGTGCTCACCGGCCTGATCGTCGGTCACCTCGTCGCCCTCGGCCGGGACCGCTGGTGGGGCGGCACGGGCTCCGGCGGGGCCCTCACCGTCGCCGTCCTGCTGCTGTACGGCTGGGTGCCCGCCGGCATGGTCAGCCTCACCGTCGTCGTCCTGGTCGGCGCCGCGCGCCGACACCGCTGGCGCCAGGGCGTGCTGCACGGCGCGGTCGACATCCTCGGCATCGGCGCGGGCGCGCTCACCCTGGCCGCGTTCGGCACCGCACCGACCGCCGAGTCGCCCTGGCTGCCGGAGACCTGGGACCTGTACACCGCCCCCGAAGTGGCCCTGGTCGCCGTCGCCTACCTCGCCGTCACCCGCGTACTGCTGTGGTACGTCCACGCGCCGCGCACCGGCGCCCTGCCCACCGTCACCCGAACGGCCCTGGTGCGCCAGGGTCTCCTCGGCATCGCGCTGCTCGGCATCGCCCCGCTGATCTGCGTGGTGGCGGTCTCCCTGCCGATCCTGCTGCCGCTCTTCGCGATCCCGCTGGTGGCGCTCGACTCCACCCTGTGGATCGCCCGCGCCCGCGCCGAGGAGCAGCTGAGGGACCCGCTCACCGGACTGCCCAACCGGCAGTGGCTGTTGGAGCGGACCTGGACGGCACTGGACGACGCCGAGCGGATCGGGGCGCGTTCGGCCCTGATGCTGATCGACATGGACCGTTTCCGTTCGGTGAACGACACCCTCGGGCACCTCGCGGGTGACCGGCTGCTGCTTCAGATAGCGGACCGGCTGCGGCTCGCGCTGCCGGGCGGTGCGGAGGCGGCCCGGCTCGGCGGTGACGAGTTCGCCGTACTGCTCCCCATCGCCGACTCCACGACCTCCGCCACGCGCGTGGCGCGGCAGCTGGTCGCGGCCCTCGGCTCACCGCTCGACCTCGACGGCCTCACGCTGGTCCTGGAGGCCAGCGCGGGCCTCGCCGTCTTCCCCGACCACGCGCTCGACGCCGAGGGGCTGCTGCGGCGGGCGGACGTGGCGATGTACCAGGCCAAGCGGGACCGCACGGGCGTCGAGGTGTACGAGTCCAAGCGGGACTCCAACACCCCGGACCGCCTCGGCCTGCTGGGGGACCTGCGGCGGGCGCTGGACGCGGGCGACGTCGAACTGCACTACCAGCCCAAGGTCCGCTTCGACGGCAAGGTGGCGGGGCTCGAAGCGCTGGTGCGCTGGGTGCACCCCGAGCGCGGGAAGGTGCCGCCGGACGAGTTCATCGCCATCGCCGAGTCGTCCGGGCTGATGCCGCACCTCACGGAGTACGTCCTGGAGTCGGCCCTCGGCCAGGTGGCCAAGTGGCAGGCGCAGGGCCTGAAGGTGCCGGTCGCCGTGAACGTCTCGCCGCGCGACGTCCACACGCCCGGTTTCGCCGGCTCGGTCGCGGCGCGGCTCGCCCGGCACGGGGTCCCCGCGGGGGCGCTGCAACTGGAGATAACGGAGCACGTGCTCCTGGAGGACCCGCAGCGCGCCGCGGACACGCTGGCCGGGCTGACCGGGCACGGCGTCAAGATGTCCCTTGACGACTTCGGCACGGGGTACTCGTCCCTGGTCCACCTGCGGCGGCTGCCGGTCAGCGAGCTGAAGATCGACCGCTCGTTCGTGGCGCGGCTCGCCGTGGACAACGAGGACGCGGAGATCGTCCGCTGCACCGTGGACCTCGCGCACTCCCTGGGGCTGCTCGTCGTCGCCGAGGGCGTCGAGGACGACGAGACGTGGGAGCGGCTGCGGGATCTCGGGTGCGACGCGGTGCAGGGCTGGCTGGTCGCGGCGGCGATGCCGCCCGAGGAGACCACGGCGTGGCTGCGGGCACGCGGGTCGCGGGGCTGGCGGCGCCCGGCGGATGTCGCGGCGGAGGCGGCGGCGCTGGCCGAGGGCTCCGAGGTGGGTGAGTCGTCGGGGCACGTGGTGAAGTAGCGGCGGCTCCCCGTCGGCACGCCGGGCCCCGGCCTCCGGCCGGGCCGGGCAGCAGGCGTCCCTCAGCACCGTTTAACGGCCACGCCACCCCGCCCCATAGGATTGGGGTCACAACCCGCACACTCACCCCTGAGGATCGCCGCATGCCTGGCATCACGCGCGAGGAGGTCGCCCACCTCGCCCGCCTTGCACGTCTGGAGCTGAAGGCCGAGGAGCTCGACCACTTCGCCGGACAGCTCGACGACATCATCGGCGCGGTCGCCCGCGTCTCGGAGGTCGCCGACCAAGACGTACCGCCGACCTCGCACCCGCTGCCGCTGACGAACGTCATGCGCGCGGACGAGGTCCGTCCGTCGCTCACCCCCGAGCAGGCGCTCTCTGGCGCCCCGGCCCAGGAGCAGCAGCGTTTCAAGGTGCCGCAGATCCTGGGGGAGGACTAAAGATCATGACGGACATCATCAAGCTCACCGCCGCCGAGATCGCGTCGAGGATCGCCTCCGGCGAGCTCACGGCCGTCGAGGTCACCGAGGCCCACCTGGCCCGCATCGACGCCGTCGACGAGAAGGTCAACGCCTTCCTGTACGTCGACCGCGAGGGCGCCCTCGCGCAGGCCCGCGCCGTCGACGAGAAGCGCGCCAAGGGCGAGAAGCTCGGCCCGCTGGCCGGCGTCCCCGTCGCGCTCAAGGACATCTTCACCACCGAGGGCATCCCGACCACGGTCGGCTCCAAGATCCTCGAGGGCTGGATCCCGCCGTACGACGCGACGGTCACCAAGAAGCTGAAGGCGGCCGACGTCGTCATCCTCGGCAAGACCAACATGGACGAGTTCGCCATGGGGTCCTCCACCGAGAACAGCGCCTACGGCCCGACCGGCAACCCCTGGGACCTCACCCGCATCCCCGGCGGCTCCGGTGGCGGTTCCGCCGCTGCCCTCGCCGCCTACGAGGCCCCTCTCACCCTCGGCACGGACACCGGCGGCTCCATCCGCCAGCCCGCGGCCGTCACCGGCACGGTCGGCGTCAAGCCCACCTACGGCGGCGTCTCCCGCTACGGCATGGTGGCCTTCTCCAGCTCCCTGGACCAGGGCGGCCCCTGCGCCCGCACCGTCCTCGACGCCGCGCTGCTGCACGAGGCCATCGCCGGCCACGACGAGCTGGACTCGACGTCCATCGACGCCCCGGTCCCGCCGGTCGTCGAGGCCGCGCGCAACGGCTCCGTCCAGGGCATGCGCGTCGGCGTCGTCAAGCAGTTCCGCGGCGAGGGCTACCAGGCCGGCGTCGTCCAGCGCTTCGACGAGTCCGTCGAACTGCTGAAGTCGCTCGGTGCCGAGATCGTCGAGCTGGACTGCCCGACGTTCGACCTGGCGCTGTCCGCGTACTACCTGATCGCGCCCTCCGAGTGCTCCTCGAACCTCGCCCGGTTCGACGCCATGCGCTACGGCCTGCGCGTCGGCGACGACGGCACGAAGTCCGCCGAGGACGTCACCGCGCTCACCCGCGAGGCCGGCTTCGGCGACGAGGTCAAGCGCCGCATCATCCTCGGCACGTACGCGCTCAGCTCCGGCTACTACGACGCGTACTACGGCAGCGCCCAGAAGGTCCGCACGCTCATCACCCGTGAGTTCGAGGCGGCCTTCGAGCAGGTCGACGTGATCGTCTCCCCGACGACGCCGACCACCGCCTTCCCGATCGGCGAGCGCGCCGACGACCCGATGGCGATGTACCTGGCCGACCTGTGCACCATCCCGACCAACCTGGCGGGCAACTCCGCCATGTCGCTGCCCTGCGGCCTCGCGCCGGAGGACGGCCTGCCCGTCGGACTTCAGATCATCGCTCCCGCCATGAAGGACGACCGCCTGTACAAGGTGGGAGCCGCCGTCGAGGCCGCCTTCGTGGAAAAGTGGGGGCACCCGCTGCTGGAGGAGGCACCGTCGCTGTGAGCGCTCTGAACAAGGCCAAGGGCTTCAAGAAGTCCAAGACCGGTACGTATCTGTCGATCGGCACCACCGCGTTCGGCGCGGTCTCCGTGCTCAAGCAGGCCAAAATGGCCCGCCGCGAACACGACACGCTCCGCCTCGTGGACGCCGTCGTCTCCGCTGCCGCCATCGCCACCGGCGTCGCGCTGCTCCTGCGGGAGCTCAAGCGCCTCGGCGACGACGACGTCCTGCTGGGCTGAGAGGGAAAGTTTCACCGTGACTGTCACTACCGACCTGGTGTCGTACGAGGAAGCCCTCGCGACGTACGACCCCGTCATGGGCCTTGAGGTCCATGTCGAGCTGGGCACCAAGACCAAGATGTTCTGCGGCTGCTCGACCGCCCTCAAGCAGGACGCGAACAGCCAGACCTGCCCGACCTGCCTCGGCCTGCCCGGCGCGCTGCCGGTCGTCAACGAGATCGGCGTCGAGTCCGCCATCAAGATCGGCCTCGCGCTGAACTGCGAGATCGCCGAGTGGTGCCGCTTCGCCCGGAAGAACTACTTCTATCCGGACATGCCGAAGAACTTCCAGACCTCCCAGTACGACGAGCCGATCGCCTTCAACGGCTACCTGGACGTCCAGCTGGAGGACGGCGAGGTCTTCCGCGTGGAGATCGAGCGCGCCCACATGGAGGAGGACACCGGCAAGTCCACCCACGTGGGCGGCGCGACGGGCCGCATCCACGGTGCCTCGCACTCGCTCCTGGACTACAACCGCGCCGGCATCCCGCTGATCGAGATCGTCACCAAGCCGATCGAGGGCGCGGGCGAGCGCGCCCCCGAGGTCGCCAAGGCGTACGTCGCCGAGCTGCGCGAGCTCATCAAGGCGCTCGACGTCTCCGAGGCCCGCATGGACAAGGGCCAGATGCGCTGCGACGTCAACCTCTCGCTGCGCCCCAAGGGGCAGCGGGAGTTCGGCACCCGCAGCGAGACGAAGAACGTCAACTCGCTGCGCTCCGTGGAGCGCGCGGCCCGCTACGAGATCCAGCGCCACGCGGCGGTGCTCTCCGCGGGCGGCACGATCATCCAGGAGACCCGGCACTTCCACGAGGACGACGGTTCCACGACCTCCGGCCGCATCAAGGACAACGCCGAGGACTACCGGTACTTCCCGGAGCCCGACCTCGTCCCCGTCGCCCCGTCCCGCGAGTGGGTCGAGGAGCTGCGCGCCGGTCTCCCGGAGCTGCCGCGGCTGCGCCGCAACCGGCTCCGCGAGGAGTGGGGCGTCTCCGAGCACGACATGCAGTCGATCCTCAACGCCGACGCCATCGGTCCGATCGTCGCCACGATCAACGCGGGCGCGGACGCCGCGTCGGCCCGCAAGTGGTGGATGGGCGAGCTGGCCCGGCACGCCAACGAGCAGGGCGTGGACCTCGGCTCGCTGCCGATCACGCCGGAGCACGTCGCCCGGGTCGCCGAGCTGGTCACCGCCGGTGACCTCAACGACAAGCTGGCCCGCCAGGTCATCGAAGGCGTCCTGAAGGGCGAGGGCACCCCGGACGAGGTCGTCGCGGAGCGCGGTCTGAAGGTCGTCTCGGACGAGGGCGCGCTCACCGCCGCCGTCGACGAGGCCATCGCGGGCAACGCCGCCATCGCCGAGAAGATCCGCGGCGGCAAGGTCGCGGCCGTCGGCGCCCTGGTCGGCGCGGTCATGAAGGCCACCCGCGGTCAGGCCGACGCGGCCCGCGTGAAGGAACTCATCCTGGAGAAGCTGGGCGTCAGCGAAGGCTGAGCCCGGATCCGGCCAGGAGAGGGGCGGCGCACCCGGAAAGGGACGCCGCCCCTTTCGCGTACCGCCACCGCTGTCGCCTGCCGCCACCGCTGTCGCGCACCGTCGCCCCCTTCTCGTACCGCCAAGACCCCTACCGGCCGTCGGGCCGCGGCGGTCCGAACGGCTCGAAGAACATCTCCTCCAGCGGATCCTGGTCCTTGCGCAGGCCGTAGAAGGCGGCGTTGCCGGGGCCGCCGCGCAGCCAGTTGAGCAGCGTCTCGGTGAAGCCGCCGTCCAGGGGCGGGCCCTGGTTCGTGTGCCGGGGGTTGACGGCCACGCGCCACTGCTCGGGCTCCCCCTCGGCGCACCAGCCGATCTGGTCCCCGTCGATCGTGGAGACGGCGGGCAGGAAACCTCCCGGCTCGGGCCAGGCGGGCATGGGGTAGAACTGCGGATGCGCCTCGCGCAGGCTCCGGTACCCCTCCAGCATCTCCTCCACCTCCGCCGCCAGGCCGAGCCGGTGGTCGAGGTCGAACGGGGCCGGCATGTCGAGCCACCAGCTCCAGTTGCCCGCGCCGTACCGCTCGCTCAGTGCCATGAAGTCCGGCGGCAGCCGGGTGCCGAGCCGCTCGAAGACCTGCTCCCAGGTGCCGTCGCCCAGGTAGGGATCGAGCGGCGGGGGTATCAGCGCGGTGACCGCCTCCAGGCCCTCGCCCTCGGTGAGCGCGGCGTGCTGGCGGGCGTCCACATACGTGCCGCGGGGCGGCGGTGCCCAGGGCGTGGCGCCGGCGAGGGGCGGCCAGGTGCGCACGGCGGGCGGCAGGGGGCCGAGGAGCCCGCCGGGCTCGCCGGGGTTCGGCACGCCACCGCGGACCGCCGCCAACAGCCACTCCAGGAGCGGGACTTCGTACGCCACCCAGGGCTTGGCGCCGCCGACCGCCACGGACGT
>NZ_JAFEXF010000152.1 GCF_016905445.1 Streptomyces sp. G44
CGGCAGGCACGGTGGGCGCGGCGGGCACCGGCGAGGCGGCCCGCGTGGGCCGCACCCTCCTGCGGCGGGCGGGGGCCGCCCCGGTCCCGTACCCGACCAGGACGTTCCCGGAAGACTCCGCCGCCGTCTGGAGGGCGCGCTCCGCGGGCTCCTCCGGGGCGGCCGTCTCGGCCGGCGCGCCCACGGCTACCGTCAACAGCGGTGCTCCCACCGGCAGTTCCGTGCCCTCCTCACCGAAGCGGGCGGTGACCACGCCGCCGTACGGACAGGGCACCTCGACCATCGCCTTGGCCGTCTCGACCTCGACGACCGGCTGGTCCACGGCGACGACGTCCCCGACCTGGACGAGCCAGCGGACGATCTCGGCCTCGGTCAACCCCTCACCGAGGTCGGGCAGTTTGAACTCCAGGCTGTTCACATCGAAAGCAGGCGCCATCAGTTCCCCGCCTCCCACTGCAACCGCGCGACCGCATCCAGGATCCGGTCCACGCCCGGCAGGTGGTGCTTCTCCAGCATCGGCGGCGGATACGGGATGTCGAACCCGGCGACCCGCAGCACCGGCGCCTCCAAGTGATGGAAGCACCGCTCGGTGACCCGCGCGGCGATCTCCCCGCCGGGGCCGCCGAAGCCGCCCGACTCGTGCACGACGACCGCCCGCCCCGTGCGTCGTACGGACGCGGCGACCGTCTCGTCGTCGAAAGGCACCAGCGAGCGCAGGTCGACCACTTCGAGGTCCCAGCCCTCGGCGCGCGCGGCCTCGGCCGCCTCCAGGCAGACGGGCACGGACGGGCCGTACGTGATGAGCGTGGCGCTGCGCCCTGGTCGCCGCACCACCGCGCGCCCTATCGGTTCAACGGCCTGCGGCGCGTCCGGGTTCCAGTCGGCCCTGGACCAGTACAGCCGCTTCGGCTCCAGGAAGACGACCGGGTCGTCGGAGGCGATGGAGGCCCGCAGCAGGCCGTAGGCGTCGGCGACCGTCGCGGGCGTGACGACATGGAGCCCCGGAGTCGCCATGTAGTACACCTCGGAGGAATCGCTGTGGTGCTCGACGCCGCCGATCCCGCCGCCGTAGGGCACGCGGACGGTGAGGGGCATCGGCATCGCGCCCTTGGTGCGGTTGCGCATCCGCGCCACGTGCGAGATCAGCTGCTCGAAGGCGGGGTAGGCGAAGGCGTCGAACTGCATCTCGACGACGGGCCGCAGGCCGTACATGGCCATGCCGACCGCCGTGCCGAGGATGCCCGCCTCGGCCAGCGGTGTGTCCGTGCAGCGGTCCTCGCCGAACTCCGCGGCGAGCCCGTCGGTGACCCGGAAGACCCCGCCGAGCGCCCCCACGTCCTCCCCGAGGACGTGCACGGAGGGGTCCTCGGCCATGGAGTCGCGCAGCGCCCGTCCGAGCGCCTGCGCCATGGTGGCCGGTTTGGTGGCCGGCTTCGCCGCGACCGTGGTCATCGCGTCCCACCTCCCGATGCGTCCGTCTCGTCCGATGCCGCTTCCAGCTCCGCCCGCAACTGCGCCGCCTGCTCCCGCAGTTGCGTGGTCTGCTCGGCGTACACGTGCGTGAAGAGGTCCATGGGGTCGAGCAGCGGGTCCTGGTTCATGCGCTCGCGCAGGCCGGCGGCCATGGTCTCGGCGTCCTCGGCCACCTGCCGCCTGATGTCGTCGTCCAGCAGTCCCCGCTCGGTCAATTCCCGCTCCAGCAACCGGATCGGATCGTGATCGCGCCAGGCGTCGACCTCGGCGTCGGGGCGGTAGCGCGTGGCGTCGTCGGCGTTCGTGTGGGCTTCCATGCGGTAGGTGACCGCCTCCACCAGCGTCGGGCCGCCACCCTCCCGCGCGCGGGTGACCGCTTCGGTCAGGACCTCGTGCATCGCCACCGCGTCATTGCCGTCCACCAGACGGCCCGGCATGCCGTAGCCGACGGCCTTGTGGGCGAGGGAGGGAGCCGCGGTCTGCTTGGCGAGCGGCACGGAGATCGCGAAGCCGTTGTTCTGCACGAGGAAGACCACGGGGGCCTGCCACACGGCGGCGAAGTTCAGCGCCTCGTGGAAGTCGCCCTCGCTGGTGCCGCCGTCCCCGACCATGGCGAGCGCCACCACGTCGTCGCCCATGAGCCGGGCGGCGTGCGCGAGGCCCACGGCGTGCGGGAGCTGCGTGGCCAGCGGGGTGCACAGGGGAGCGATGCGGTGCTCGCGCGGGTCGTACCCGGTGTGCCAGTCGCCGCGCAGCAGCGTCAGGGCGCTCACCGGGTCGAGGCCGCGGGCGACCACGGCGAGGGTGTCGCGGTAGCTGGGGAAGAGCCAGTCCTGCTCCTCCAGGACCAGCGCGGCGGCGACCTCGCAGGCCTCCTGGCCGGTGCTGGAGGGGTAGACCGCGAGCCTGCCCTGCTTGGTCAGCGCGGTCGCCTGCGTGTTGTAGCGGCGGCCTCGCACCAACTCGGCGTAGAGGCGGTGCAGGAGTCCCGAATCGGCCTTCGCGGCGGCCTCGGTGCCAAGGACGCGGTGGGGCTCCGCGTCCGGCAGCAGCGGCGCGGGGTCGGTCCTGGGCTGCCAAGCGGGGGGCGGGGTGGGCCGGTAGGCGCCCCGCCGCTCCATGACCGTCATCACGGCACCTCCTGGGGAAGCGGACTCCTCGTGGGAGCGGGCAGAAGAGGCGCAGCGATGTGAGGCGCCTCACCTACCGATTGTTCGGTCGTCGGCACATTTTGGCTACAGGCACCTCCAGGCTGTGGACAAACGGTTCTCCACAGCCTGGTATGGATGCAGTACGTCCATGGTAGGGAGGCGGGGGGACATGGCATCTGAACGAATGGCCGACCAGCACGCCGACGACCGGTCGGCGCCCCGCATGCCCGATCGACCGGAGCCCCGGGTACCGGAACCGAGGCTCCCGGAACGCCGGCTCCCGGATCCCCGCCCCCTGGACGCCATCGACCGCGACATCCTCAAGATCCTGCACACCGACGGTCGCGCCTCGATACGGACCGTGGCCGAGCGGGTCCATGTGTCACGCGCCAACGCGTACGCGCGCATCAACCGGCTGATCGACGACGGCGTCATCCAGGGGTTCGGGGCGCGGATCAACCACGAGCGGGCCGGGCAGGGCGCGTCCGCGTACATCACGCTCAAGATCGTTCAGAACACCTGGCGCACGGTGCGCGAGAAGCTGCGCGCGCTGCCCGGCGCGTCCCACATCGCCCTGGTCAGCGGCGACTTCGACGTACTGCTCCTGGTCCACACGCCGGACAACCGCGCCTTGCGGGAGCTGGTGCTCACCCGGCTTCAGTCCATCCCCGAAGTCCTCAGCACGCGTACGTTGCTGCTCTTCGAGGAGGACGACCTGAACAACGCCGCCAACCCCGACAACCCCGTCAACATGGACGGCGCCGGCCCGGGGCACTGACCCGGCTGTTCAGTGGTCGATGCGCAGCCCGGCGAAGGCCAGCTGCACGACCGCGTCGGCGATCTGCGAGCCGTTGGCCGCGCCCCGGCTTTCCGGCCGGTACCACTCCACGATGGAGTTGATCATCCCGAAGAGCAGCCGGGTGGCGAGGCGCAGGTCGACGTCGGAGCGCAGGTCGCCGTCCGCGACGGCCTCCTTGAACAGCTCGGCCACCTGCTGATCGAATTCCCTGCGCCGCTCCAGGGCCCACCGCTCGGTGTCCGTGTTGCCGCGCACCCGCAGCAGCAGCGTCACGTAGGGCACCTCGGCGACCAGGACCTCCACCGTGCGGCGCGTGACGTACTCCAGGCGTTCGACGGCGCTGCCCACGCGCGCGTGCTCCTCGGCGAGGATTCCGAAGAGGCCGTCGATCGCCCGGCTGACCGCACGGCGCAGCAGCTCCTCCTTGCCCGTCACGTGGTGGTAGATCGACGACTTGGAGATGCCTGCCGCCTTGGAGAGGTGCTCCATGGACGTGCCGTCGTAGCCGCGCTCGTTGAAGACCCGGACGGCGACGCTCAGCAGCGTCTCGGGGGTGTACGTGTCCCGGCGGGCGGTGGTCATGAGTACTCCTCTCGCACGGCCTGGCGCCGCAGTGCCTGGGAGGGCGCGTAGCGCCCGGTGGGGTACTCGTCGCTCAGCAGGTCCAGCGCCTCAGCTACGCGGTACGCGGTGAGGCGGCGGCCCCATTCGATGGGCCCGAGCGGGTAGTTGACGCCCAGGCGCATGGCGGTGTCGACGTCCTCGGCGTCCGCCACCTCGCGCCCCACGGCGTCCAGGGCGAAGTCGACGAGCATCCACACGGTGCGGGCGACGATCATCCCCGGAGCGGGGCCGATGACGCTGACCTTCTTGCCGAGCGCCTGGAAGAGGCCGATCGCCTCCTTGAAGGCCGGTTCACCCACCCTGCTGGAGGGGGCGAGGGCGACGCGGGTCGCGGCGCGGTAGTCCAGTGCCAGGTCGAAGTGGATGGTGGGCTCCGCCGCGGCGTCGGGGGACATCCCGTCGGCGAGCTCCAGCCGCGCGCCGCCGGGCAGCTCGATGGAGCCGGGGTGGCTCGGGGTGCCCGTCCCGTGCCCGACCCCGATGCCGGCTTCCCGGATGAGGCCGAGCAGGGCGTCGGCCGCGAACAGCTCGCCGTGGACGGTGACGGCCTGCGGGGCCTGCTCGGGCCCGGCCGTGTGCGGCTCGGGACGCGGGGCGTCGTCCCCGTACGCGTACCAGCCCTGGCCCGATTTGCGGCCGAGGCGGCGGGACTCGACGAGCCGGCGCTGGGCGAGGGAGGGCGTGAACTTGGGGTCCTGGAAGAACGACTCCCACACGGAGCGCGTGACGGCTTCGTTGACGTCCTGGCCGATGAGGTCGGTGAGCTCGAAGGGGCCCATCCTGAAGCCGCCGCACTCACGCAGCACCGCGTCGATCGTCGCCGGGTCGGCGACCCGCTCCTCGTACAGGCGCAGCGCCTCGGCGTAGAAGGGCCGGGCGACGCGGTTGACGATGAAGCCGGGGCTGTCCGCGCAGCGCACCGGTGTCTTGCCCCAGGCCTGCGCGGTGTCGTACGCGCGCGTGGCCGCCGTCTCGTCGGTCGCGAAGCCGCTGACGACCTCGACGAGGGGGAGCAGCGGCGCCGGGTTGAAGAAGTGCAGGCCCACGAAGCGGCCCGGCACGCGCAGGGCGCCCGCGATGGCGGTCACGGACAGGGAGGAGGTGTTGGTGGCCAGCAGACAGTCCTCGGTGACGATCTCCTCAAGGTCCTGGAACAGCCGCTGCTTGACGTCCAGTTGTTCCAGCACCGCCTCGACGACGAGGCCGCAGCCGGCGAGCTCGGCGAGGCTTTCGGCGGGCGTCAGCCGGGCGGCCGCGGCTTCGCGCTCGTCGGCGGTGAGTCTGCCCTTCTCGACGAGCCGGTCCAGGCGGGATCCGATCGCGTCCGCCGCCGCTCCGGCCCGGCCGGGGGCCGCGTCGTACAGCCGCACGGGGTGGCCTGCCATCAGGGCGACCTGTGCGATGCCCTGCCCCATGGTTCCGGTGCCGACCACGGCAACGGCGCTGCTGAGCTCGAGTGCTGTCATGTTCGCGATCCTCCCGCACGGTCCATCGGCCGGCGGGTCCGGGGTGGGCCCGTGAGCGCCCGCCGGGTGGTTCCCAGCGGGTTCCGGGGTGGCCGCGAGGAAGTTGTCCACAGGTTTGGCGGACCCTCTTGTCCCGACCGATCGTTCGGTTACTCTAGCTCTGTCAGCCAGTCCCTGCCCACTGTTCCCGCCCACTCGCCAGCTCGATGGAGAGCTGACCGACGAGGAGTTGGTCCTGTCATGGCCGCCGAACTCACCGCGCACCAGCTGATCGCCAAGCACCGGCCCACCCTCGACCAGGCGCTGGAGACGATCCGCACGCGCGCGTACTGGTCGCCCCACCCCGAGCACCCGAAGGCCTATGGCGAGGACGGCAGCCTGAGCCTCCCCGAGGGCAAGGCCGCCTTCGACGCGCTCCAGGGCACCCGCTTCGACCTCGGCCAGCCCGGCACGGACGACTGGGTCGGCGGGGAAGTCTCGCCGTACGGCCCGGAGTTGGGGATCACCTACCCCCACCCCGACGTCGACACCCTGCTGCCCGCCATGCGCGCCGGAATGCGCGCCTGGCGCGACGCGGGCGCCGAAGCGCGCGCGGTGGTCTGCCTGGAGATCCTGGCCCGCATCAGCGCGCGCACGCACGAACTGGCGCACGCGGTCATGCACACCAGCGGCCAGGCCTTCATGATGGCCTTCCAGGCGGGCGGCCCGCACGCCCAGGACCGCGGCCTGGAAGCGATCGCGTATGCCTACGCGGAGCAGGCCCGCACCCCCGACACCGCCGAGTGGCACAAGCCCCAGGGCAAGCGGGACCCGCTGACCCTGAGCAAGCGGTTCACGCCCGTGGCGCGCGGCATCTCGCTCCTGATCGGCTGCAACACCTTCCCGACGTGGAACGGCTACCCCGGCCTCTTCGCCTCGCTCGCCACCGGCAATCCCGTCCTGGTCAAGCCCCACCCGCGCGCGGTGCTGCCGCTCGCCCTCACGGTGCGGATCGCCCGCGAGGTCCTCGCGGAGGCGGGCTTCGACCCGAACCTGGTCTGCCTGGCCGCCGAGCGGCCCGGCGAGGGCATCGCCAAGACCCTCGCGGTACGGCCCGAGATCAAGATCATCGACTACACGGGCTCGTCGTCCTTCGGCGACTGGCTGGAGGCCAACGCCCGCCAGGCGCAGGTCTACACGGAAAAGGCCGGGGTCAACACCGTCGTCGTCGACTCGACGGACGACTACAAGGGAATGCTGGCCAACCTCGCCTTCTCCCTGTCCCTCTACAGCGGCCAGATGTGCACGACCCCGCAGAACCTCCTCATCCCGCGTGACGGCATCCGCACGGACGCGGGAGCCAAGTCGTACGACGAGGTGGTGGCCGACCTCGCCGCTTCGGTGAACGGCCTGCTCGGCGACGACGCCCGGGCGAACGGCATCCTGGGCGCGCTGGTCAACCCCGACGTGCAGGGCCGCCTGGAGGCCGCCGCCGGGCTCGGCGAGGTGGCTCTGCCGTCACGGCAGGTCCCGAACGCCGAGTTTCCCGACGCGGTGGTGCGCACCCCGGTCATCGTCAAACTGGACGGCGCGAAGCCGGACGCCGAGGCGGCCTACCTCAGCGAGTGCTTCGGCCCGGTCTCCTTCGCGGTCGCGGTCGACTCGGCGGCGGACGCGGTGGAGCTGCTGCGCCGCACGGTGCGCGACAAGGGAGCGATGACCGTGGGGGCGTACACCACCTCGGAGGAGGTCTCCGCGGCCGTCGAGGAGGCTTGCCTGGAGGAGTGCGCCCAGCTCTCCCTGAACCTCACGGGCGGCGTCTATGTGAACCAGACGGCGGCGTTCTCGGACTTCCACGGCTCGGGCGGCAACCCCGCGGCGAACGCCGCGCTGTGCGACGGCGCGTTCGTGGCCAACCGCTTCCGCGTGGTGGAGATCCGCGAGGACGCGTGACCCACGCGCGTGCCGAGACCGGCGGGCTCAGGTCTCCAGGCCCGGGGGCCTGCCCGCCGACCAGTGGAAGAGCGTCATGCCGACGCTCGTCGCCAGGTTGTAGCTGGAGACCTGCGGCCGCATCGGCAGGGCGACCAGGTGGTCGGCCCGTTCGCGCAGGGCGGCCGACAGACCGCTGCGCTCGGACCCGAAGGCGAGCACGGCGTCGTCCGGAAGCTTCAGCCCCCGGATGTCGACGCCCTCCGCGTCGAGCGCGAACACCGGACCCGGCGGCAGCTCGGCGGCCTCCATCCGCTCCACGGCCGTCGCGAAGTGCAGGCCGGCCCCGCCGCGTACGACCGTGGGGTGCCAGGGGTCGAGCGTCCCGGTCGTGACGACGCCGGTCGCGCCGAACCCGGCGGCGAGCCGGATCACCGCCCCGGCGTTGCCGAGATTGCGGGGGTCGTCGAGCACGACGACCGGCGCGGGCCTCGGCAGGCGCCCCAGCGCTTCGAGGTTGGCCGCCCGCGAAGGACGTACCGCCAAGGCGGCCATCGCGGTGGGATGCAGGCGGGGCACCAGGGCGCGCAGCCGCTCCTCGGGGACCTCCACCAGGAGCGTGTCCAGCGCGTCCCGCACATCGGGCGCCAGCTCGTCCGCGAGGACCAGCGCGCCGGACCGGTCGCCGGTCAGCGCGACCGGCACCCGCGCGCCGAACCGCAGCGCGTGCTTGATCGCGTGAAAACCGTCGAGCAGCACGGAGCCGTCGACGAGCCCGTGCCAGGCCCGCACGGCCCCGTCGGGGTCCCTCGCATCCGCCCCGGTCATGCGGGGTCCGCCGCATCCGTCCTGTTCATGGAGCGAAGCCTACGCGCGCGTCCTCGGCGGCCTCCTCGTCCCGCTGCGCGTCCGCGGCGGGCTGACGCGTCAGGGGGCCCGACGCGTCAGCCCGGAGAGCGGTACGCGGGAAACCACCGCTCCACGCGCGCGTGCCGCCCAGCCGCCCAGGCGCAGCAGGAACGCCGTCGGCAGGAAGACCGCGTCGGCCGTGATCATCGCCAGCGAGAAGAACGGCAGTCCGAGGACGACGGCGATCACGGCGTGCTCGAAGATCATCGCGGCCAGCAGGACGTTCTTCACCCGGCGGTTGATGAGGGTGAAGGGGAAGGCCACCTGCACGGCGACCGTCCCGTACGTCACCAGCATCAGCATCACGCCGTTGGACGACAGCAGCTCGGAGAGGGCGGGCCAGGGCGAGAAGTAGTCGAGGTTCAGCGGGTAGTAGACGGCCGTGCCGTCCTGCCAGCGGCTGCCCTGGATCTTGTACCAACCCGCGGTGGCGTAGATCAGGCAGGCCTCGACCATGATCAGGAGGAGGCCCGCGTTGTGGACGAGATGGGCGATGACGTCGAGCAGCTTGCGCAGTTCGCTGTGCGGTGCGCGCCGGCCCACCGCCCCCCACAGACCGTGCGCGAGCCACAGACCCCAGAAGATCACCAGCCACCAGCGGCCGAGCTCCCCCATGAACGTCACGACGGCCAGACCGAGGCCGAGCACCCACCAGAGCACGGGCCCCACCCGGTCGGACTCCCGCTCCGTCCCGGCACGCGCGCGTGCCCTACGCCGCGCGTCCAGTGACCAGACCTGGCCGCACCGGGTCAGCACCAGATAGGTCGCCATCAGGTGGATGATGTTGTCGCCACCGTCACCGATGAAGATGCTGCGGTTCTGGAGCGAGAGCACGCCGATCATGAACAGCACGGACATCGTGCGTGTCCGCCAGCCGAGCATCAGCAGGGCGCTGCTCAGGATCGCCAGCGCGTAGACGACCTCGAACCAGACCCGTCCGTCCGACCACATCAGCACCGTGAAGGCATGGTTGCCGGTGATGAGCTGCTGGGCCATGTCCCAGGCCCATGGGCCGTCCGGCCCGTACATCTCGTGGCGGTGCGGGAACTCCCGCAGCAGGAAGAACAGCCAGGTGGCGGCGAAGCCTATGCGGATCACCGCGGTCTGGTACGGCCCCAGGGCCGACCCCGTGACCTTGGCGATCCCCCGTGTCAGCGGTCGTTCGACGCGCTCGATGCGTTCGCTGTGTTCGATCGGTCGGGTCACCGGGCGCTCCCCTCGGGGGTGGGGCGCGTGCCGCTTCCCGAGGCGAGCGGAAGGTCGTCGGGCGTCACGGACCACCAGGGGAGCAGCCGGTGGACCGGCTTGAGGGAGACCTTCTCCTCGCTCCACTCGGGCGGCCGCACGCTCGTGGACCTGGAACGCAGCTGTACGCGCGCGATCTCGTCCCCCTCACCACCGGGACGCTCGCGGTCGAGCCGCATGTACGCGATGCGGCGGATGTAGCGCTCGGAGAGCTGGCCCCGCAGGCCGACGGGACGATTCTGCGCGTCGTGCGAGCCGACGTAGAAGTCCCAGGCCCGCCGCAGCTCGTTCTGCTGCGTGTGACTGGGCAGCGGGTTGCCGTCGATGTCGGCGCCGTCCCGGGCGGAGAAGTCGTACCAGTCGGTGGTCCGGACGCCTCCCTCGGCCGTACGGAGCTCCGCCCGGGCCTGCACCGCGATGTTCTGCTGGAGTGGGTTGGGTGCGAAGAGCTTCCAGTTCTGCTCGAACTCGGGATAGACCCAGGCGTCGACCACGTCGCCGTGCTGCTTGGTCAAGGTGTTCGAGGGAGCGACATGCAGGAAGAGCATGCCGATGTGGACGCACGCGGCCACGGCGACGAGCGCGAGGGCACAGGCCGCGGCGATCTGATAGCCGAGCTTCAGGCCGGCGATGCCGGGAGGCGCGGCCTTGGGCCCGGTATCCAGCACGGTCGGGGGCGAGGTGTCAGGGGCCGGCTCCGAGGAGCCCGGGGCGGGCCGCTGGGTGTCCGGGGCGGGCCGCGAGGTGCCGGGGGCAGGCCGCTGGGTGTCCGGGGCGGGCCGCGAGGTGTCCGGATCGGGACGCGGGGCCTCCCGATCGGGCCCGGCCGACCTCTCGGGCCCTCCGCCGCAGCCCTTGTCGTTCCCGTCCATTGCGCCCCGTTCCCCGATCCCGCTCGACCCCTGCCGCCGGAACGGTACTCAGGCCTGCCTGCCCCGCACAGCGTCCGCGAAGTTATCCACAGGGTTGACACCTTATGGCGAGGCGCAGCACCATTGAATCCACACGAACCGAACGATCGGTCGGTCGGTTCGCTCAGGTCGAGGGGGACCGAGATGGCGACATCAGCCGCACGCAAGGCGGCGAGGACGGAGCCGGGCGAGGCAGCGCCCCCGGCGGCCTCGGCCGCGCGCACGGCCGAGCAGCAGGCCGCCTTCGACGAGGCGGTCGCCGCCGACGAGCGCATCGAGCCGCGCGACTGGATGCCGGACGCCTATCGCGCGTCCCTGGTCCGGCAGATCGCGCAGCACGCGCACTCCGAGATCATCGGCATGCAGCCGGAGGCCAACTGGATCACGCGCGCCCCCTCCCTGCGGCGCAAGGCGATCCTCATGGCCAAGGTGCAGGACGAAGCGGGCCACGGCCTGTACCTCTACAGCGCCGCCGAGACACTCGGCACCAGCCGCGACGAGCTGCTCGACAAACTGCACTCCGGCCGCCAGAAGTACTCGTCGATCTTCAACTACCCCACGCTGACCTGGGCGGACGTCGGCGCGATCGGCTGGCTCGTGGACGGCGCCGCGATCACCAACCAGGTCCCCCTCTGCCGCTGCTCGTACGGCCCCTATGCCCGCGCGATGGTCCGCGTCTGCAAGGAGGAGTCCTTCCACCAACGCCAGGGGTACGAGTCCTTGCTCGCCCTCAGCCGCGGCACGCAGGCGCAGCACGAGATGGCGCAGGACGCGGTGAACCGCTGGTGGTGGCCCTCCCTGATGATGTTCGGGCCGCCCGATGACGAGTCCTCGCACTCCGAGCAGTCGATGACGTGGAAGATCAAGCGCCACTCGAACGACGAGTTGCGCCAGCGCTTCGTGGACATCTGCGTCCCCCAGGCCGAGTCGCTCGGCCTGACGCTCCCCGACCCGGACCTCGTGTGGAACGAGGCGCGGGGTCACTACGACTTCGGCCCGATCGACTGGACGGAGTTCTGGGACGTCCTCAAGGGGAACGGCCCCTGCAACGAACAGCGCATCACCCAGCGCAGGCGTGCCCACGAGGAGGGCGCCTGGGTCCGAGAGGCCGCGGCGGCCTACGCCGCGAAGCGCGCCGCCGCGCCCCGGGCCACCACCGCACAGCACGGAGAGGCGACCGCATGAGCAGCCCGACCGACTGGCCCCTGTGGGAGGTCTTCGTCCGCTCCCGCCGCGGGCTCTCCCACACCCACGCCGGCAGCCTGCACGCGCCCGACGCGGAGATGGCCCTGCGCAATGCCCGAGACCTGTACACCCGCAGGAGCGAAGGCGTCTCCCTCTGGGTCGTGCCCTCGGCGGCGATCACCGCCTCCTCGCCGGACGAGAAGGACTCCTTCTTCGAGCCGGCCGGTGACAAGCCCTACCGCCACCCCACGTTCTACGACATCCCGGAGGGGGTGAAGCACCTGTGACCGCGCCCTCACCCGCCCTCGCTCTGGGGGACGACGCCCTGGTGCTCTCCCACCGCCTGGGGGAGTGGGCGGGACACGCGCCGGTCCTCGAAGAGGAGGTCGCCCTGGCGAACATCGCCCTCGACCTGCTCGGCCAAGCCCGCGTCCTGCTCTCCCTGGTGGGCGACGAGGACGAGTTGGCGTACCTCCGCGAGGAGCGCGCCTTCCGCAACCTCCAACTGGTCGAGCAGCCGAACGGCGACTTCGCGCACACCATCGCCCGGCAGCTCTATTTCTCCACCTATCAGACCTTGCTGTACGGACAGTTGGCCTCCGGCGACAGCGCGGTCGCGCCCCTGGCGGCGAAGGCCGTCAAGGAAGTCGCCTACCACCAGGACCACGCCGAGCAGTGGACACTGCGGCTCGGCGACGGCACGACCGAGAGCCATGAGCGCATGCAGCGCGGGCTCGACGCGCTGTGGCGCTTCACCGGCGAGATGTTCCAGCCGGTGGACGGCCTGGACATCGACTGCCGGACGCTGCGGGAGAGTTGGACGGCCTCGGTGACGGCCGTCGTCGGACGGGCCACCCTGAGCGTG
Source organism: Streptomyces sp. G44 (assembly GCF_016905445.1). GTDB lineage: Bacteria > Actinomycetota > Actinomycetes > Streptomycetales > Streptomycetaceae > Streptomyces. The sequence goes on from NZ_JAFEXF010000152.1 coordinate 12,540, forward strand.
CCCGACGGGCCCCAGACCGGCGCGTGGACGGCGGGCGCCGGACGCCAGGGCCTGCACACCGAACCGTTCGGACGGATGCTCGCCGAGATGCAGCACCTGCACCGCAGCCACCCGGGGGCATCATGGTGACGACCGCGCCCACCGCGCTGGAGGCGGAGCTCCTGGCCCTCGCGGGCTCGGTGCCCGATCCGGAGCTGCCGGTGCTGACCCTGGCCGACCTCGGTGTGGTGCGCGCCGTGCGGCTCGTCGCCCCCGGCAAGGTCGACGTCGAGCTGACCCCCACGTACACCGGCTGCCCGGCGATCGAGGCCATGACGTCCGACATAGAGCAGGTGCTGCGCGAGCGCGGCATGGCCGAGGTCTCGGTGCGCACCGTGCTGTCCCCCGCCTGGTCGACGGACGACATCAGCGCCGAAGGCCGCCGCAAGCTCGCCGCGTTCGGCATAGCGCCCCCGCGTTCCCACCCGGCGGACGGCCCGGTTCCCCTGAGCCTCTCGATTCGCTGCCCGCACTGCGGCTCGACCGACACGGAGCTGCTCAGCCGCTTCTCCTCCACGGCCTGCAAGGCACTGCGCCGCTGCGTCGCCTGCCGGGAACCCTTCGACCACTTCAAGGAGCTGTGATGGCCCGCTTCCACCCGCTCCGGGTAGCGGCGGTCGACCGGCTCACCGACGACTCCGTGACGCTGACCTTCGACGTGCCGCCCGCGCTGCGCGAGGAGTACCGCTTCTCCCCGGGTCAGCACCTCGCTCTCCGCCGCTTCGCCGACGGCACCGAGATCCGGCGCACGTACTCGATCTGCTCCCCCGCGCCCCGCCCCGGCGCTCCGGACGAGCCCCGGCAACTGCGGGTCGGGGTGCGCCTCGTCGAGGACGGCGCCTTCTCGACGTACGCCTTCAAGGAGCTCGCTGCCGGCGACGAGCTGGAGGTGATGACCCCGGCCGGCCGTTTCACCCTGGAGCCCGCTCCCGGACGCTACGCGGCGGTGGTCGGCGGCAGCGGGATCACCCCGGTGCTCTCCATCGTCACGACGCTCCTTGAGCGCGAGCCACTGGCGGACTTCTGCCTCATCCGCAGCGACCGCACCGCCGCCTCGACGATGTTCCTGGAAGAGGTCGCGGACCTCAAGGACCGCTGGCCGGACCGGTTCCAGCTGGTGACCGTGCTCTCCCGCGAGGAGCAGCAGGCCGGCCTCGACTCCGGGCGTCTCGACGAGGAGCGGCTCACCCGGCTGCTGCCGGCGTTGCTGCCCGTGGCGGAGGTCGAGGGCTGGTTCCTGTGCGGCCCGTTCGGCCTGGTGCAGGGCGCGGAGCGGACCCTGCGCGCGCTGGGCGTGCCCCGCAGACGCATCCACGAGGAGATCTTCCACGTGGACGGCGGTGTGGCCACCGCGACCTCGGCCCCTGCCTCAGCTCCGGGCCCGGCCCCGGCGGCCACGGTCTCGAACAGCAAGGTGACGGCCACCCTCGACGGCCGCTCGGGCACCTGGCCCGTCCTGGACGGCGAGACGCTGCTGGAGACGGTGCTGCGCAACCGCGCGGACGCGCCTTACGCCTGCAAGGGCGGGGTGTGCGGGACCTGCCGTGCCTTCCGCGTCTCGGGCGAGGTCCGGATGGACCGGAACTTCGCGCTGGAACCGGAGGAGACGGAAGCCGGTTACGTGCTGGCGTGCCAGTCGCACCCGATCACGGACACGGTGGAGCTGGACTTCGACCGCTGAGCCTGAGCCGCCCTGACCGGGCGCCATCGCCCGGTCGCCTGCCCGGTCCCCGTGCCCGCCTGGACCTTCGTCCCCGCCTGTTCCCTTCTCCTAGAACCTGTTCTATCTTGACGCCCCGTCACGCGCCGTCGGGCGCGACGAGGCCGGTGCACGGGAGGACGGGCAGTGGACTTCACCTTCACCGAGGAACAGCAGGCCGTGATCGAGGCGGCCAAGGCGGTCTTCGCCGACGTCGTGCCGGACGGGGTGCCGAGCCCGGCCCTCAGGCCCGGCGCCGTAGCCGAGGACATCGACCGCGCCCTGTGGTCCCGGCTCGCCGACGCCGACCTCCTCGGCCTGTTCATCGACGCCGAGCACGGCGGCGTGGGCCTCGACGCCATCGCCCTGTGCCTGGCGCTCCGCGAGTCCGCGAGGGTCCTCGCGCGGGTGCCGCTCCTGGAGCACAGCGCCGCCGCCTGGGCGGTACAGGCCTATGGCGGCGCCGAGTTGCAGCGGCGGGTGCTGCCCCGGGCCGGACGCGGGGAACTCGTCCTGACCGTCGCCGCCAACGGCCGTACCGGTCATGACGCGGCTGAACTGGCCGTCACCGCACGGCGCGACGGCGACAGCTGGCACCTGGACGGGCTCCAGACCGCCGTCCCCTGGGCGCAGAACGCCGACCTGGCCGTCATCCCGGCCCACACGCACGACGGGCACACCGTCCTCGCGCTCGTCCCCCGCGACGAACAGGGCCTCACCCTCGCCGAGCAGTACTCCACCAGCGGCGAGCGCCTCGCCGAGCTGCGTCTGGAGGGCGTTAGCGTCGCCGCGCCCGACGTGATCGAGGCCGACGGCGCCTGGGAGCGGCTCCGTGATCTCCTCGCCACCGGCACCTGCGCGCTCGCGCTGGGCCTCGGGGAGAGTGTCCTCCGCATGACCGGTGAGTACACCGGCAAGCGGGAGCAGTTCGGCCATCCTGTGGCCACATTCCAGGCCGTGGCCGTGCAGGCCGCCGACCGCTACATCGATCTGCGCGCCATGGAGGTCACCCTCTGGCAGGCCGCCTGGCGCGTCAGCACGGGCGTGAACGGCGCCCTGCCCACCTCCGGGGATGTGTCCGTCGCCAAGATCTGGGCGTCCGAGGGCGTACGGAGGGTCGTACAGACGGCCCAGCACCTGCACGGCGGCTTCGGCGCCGACACCGACTACCCCCTGCACCGCTATCACGCGTGGGCCAAACAGCTGGAGCTCGCCCTCGGGCCGGCAGCGGCGCACGAGGAGGCACTGGGCGACCTGCTCGCCGCCCACACCCTCGGCTGAGACAGCTCCCCTCGGCTGAGACAGCTCCCCTCGGCTGGCCCAGCTCAGGAACTGCGGCTCCGTGGGTACGGCTCAGATCACGGAGCCCGGCTCGCCCTTGTCGTCGACGACGGGGCGGCCCGAAGCGGCCCAGGCCTCCATGCCACCGGCGACGTTCACCGCGTCGATACCCTGCTGCCCGAGGTACATCGCGACCTGGGCGGAGCGCCCGCCGGACCGGCAGATGACATTGACCTTGCCGTCCTGCGGGGCGGCCTCGGTCAACTCGCCGTAGCGGGAGACGAATTCGCTCATCGGAATGTGCAGCGCACCCTCCGCGTGGCCGGCCCGCCACTCGTCGTCCTCCCGGACGTCCAGCAGAAAGTCGCCGCTCGTGAGGTCGTCGACACCGACCGTGGGCACATGAGTTCCGAAAGCCATGCCCCCGACGCTACCCGACCCGCGCCGGACCACGGACGCACCCGGCGCGATCGCGCGCACACGCCGACCATGCACATGCGTGATCAGCCGGCACGTGATCAGCCGGCACGTGATCGGCCGGACGCGATCCGTCGGCACGCGATCAGCCCGACGCGATCAGCCGGCACCCGATCAGGCGGTCAGCCGCGCCAGCTCCGCCTCGCGCTCGGCGACCTGCGCGAGCAGTTGTTCGGCGATCTCGTCGAGGAGGGTGTCCGGATCGTCGGGCGCCAGGCGCAGCATGCCGCCGATCGCGCTCTCCTCCAGCTCCTTGGCGAGCACCGAAAGGAGTTCCTTGCGCTGGGCGAGCCATTCGAGGCGCGCGTACAGCTCCTCGCTGCGGGTGAGCCGCTGCTCCTCGGGCACCGGTCCGGCGGCCCACTCCGCGGAGAGCTCGCGCAGCAGTGTCTCGTCACCGCGGGCGTACGCGGCGTTGACCCGCGTGATGAACTCCTCGCGCCGCTGCCGCTCACTCTCCTCCTGCGCCAGGTCGGGGTGCGCCTTGCGGACCAGCTCGCGGTAGAGCTTGCGGGCCTCCTCGCCGGGCCGCACCCGCTGCGGGGGCCGCACCGACTGATCGGTGAGCATCGCGGCGGCCTCGGGGTACAGCCCCTGGTCGTCCATCCAGCCGTGGAAGAGCTCCTCGACGCCCGGCATCGGCATCACCCGTGCCCGCGCCTCTTCCGCCTTGCGCAGGTCCTCGGGGTCGCCGGTGCGGGCCGCGGTGGCCTCGGCGATCCGCGCGTCCAGTTCGTCGAGGCGCGCGTACATCGGTCCGAGCTTCTGGTGGTGCAGCCGGGAGAAGTTCTCGACCTCCACGCGGAAGGTCTCCAACGCGATCTCGTACTCGATCAGCGCCTGCTCGGCGGCGCGCACGGCCCTCTCAAGCCGCTCCTCGGGCCGCGCGACCGGCTCCTCATGCGGCGCTCCGCCGACGCCTTCGCCGTCCGCGCCCGCCTCCTGACCGCCTTCCGACCGCGCCCTGAGCCGCTCCTTCAACTGGTCCTTGAGCCGCCCTCCGGAGCCCGGTCGCCGCGGCCCCTGGCCGGGCACCTCAGAAGACGGGGATGCCTCCGAAGACTGGGAAGCCTCAGAAGACACGGGGGTCTCAGGGGGCTCGGGCTGCGTCGGCTCGGCTTCCGGGATCGTCACTCGTCCAGCGTAGGCCACCCGGCGCCCCGCCCCCGGAAGCACACCGCGGGCACGGCCTCACACCCCTGCCTCGGCGGCTATCCGTCCCTCCTTGACCGCCCGCACCAGCAGCGCGTGATCCGCCTCCGTCCGGTCCGCGTACGCCGTCGCGAACCGTGCCATCGCCTCGTCCAGTTCGTCGCTCTTGCCGCAGTACCCCGCCATGAGGCGCGGATCGGCACTGTGCGCGTGGGCGCGGGCCAGCAGGGCGCCGGTCATGCGGCCGTAGTCGTCGAGCTGTTCGGAGCTCAGTGCCGCCGGGTCCACGCTGCCCTTGCGGTTCCTGAACTGGCGTACCTGGAAAGGCCGTCCGTCCACCGTCGTCCACCCGAGGAGGAAGTCGCTGACGACCTGCATCCGCTTCTGGCCGGACACCACCCGCTGCCCCTCGTGCGCGGTATCGGGGGCCTTGAAGCCCGCCCCCGGCAGGTGCGGGAGTAGAGCGGAGGGCCGCGCCTCCTTGACCTGGAGCACCAGCGGCTCGCCCCGGTGATCGAGCAGCAGCACCACGTACGACCGCAGGCCGACGCTGCCCGTGCCCACCACGCGGAACGCCACGTCCTGGATCGCGTACCGCCGGAGGAGCGGCAGCCGGTCCTGGGCGAGCGTCTCCCGGTACTCCCCGAGGGACGCGGCCACCGCGGCCGCCTCCGCGTCCGGTACGCGCCGCAGCACGGGCGGGGCGTCGATGAAGCGACGCCCCTCCCAACCGCCCTCACCCTCGACCCGCTCCGTCGACTTCGCGGCGAACCGGGCGCTCGTGTTCTGCCGGGCCTTCTCGGAGACGCGCTCCAGCGTGCCGAGGAGGTCACGCGCGTCCGTGTGCGAGACCAGCTCCTCGTCCGCGATGGCGTTCCACGCGTCCAGGACCGGAAGCTTGGCGAGCAGCCGCATGGTGCGGCGGTAGGCCCCGGCGGCGTCCAGAGCGGCGGCCCCGCCGGCGGCCCCCCCGGTCACCCCGGTAACGGCACCCCCCGCGGCCGGAGGGGGTCCGCCGAAACGCCCGGGGTTTTCGGCCCCACGGCCGCGAGCCGCTCGTAGGGCCTGCCCTGCGCCGGACGCGGGTCCTCGCCGCCCTTGTTGGGCCAGAACGACATCGCCCGCTCGGCCTGCGCGGTGATCGTC
>NZ_JAFEXF010000153.1 GCF_016905445.1 Streptomyces sp. G44
GTGCGCGCCGCCCTCACCGCCTTCGTGCGCGATCTCGACCCGGGCGGGGCATGGCCGCGCCACACGCGAGGCCGCCGCGCCACCCGGCTCCGGCAGGACGAACCCGCCCTGGTGACGGGCCCCTTCCGGGCCGAACACGCACGCCGGTCCGGCTGAGCGCGGCCGCGCGGACCGCCGGCGGGGATCACCGGACCGCCGGCGTGCGCCCCGTGCGCCGTGGTGGTACGAGGGGGCTCGCCGCTACCTTCGTGTCGCGTAGGCCGATATGTGACACATCCCCGCGATTTCCCGCGAAGGTGGAGACCGTGAAGGCAATCCGTCGTTTCACCGTCCGTCCCGTCCTGCCCGGCCCCCTCGGCGACCTCGCCGAGCTGGCCCGCAACCTGCGCTGGTCCTGGCACCCCCGCACCCGCGACCTCTTCCGCTCCCTCGACCCGGGCCGGTGGGAGGCGTCCGGCTGCGACCCGGTGCGGCTGCTCGGCGGCGTACCGGCCGCACGGCTCGCCGAACTCTCCCGCGACGAGGACTTCCTGCGCCGCCTCGGCGAGGCCGCCGACGAGCTGCGGGAGTACGTCACCGGGGAGCGCTGGTACCAGAAGCAGTCCGGGGGGTACGCGCACCTGCCGCGCGCCGTCGCGTACTTCTCGCCGGAGTTCGGCATCACCGCCGCCCTGCCGCAGTACTCCGGAGGTCTCGGCATCCTCGCCGGGGACCATCTGAAGGCCGCCAGCGACCTCGGGGTGCCGCTCATCGGGGTCGGGCTGCTCTACCGGCACGGCTACTTCCGCCAGTCCCTCTCCCGCGACGCCTGGCAGCAGGAGCACTATCCCGTCCTCGACCCGAACGAACTGCCCCTGACCCTGCTCCGCGAGGCCGACGGCACCCCCGCCCTCGTCGCGCTCGCCCTGCCCGGCGGGCGCTCGCTGCGCGCCCACGTCTGGCAGGCGCAGGTCGGCCGCGTACCGCTGCTGCTGCTCGACTCGGACGTGGAGGAGAACGACCGCGGCGAGCGCGACGTCACCGACCGGCTCTACGGCGGCGGCAGCGAGCACCGGCTGCTCCAGGAGATGCTCCTCGGCATCGGCGGGGTGCGCGCCGTACGGACGTACTGCCGGCTGACCGGTCACGCCGAGCCGGAGGTCTTCCACACCAACGAGGGGCACGCGGGCTTCCTCGGCCTGGAGCGCATCCACGAACTGACGGGGCCCGACGTGGACTTCGACACCGCCCTGGAGGCCGTCCGCGCCGGGACCGTCTTCACCACCCACACCCCCGTCCCCGCGGGCATCGACCGCTTCGACCGGGAACTGGTCGCCCGCCACTTCGGGCCCGACGCCGAACTGCCCCGCGTCGACGTCGGCGACATCCTGCGGCTCGGCATGGAGACCTACCCCGGTGGCGAGCCCAACCTCTTCAACATGGCCGTGATGGGCCTGCGCCTGGGCAGCCGCGCCAACGGCGTCTCCACGCTGCACGGCGCGGTCAGCCGCGAGATGTTCGCGGGCCTGTGGCCGGGCTTCGACCCCGAGGAGGTCCCGATCACCTCGGTCACCAACGGCGTGCACGCCCCGACCTGGGTCGCCCCCGAGGTCCTCGCGCTCGGCGCCCGCGACCTCGCCGGCATCGACGCCACCGACCTGTGGGACCTGCGCCGCACCCTGCGCGGGCAGCTCGTCGACGAGGTCAGGCGGCGCCTGTACGCCTCCTGGCGCCAGCGCGGCGCCGCCACCGCCGAGCTGGGCTGGATCGACGAGGTCCTCGACCCCGACGTCCTCACCGTCGGCTTCGCGCGCCGTGTCCCCTCGTACAAGAGGCTCACCCTCATGCTGCGCGACCGGGACCGGCTGATGGAGCTGCTGCTGCACCCCGAGCGGCCGGTGCAGATCGTCGTCGCGGGCAAGGCGCACCCGGCGGACGACGGCGGCAAGCGGCTCATCCAGGAACTGGTGCGCTTCACCGACGACCCCCGGGTACGCCACCGCGTCGTCTTCCTGCCGGACTACGGCATGGCGATGGCGCAGAAGCTCTACCCCGGCTGCGACGTGTGGCTGAACAATCCGCTCCGGCCCCTGGAGGCATGCGGCACCAGCGGCATGAAGGCGGCCCTCAACGGCGGGCTCAACCTCTCCGTGCTGGACGGCTGGTGGGACGAGTGGTTCGACCCCGACTTCGGCTGGGCGATCCCCACGGCGGACGGCGCCGCCACCGACGACGACCGCAGGGACGACCTGGAGGCCGCCGCGCTCTACGACCTCCTGGAGCGCCGCGTCACCCCCCGCTTCTACGAGCGGGGCCCCGGCGGCCTGCCCGACCGGTGGATCGAGATGGTCCGCAGGACGCTGACCCGGCTCGGCCCGAAGGTCCTCGCGGACCGCATGGTGCGCGAGTACGTCGAGGAGCTGTACGCCCCCGCCGCCCGCGCCCACCGCGCGCTCGACGTCACGGCCGCCCGTGAGCTGGCGGCGTGGAAGGCCCGGGTGCGCGCGGCCTGGCCGCGGGTGGCCGTCGACCACGTGGAGGCGTCGGCGACCGGGGCCACCGCCGAACTGGGCGCCACGCTCGCCCTGCGGGTCCGCGTCCACCTGGGGGAGCTGACCCCGGACGACGTGGAGGTGCAGGCCGTGGCCGGCCGGGTGGACCCCGAGGACCACATCACCGGGGCCACGCCGGTGCCGCTGAAGCCGGCGAGCGGGCCCGACATGGAGGGGCGGCATGTGTTCGAGGGGCCGCTCGCCCTGGACCGGACGGGGTCGTTCGGGTACACGGTGCGGATTCTGCCGGCGCATCGGCTGCTGGCCGACGGGGCGGAGCTGGGGCTGGTGGCGGTGCCCTCGGAGGCGACGGGGGAGGCGGCCGGGCTGCTGATGAGGTGACGCGAAAGGGGGCGGCGTCCCGTCAGGACGCCGCCCCCGCGACGCGGTGGCACCCGGGGGTGCTACTTGACGTTGACGCCCTTCCAGGCCGCCGCCACGCGCTTGTACTCGGTGGAGGTCGCGCCGTACAGGTCCTTCGCGGCGCGCAGCGTGGCCTTGCGGGCCGCCTTGTAGTCGGTGGTCGACGTGAAGTAGCGCGTCAGGGCCCGGAACCAGATCTTCTCGGCCTTGGCGCGCCCGATGCCGACGACCTTGGTGCCGTCGAAGGTGGGCGAGTTGTACTGGACGCCGTTGATCCGCTTCTTGCCGCTGCCCTCGGACAGCAGGTAGAAGAAGTGGTTGGCGATGCCCGAGGAGTAGTGGACGTCGGTGTTCCCGGCGCCGGCGCGCCAGTAGTCCAGGGAGCCGCCGTCCTTGCTCGGCTTGTCCATGTAGCGCAGCGGGGTGCCGTCGCCGTTGATGTCGATCTTCTCGCCGACGAGGTAGTCGCCGACGTCCTTGGAGTTCTTGGCACGGAACTCCACGGCGGCGGCGAAGATGTCCGAGGTGGCCTCGTTGAGGCCGCCGGACTCACCGCTGTACTCCATGTTGCCGGTCGCCGAGGTGACGCCGTGCGTCATCTCGTGCGCCGCGACGTCGATCGAGGTGAGGGGCTTCTTGTTGCCCTCGCCGTCGCCGTACGTCATGCAGAAGCAGCTGTCGTCCCAGAAGGCGTTGACGAAGTTGTTGCCGAAGTGGACGCGCGAGGTCGCGCCCTTGCCGTCGCCGTTGATGCCCTTGCGGCCGTGCACCGCCTTGTAGTAGTCCCAGGTGAGCTGGGCGCCGTAGGCGGCGTCGACGGCGGCGGTCTGCGCGCTGGAGGGCTTGCCGTTGCCCCAGACGTCGTTGGCGTCCTTGAAGAGCTTGCCCGAGCCGCTCTCGGCGTGCTTCATGTCGTAGGTGCGGTGGCCGCCGCGGGCCTTGTCGGTCAGCTCGTAGCCGCTCGTGCCCTTCTTCGAGCCGACCGTGACCTTGCCGCTGTACTGGCTGTTGCCGGTGCCGTTCTCGATGTCCTGGTACTGGTACAGCTTCTTGCCGGTCGCGGCGTCGGTGATGACGTGCAGCCTGCTGGGCGTGCCGTCCTTCTGCACGCCGGTGACGACCGTCTCGTACGCGAGGACGGGCTTGCCGGAGGCGGCCCAGATCACCTTGCGCGGGGCCTGCGCGTCGGCCTGCGCGGTCTTCGCCTTCGCGGCGCTCGACTCGGCGGACTTCGCGACGGAGGACCTGGTCAGCTTCGCGTCGGTGGACGGCACCCGCACGGACGCCTCGGTCGCCTTGGTGACGCCCTTCACCTCACCGCTCTTCGCGGTGTGCACGACGAGGTCGCCGCCGAGGACGGGCAGGCCGTCGTAGGTGCGCTCGTAGCGGGTGTGGGTGGTGCCGTCGCCGTCCTTGACGACGTCGCGGGCGACGAGCTTCTCCTTGGCGCCCAGACCGATGCGGTCGGCGGTCGCCGACTTGTCGGCGTTCGCGTCCTTGAGGAGCTCCGCGCGGGCCGACGCGGAGAGGGCGGCCGGCGCGTCGGACGGCGCGGTGCTCTGCTCCGGCTGGGCGGAGGCCCCGGTGGTCAGCCCGGCGGTGAGCAGCGCTCCGGCGGCGACGCCCGTGGCGATCGTCAGCGTCGAGCGTCTGCGGGACATACGGGATATGCGGGAGGTCACAGGACTCCTTCTGTGGGGGCTGGATCGGGGAAGCGTGCCATTCGGGCCAGGTACATGTCATGACTTTGGCTGGATATTGGCCGGAAATGGTTCGCTGGACGATGGTCGACATACGCATTGCGGACGGCGGACGGACCACCGCGGGCAGCGAAAAGCGCGCCGCCCCGGGGAGTCTGTCACCCGGGGCGGCGCCGTCCGTACAGCGGTCAGGTCTACGGGAAGGTGACCTTCCAGCTGTTGATGTAGCCGGTGTCCTGCGCGGCCTTGTCCTGGACCCTCAGCTTCCAGGTGCCGTTGGCGACCTCGGAGGAGGCGTCGACCGTGTAGGTCTCCTTGACGTTGTCCGCCGAGTCCGAGGAGCTGGTGCTCTTCAGGCGGTACGCCGTGCCGTCCGGGGCCACCAGGTCGACCTGGAGGTCACCGCGCCAGGTGTGCACGATGTCGACGTCGACCTTCAGGGCGCTCGGCGCGTTGCCCGTGCGGCCCGTGACGTTGACCGAGGAGGTCACCGCGGCGCCGTTGTCCGGAATGGCGACGTCCGTGGTGTTCTCGAAGGAGGTGCCGCCCGGCTCCTCGCCGCCCGGCCGGCTGCCGACGTTCACCGCGGCCCAGGCGTGCGCCACGGCCTTGTACTCGGCGCTCGTCGTGCCGTACAGCTCACCGGCGACCGCGAGCGTCCCGGTGCGGGCCTGCGCGTAGTTGGTCGTGGTGGTGAACTTCGTGGTGAGCGCCTTGAACCAGATCAGCGACGCCTTGTCCCGGCCGATGCCGGTCACCGGCTGGCCGTCGGAGGTCGGCGAGTCGTACTGGACGCCGTTGATCTCCTTCTTGCCGCTGCCCTCGCTCAGCAGGTAGTAGAAGTGGTTGGCGACGCCCGACGAGTAGTGCACGTCTATGCCGCCGATGCCCGAGTACCACGCGTCCTTGGACGAACCGTCCTTGCTCGGCTTGTCCATGTAGCGCAGCGGGGTGCCGTCGCCGTTGATGTCGATCTTCTCGCCGACGTAGTAGTCGCCCTTGTCCTGGGCGTTGTTGGCGTTGAACTCGACGGCCGCGGCGAAGATGTCGGAGGTGGCCTCGTTCAGGCCGCCGGACTCGCCGCTGTAGGTCATGTTGCCGGTCGCGGCCGTCACGCCGTGCGTCATCTCGTGGGCGGCCACGTCGATGGAGGTGAGCGGCTTGGCGTTGCCCGCGCCGTCGCCGTACGTCATGCAGAAGCAGGAGTCCGACCAGAAGGCGTTCACGTAGTTGTTGCCGTAGTGGACCCGGGAGTACGCGCCGACGCCGTCACCGCGGATGCCGCTGCGGCCGTGCACGTTCTTGTAGTAGTCCCAGGTCAGCGCGGCGCCGTAGTGGGCGTCGGCGCCCGCGGTCTCCAGGTTGGCGGGCAGGCCGTTGCCCCACACGTCGTCGGCGCCCGAGAAGAGGGTGCCGGTGCCGGAGGTGCCGCGGTTGAGGTTGTACGTCTTGTGGCTGCCGCGGGTGGTGTCGGTGAGCGTGTAGTTCGACCCCGACTGCGCGGTGCCCAGCGGCACTTGGCCGCTGTACTGCGTATTGCCCGTGCCGTTCTCGATGCCCTGCCACTGGAAGAGCTTCTTGCCGGTGGCGGCGTCCGTGACCACGTGCAGCTCGTTCGGCGTGCCGTCGTGCTGGAGACCGCCGACCACGGTCTCGTACGCGAGGACCGGCTCGCCCTTGGCCAGCCACACGACCTTGCGCGGCGCCCGGTCCGCGTCCGTCTTCTTCGAGCCCTCGGCCTTCGCGGCGCTCAGCGCCTGCTTCTCCGCGGCCGACGCCGGGATCCCGGCGCTCATGTCGATGCCCTGGAGCCGCGCCTTCGCGGCCTTGGTGACGCCCTCGGTCTTCCCCGACTTCGCGGTGTCGACGACCAGGTCGCCGCCGAGGACGGGCAGACCGTCGTAGGTGCGCTCGTAGCGGGTGTGGACCGTGCCGTCACGGTCCTTGGTGACGTCGCGGACGACGAGCTTCTCCTTGGCGCCGAGACCGAGGTCCTTGGCGGTCTCGGCCTTGGTGGCGTTGGCCTGGCGCAGCAGCTCCGCGCGCTGGGCGGGGGAGAGCTTGACGGCGAGCGCGCCGGGGTCGACCTTGCCGAGCCGCTGGGCGGCGGCGGGGGACTTCGCCGCGGGGTCCTCGGCCGATGCGGGGCCCGCCTGGACGGCGACGGCCAGCAGGGCGGCGACGGCGGAGAGGGCGCCGGCTGCGGCGGCACGTCTGTGGGAGGCGTTTCTCAACACGGACTCCTTCTGCGCGGCCGCGGCGTGCGCGGCCAGAGCTACCGGGCGGCTGGATCGCCGTCCGGGCAGTGCGGGGGCGGTACGCAGAACTGGGCAGAGCACAACGGGTATTGCGTGAAGAGAAACCGTCGCGTTGTTGAAAGCCGTGCGGCGGTCGAGGGGAAGAGTGGCACCGGAGCCATGTCCCTGTCAGGAGCGCATCAAGAGTTGGCCGGAATTAGTCCGTTGGCCGGTTGGGCGCGTTCGGTATGCGGAGTGGTGGCCGGGGGGGCGGCTCCGGTGCGGGTGGTCCGTGCGCGGTCAGACACTCCTTTTGCGCACGAGGTGCTGCTCGAAGCTCAGCCCGCTGATCCGCCCGTCGCCCGCGGGCGCAAGTCGATCCACAACGCCTCGCCGACCGCGCACAGTTCGCCCCGTGCCGTGGCCACCGCCACGCCCATCGTGTGCTTGCGGCCCGTCGTGGCCGTCGGCCAGGCGTACGTGATGTGGTCCTCGCCCGTGGCCACCGGGCGCAGCAGCGTCGCCGTGAGCGAGGCCGTGACCGCGCCGGGCCGCAGCGTGCCGACGTGGATCCCGGCCCAGGCCGTCGGGCAGTCGAGGACGGCCCAGAGCACCTCCGCCCGCAGCAGTCCCCGCGCGTCCGCGAACGCGGGGTGCGGGGTCCAGGCGGTCGCCACCATGTCGCTGCCCGGCACCCGCCCGCAGTGCTGGCGCAGCCCCCGGTCCGGCGGCCGGTGCCCGCAGCCGAAGCAGTCCACCGACGTCCCGTCCGCGGCGAGGCCGGTGAGCCCGCCGGCCTGGAACGCCTCGGTCGCCGCCCGGGCCCGCTCCAGGGACGGCGCCGGCGGCACGCCGGCCACGGACACGGCGGGAGCCGGCGTCGCCGTCGCCAGCACGGCGTCCGCCCGGCCGGTCAGCCGGGCGCCGCCGCCGTCCAGTTCCGCGAGCCTCAGCGGTACGCCGACCGGGGTCGCGGCCCGGAAGTCCACCCGGACGGTGCCGGCCGACGCGCACCCGGCGAGCAGCCCCGCGACGTACCCCCCGAAGGCGACGTCCGGGTACCCCTGGTACTCCGTGGGAATGGTGCACATGCCGTGGGACCGTTCACGGACAGCCTCCGCGACCGCCTGCGACACGCCGCCGCGCGCCTCTGGTCCCCTCGACGCATCCGCGCTCGTCTCCGTGCCCGCGTTCGTCTCCGTGCCCGTGCTCGCGTCCGTCATGCCGTCAGCTCAACTCCCCGCCCGTGGTGCCGTCATGTGCTCGTCTCCCCGCCGGTGCTCCCGTGCCCTCAGCCCACCACACTCTCCCGCCACGCCCGGTGCAGATCCGCGAACGGCCCGCTGCCGCCGCTGAGTTCGGCCGGGCTGCCGTCCTCCACGATCCGGCCGTCCTCCATCACCAGGACCCGGTCGGCGACCTCCACCGTGGAGAGGCGGTGGGCGATCACCACCGCCGTGCGGCCGCGCAGCACCGTGTGCATCGCGCGCTGCACGGCCCGCTCGCCGGGGATGTCCAGGGAACTGGTCGCCTCGTCGAGGATCAGCACCGCCGGGTCGGCGAGCAGCGCCCGCGCGAAGGCCACCAGCTGCCGCTGGCCCGCCGAGATCCGGCCACCGCGCTTGCGTACGTCCGTGTCGTACCCGTCCGGGAGCGCCGCGATGAAGTCGTGGGCGCCGATGGCCTTGGCGGCGTGCTCGATCTCCTCGCGGGTGGCGTCGGGGCGGCCGATCGCGATGTTCTCGGCGACCGTCCCGGAGAACAGGAACGCCTCCTGCGTCACCATGACCACCCCGCGCCGCAGCTCGGTGCCGGACAGCTCCCGCAGGTCGACGCCGTCCAAGAGGACGCGGCCCTCCGTGGGGTCGTAGAAGCGGGCGAGCAGTTTCGCCAGCGTCGACTTGCCCGCGCCGGTCGAGCCGACCACGGCGACGGTCTGCCCGGCGGGCAGCGTCAGGTCGAAGCGGGGCAGCACCTCACCGCCCGTGCGGTAGGCGAACCGCACGCCGTCGAAGCGCACCTCGCGGCCCGGGTGTGCCGACTCCGGCGGCGGCAGCGGCCGGGCGGCGGAGGCCTCCGGCTCCGGCACGGCCGGGGTCTGGGCGAGCAGGCCCGCCACCTTCTCCAGGGAGGCCGCCGCCGACTGGTAGGAGTTGAGGAACATGCCGAGCCGGTCGATCGGGTCGTACAGCCGCCGCAGGTACAGCACGGCGGCGGCGAGCACGCCGAGCGCGAGACCGCCGTCCGCGACGCGGTGCGCGCCCCACAGGACGATCCCGGTCACGGCGATGTTGGCGACCAGGCGGGAGCCGACGACGTAGCGGGCCATCTCCAGGATGGCGTCGCCGTTGGCCCGCTCGTGCCGGCGGTTCAGCGCGGCGAACTCCGCGTCGTTGGCCCGCTCCCTGCGGAAGGCCCGCACCGGCCGGATGCCGTTCATGGTCTCCGCGAACTTCACGATGACGGCGGCGATGGCGGTGGAGCGGTTGCGGTACATCACCCCGGCCCGCCGCTGGTACACGCGTACGAGGATGGTGAGCGGCACGAAGGACGCCACCGCGAGCCCGCCCAGGCCCAGGTCGAGCCAGAGCAGCATCACCGAGATGTACACGAAGGAGAGCAGGACGGTGATGAGCTCCTGGAGGCCTTCGCCGAGCAGCTCGCGCAGCGACTCGACGTCGGTGGTGGAGCGGGAGATCAGCCGCCCCGAGGTGTACCGCTCGTGGAAGTCGACGCTGAGCGCCTGCGCGTGCCGGAAGATGCGGCCGCGCAGGTCGAGCAGCACGTCCTGGTTGACGCGCGCGGAGGCGACGATGAAGGCGTACTGGAGGGCGCCCGACGCGCCCGCGCACAGCAGATAGCCCACGGCGACCGCGGTCAGCGGGCCGTAGTCGTCGGCGCGCACGGCCGGCACGCCCCGGTCGATGGCGTACGCGACGAGGAGCGGACCGGCCTGCACGACGGCCTGCTGGACGAGCAGCAGGACCGCGGCGAGGACGACGCGCCCGCGCAGCGGCGAGAGCAGCGAGCGCAGGAGCGCGCGCGTGGCGCCGGGTGGTGTGGGCAGGTCGTCCTTGTCGAAAGGGTCTTCGGGAACGGCCGCGGACTCCACCGGGGCCGGGTCGGCCTCGGGCTGCGGGCGCTCCGGCTCATCGGTCCGTGACGTGGACGTCGACGACGTGGTCATCGGGCGGTCTCCTCGGCGTCGGCGTCGGCGTCGGTGGTCTCGGTGGCCTCGGTGCCCGACATCAGCCACGCGTACTCCGCGTTCTCCCGCAGCAGTTCCTGGTGGGTGCCGACGGCGGTGACGCGCCCGCCCGACAGCAGCGCGACCCGGTCGGCGAGCTGCACCGTGGAGGGGCGGTGCGCGACGATCAGCGCGGTCGTGTCCGCGAGGACCCGCCGCAGCGCCGCCTCCACCAGCGCCTCCGTGTGGACGTCGAGCGCGGACAGCGGGTCGTCCAGGACGAGGAAGCGGGGGCGGCCCACCACCGCGCGCGCCAGGGCCAGCCGCTGGCGCTGCCCCCCGGACAGGCTCAGGCCCTGCTCGCCGACCTGGGTGCCGGTGCCCTGCGGCAGGGCGTGCGCGAAACCGGCCTGCGCCACGTCGAGCGCCCGCGCCAACCCGGCCTCGGTGGCGCTGCCTTCGGCGCCCATCAGGACGTTCTCGCCGACGGTCGCGGAGAACAGCGTGGGCTCCTCGAAGGCGACGGCCACCAGGGTGCGCAGCCGCTCGCGGTCCATCGCCGCGATGTCCTCGCCGTCCAGCGTGATGCGGCCGCCGCTCACCTCGTGCAGGCGCGGCACCAGCGCGGTGAGGGTCGTCTTGCCGCTGCCGGTCGCACCGACCAGGGCCATCGTCTCGCCGGGACGGATGTGGAGGTCGACACCACCGAGAACCGGCGGCGCGTCCGCCGGGGCGTCGGGATACCGGAACTCCACGCGGTGGAACCGCAGCCCACCACTCGCAGCAAGGCCGGTCACACCGACTTCCCCGCCACCATCGCCGGCCACCTCGAAGCCGCCGGCGCCGCGCGCGGCTGGGCTGCTGGTGCGGGTGTTCGAGCCGTCGTTGCCGCGTGTCTTCGGGTTGCTGATCCGTGTGTCCGAGCCGTCGTTGCCGCGTGTCTCCGGGTTGCTGATTCGCTTGTCTGAGCCGCCCCTGCCGCGTGGCGCTGGGCTGCTGGTGCGGGTGTTCGAGCCGTCGTTGCCGCGTGCCGCCGGGTTGCTGATCCGTGTGTCCGAGCCGTCGTTGCCGCGTATCTCCGGGTTGCTGATCCGTGTGTCTGAGCCGCCCCTGTCGCGTGTCTCCGGGTTGCTGATCCGTGTGTCCGAGCCGCCCCTGCCGCGTGGCGCTGGGCTGCCGATCCGCGTGTCCGAGCTGTCGTTGCCGCGTGTCTCCGGGTTGCTGATCCGTGTGTCCGAGCCGCCCCTGCCGCGTGGCGCTGGGCTGCCGATCCGCGTGTCCGAGCCGTCCCCGCCGTGTGTCCCCGGGCCGCCAGCCCGCGTGTTCCAGCCGGCGCCCCGCGCCTCCGCACTGCCGGTCCGCGCCTCCGCACCACCGCCCCGCGTCTGCGCACCCCCGCGCCGCGCCTCCGAACCTCCGGCAGGTACCGCCGAACCACCGACACGTGACCCCGAACCCCCACCACCCAACACCGCCGGGCCCCCGTCCTCCGGCTCCGCGTCCAGCACCTCGAAATACCGCTCCGTGGCCGTCGCCGACTCCTGGGTCATCGCGAGGAGGAAGCCGATCGACTCCACCGGCCAGCGCAGCGCCAGCGCCGTCGACAGGAAGGCGACCAGCGTGCCCGCCGACAAGTCGCCGTCGGCGACCCGCACCGTGCCGAGCACGAGCGCCGCCCCGATCGCCGCCTCCGGCAGCGCCATGATCACCGCGTTGGTCGCCGCGAGGATGCGCGCCTTGGCCAGCTCCGTGCCCCGCAGCGTGTGCGACAGCTCGCGGAACGCGCGCGCCTGGCTGCGGTGGCGGCCGAAGCCCTTGATGACGCGGATGCCGAGCACGCTCTCCTCGACGACCGTCGTCAGATCGCCGACCTGGTCCTGCGCGCGCCGCGCCACCGCGGTGTAGCGGCCCTCGTAGTACGCGCAGACGATCACCATCGGCACCACGGGCGCGAGCAGCACCAGCCCGAGCGTGAAGTCCTGACCCAGCAGAATGACCACGCCGACCACGATCGTCGCGCCGTTGACCAGCAGGAACATCAGCGGGAAGGCGAGGAACATGCGCAGCAGCATCAGATCCGTCGTGCCGCGCGAGAGCAACTGCCCCGACGCCCACCGGTCGTGGAAGGCCACCGGGAGCCGCTGGAGGTGGCGGTAGAGGTCCGCCCGCATCGACGCCTCCACGCTCGCCAGCGGCCGGGCGACGAGCCACCGCCGCAGCCCGAAGAGCAACGCCTCCGTCACGCCGAGCAGGAGCAGCAGGAGCGCCCCGAGCCACACGCCCGCCCCGTCCCCGTCGGCCACCGGGCCGTCCACCATCCACTTCAGTACGAGGGGGAAGAGCAGCCCCGTACAGGAGGCGATGACGGCGACAACGGCCGCGGTGATCAGGCGGGTTCGGACCGGACGCACGTACGGCCACAGGCGCAGCAGCGACCGGACGGTGGACCGTCCCTCGGCGGGCGCCCCTGAAGCGGGAGCCTCGGAGGCGGGAGCCTCGGAGTCGGGAGTCACGGAGGCGGCGGTATCTGAAGCGGCGGCATCTGAAGCGGCGGCATCTGATTTCGGCATCAGGAGCGAGCCTACGGACCGTCACTGACAGTGCCCACCGAGTTTTGGCCCGGGCGGGGTACTCCGCAGGTCGTAGGTCCGGGCCACCACCCCCGTGGTCGTACGCGTCCCCTCCAGCCGAAGCTCACCGTGCCCGAGGCCCTGGAGCGCACGCCTGGGCCTGACCGACAAGCTCGACGGTCGCCGCACCAAGCTCTCCGCGGTCAGTGCGCGTGCGTGCCCCCGGCGACGAACCGCTGAGCACCCGGGAGAGAGGTGCTCGCGCTCGAAGCCAAGGGCACGTCGAACCGTGCGATCGCGCCGGAGCTGTTCATCAGCGAGGCCACGGCCCAGACGCAACTCACCCACAGCTACGGCAAGCTGGGCGTCAAGGACACGACCCGCGGCCGACTGGCCGACGCTCAGGCGGCCTCCCACAGCGCCGGGGCGCTCGGCGGCTCCCAGCCCTGCTGTGCCTGATGCGGCTGCAGGCACCGGTAGGTGGTGCCGCCGTACGTCACCGAGTCGCCCGCCGCGTACACCTTCCCGGCAGCCCACGTGCCGCCCGGCTCGGGATCGCCGGGACCGGGGCCGGGGTCACCGCCCCCCGTGGTCCGCAGCGTCAGCCCGAACTGCTGGAGCAGCGGGTTGATCGGCTGGTGGAAGGTCGTGCCGCCGCTGCGGCAGTTGCCCGAGCCGCCCGAGGTGACGCCCTGCGCCTGGCTGCCGGAGATGTAGGAGCCGCCCGAGTCGCCGGGTTCCGCGCAGACCGTCGTCCTGGTCACGCCGCTGATGGTGCCCTCGGGATAGGTGACGCTGGTGTTGTGCTGCGAGATCGTGCCGCAGTGCCACCCCGTAGTGGAGCCCGACCGGCAGATCGACGCACCCACCGGGGACTGCGTGGAGCCCCCGACGCCGACCCGCTGGCCCCCCGGGCCCTTCACGTACGGGGTGGCGGTCCACTGCGCGTTGGTGGCGACCCAGGCCATGTCCCTGCCGGGGAAGACGGACCCCTGGAAGGTGCCCTGCGCCACCCGGTTGTAGCCGGTGGTCGCCGTGCCCACGCGTCCGCAGTGCCCCGCCGTGGCGAAGCCCTGCTGGGCGCCCTTGGTGACGGGGAAGCCGATGGAGCAGCGCCCGCCTCCCATGTAGTACGGGTCGCCGCCCACCAGGTCGTACAGCGGACGCGGCCGCTCTCTGGTCTCCTCCACGCGTACGAGGCCGGAGTCGACCCCCGCGGCGGAGACGAGGGAGGTGGCGGCGGCCCGCTCGACGGCGCGCACCACGACCGTGTTGGAGCGCACGTCGACGTACCAGACGGGGGCGTCGCGCGTCGCCGTCTTCCGCGCCGCCCGGTCGAGACGGGCCTTCGCGGCGTCGAGGCGGGCCACGGAGTGCCGCACGACCTCGGCCGTCGCGCCGCGCGCCTCGATGGCGGGCACCTCGGCGGCGTCGGTGGTGGCCACGGTGAGCTTCTGGGAGGTGGCGCCGTGCACCCAGGCGCCCGCGAAGGAGCGGCCGAGCGCGTTGCGCAGGGCTCCCGCGTCGGCGCCGGCCTCGGCCTCGTTGACCAGACGGGCCTTGGCCTGCGCCGACGTCAGGCCGAGGTCACGCCGCATCGCCTGCAAGACTCCGGGAGAGGTCTTGCCGACGGCGGCGCTCTCGGCGGGGGAGGAGAACGGGGCGGCGGCGGCCGGGTCGCCCTGGGCGGACGCGCTGGCCGGCAGCCCGGTGATGACCAGCGCACCGGCCGCGGCGAACGCGGCGCACGCCGCTGTGACGCGTCTGTGAGATGTGGGGAGCATGCGGGGGTCTCCTCGGTTCGCGAGGGGGAGGGGAAATGAGCGGAGAATGAGCGGGGAAAGAGTGGGGGAAGGAGCGGGGATCGCCCCCACACGGTAGAAGCCTCAACTGCCCCTCAGCAGCTGTCAGTCGACCCCCGGCCCCGGCGTTATGGAAGGCGTCGCGAGCCACGCGGTGTAACTCTCGCTGCGCGCCGCGGCCTCGGCGTGCGCCGTGCGGGCCTGCGCGAAGACCGCCGCCGCGGTGTCGTGGGCCGGGGCCGCCGGATGCCAGCCGAGCACGTGCCGCCAGTACAGGGGCGTGCCCACGAGCGCCCGCGTCACCAGCCCCGGCGTCGACGGGAACGTCGCCCGGCACAGCCCCACCGCCCGCCCCACCTGCACCAGATGGACGCAGGACGCCACATCCGTCTCGTACACCCGCGAGGGAGTGAACCCGGCGCGCGCGCACGCCGCGGTGAAGCAGTCCCCGAAACAGCCGTCGCCCGGCACGTCCGTCCACGCCTCGCCGGCGAGCCGCCCCAGCTCGATCTCCTGCTGGCCGGCGAGCGGGTGGCCGGTCGGCAGCATGACGAAGACCGGGTCGCGGCCCACCTCCCGCCACACCAGCAGCTCGCTCTCCGGCGGCGGGCTCGCCCCGCACGTGCCCACCAGCGCGAAGTCGAGGCTCCCGGCCGCCGTGAGCGCCGCGATCTCCCGCTCCGACCACGAGACGTGCGTCGACACCGGCGCCCCCGGATGCGCGGAGGCGAGCCGGTCCACCAGGGCGCCGAGCAACGGCCCGTGCGTCCCGCCGAGCCGGAACCCCCGGCCGCCCTCCCAGGCCCGCGCGAACCGCCGCGCCTCCTCCCGCAGCCCGCTCACCGCGGGCAGCACGACCCGCGCCCGCGTCAGGACGAACTCGCCGAGCGCGGTGGCCCGCACGCCGTGCCGCCCCCGCTCGAACAGCTCCCCGCCGAGGGCGCGCTCGATCCGCTTCAGCTGCGCGCTCAGCGCGGGCTGCGCCAGCCCGAGCACGGTGGCGGCCTTGGTCAGGCTGCCCGCGTCGGCGATCGCCCGAATCGTCTTCAGGTGCCGCAACTCGAGGTCCATGGGCCGAGCTTGGCGCTCGCCCGGGGACGCGGCAATACTCCGGTCTGGACCAAGTCCCGGAGGTAAGCGGAGCGGTGGCTTCCGAAGGTAGGAATCACATAAGGTCACCGTCGCGAACGCGCCATGATCCACACGGGGCCATGGCCACCGCGGATCGCATCCGGAAACCAGGGGGATCACATGCGCCGACTCGTACAGGGACTGATGGCGGCGGGCGCTGCCACGGCCGCCGCGCTCTTCGCGGCGGGCCCGGCCACCGCCGCGCCGGTCTGGCAGTCCTTCACGCCCAACGCGAACTGGGTCGACTGCTCGACCTCGGTCAACCACCGCGTCTCGGCCAACATCGCCATACAGACCTGCCTCATCCGCACGCCGGACCGCACCAAGCAGCAGGCCGTGCTCGTGCTCGCGAACCGGGGCACCAAGGGCGCGAACGTCACGCGCAACAACATCCTGACCTCGTTCGGCGGGAACGCCTCCTGCAACGAGACCCGCCTCGACCCCGGCGAGCAGATCGGCTGCTTCGGCCCGACGGTGAGCACCAAGTGCGACAACAGCAACTCCGCCGAGGCCTACGTCACCATCAACGGCCTTGAGGACCGCACCAACAGCGCCTCCGCCTACGTCAGGTGTGGCTGACCCGCAGCAGCAGCACCGTCCGCCCCGGCACCGTCACCGCGCCCCCGGCCCGGTGCACGGTGCCCGGCGGCGCCTCCTGCTCCTCCAGCGCCGTGTCCACCACGACCTCGTAGGACCGTGCCCACGGCGGCCCCGGCAGCACGAACTCCAGCGGCCCGTCCCCCGCGTGCAGGACCGCCAGGAAGCTGTCATCCGTCACCGGCGCCCCCCGCGCGTCCCGGCCGGGTATGTCCCGCCCGGAGAGGTACATGCCGAGCGTCGCGGCGGGCGCGTACCAGTCGGCCTCCGTCATCTCCGTGCCGCGCGGCGTGAACCACGCCAGGTCCCGCAGCCCGTCCGCCGAGTGCGCCCGCCCGGAGAAGAACGCCCGGCGCCGCAGCACCGGGTGCCGGTGCCGCAACGCGATCAGGCGTGACGTCAGTGCGAACAGTTCACGCCATCCCGGCTCGTCCCGCAGCCCCCAGTCGACCCAGCTGATCTCGTTGTCCTGGCAGTACGCGTTGTTCGAGCCGCGCTGCGTGCGCCCCATCTCGTCGCCCGCCACGAACATCGGCACGCCGGTGGAGAGCAGCAGCGTCGTCATGAGGTTGCGCAGCTGCCGCCGCCGCAGCGCCGCGACGCCCTGGTCGTCCGTCTCGCCCTCCACGCCGCAGTTCCAGGAGCGGTTGTCGTCGGAGCCGTCCCGGTTGCCCTCGCCGTTGGCCTCGTTGTGCTTGCGCTCGTAGGTCACCAGGTCCCGCAGGGTGAAGCCGTCGTGCGCGGTCACGAAGTTCACCGACGCGTACGGCCTGCGCCCGCCCCACGCGTACAGGTCGCTCGACCCCGAGAGCCGGTACCCCAGATCCCGCACGTCCGGCAGCGCGCCCCGCCAGAAGTCCCGCACCGCCCCCCGGTAGCGGTCGTTCCACTCCGTCCACAGCGGCGGGAAGGCACCCACCTGGTAGCCCCCCGACCCCACGTCCCACGGCTCGGCGATCAGCTTCACCCGCCGCAGGACCGGGTCCTGCGCGATCACCGCGAGGAACGGCGAGAGCATGTCGACGTCGTGGAAGGACCGCGCCAGCGCCGCCGCCAGGTCGAAGCGGAAGCCGTCCACCCCCATCTCCGTCACCCAGTACCGCAGCGAGTCCGTGATCAGGCGCAGTACGTGCGGCTGGACGACCTGGAGCGTGTTGCCGCAGCCCGTGTAGTCCGCGTACCGCCGCGCGTCGTTCGGCCGGAGCCGGTAGTAGCCGTGGTTGTCGATGCCCTTGAGCGACAGCATCGGGCCCAGCTCACCGGCCTCCGCCGTGTGGTTGTAGACCACGTCGAGGATCACCTCGATCCCCGCCGCGTGCAGCGCGCGCACCATCCGCTTGAACTCGCCGACCTGCTGCCCCGCCGTCCCCGACGCCGCGTACGCCGCGTGCGGCGCGAAGTAGCCGATGGAGTTGTACCCCCAGTAGTTCCTGAGGCCGCGCCGCAGCAGATGGTCCTCGTGCGCGAACTGGTGCACCGGCAGCAGCTCGACCGCCGTCACCCCCAGGCGTACGAGGTGCTCCAGCGCCGCCGGATGCGCCAGACCCGCGTACGTGCCCCGCAGCTTCTCGGGCACCCCCGGGTGCAGCTTGGTGAAGCCCCGCACATGCAGCTCGTAGATGACCGAGTCCGCCCACGGCGTCTTCGGCCGCCGGTCGTCGGCCCACTCGTCGTCCGGCGCGTCGTCGTGCACGACCACGCCCTTGGGGACGTACGGCGCCGAGTCCCGGCCGTCGCGCACGGTGTCGGCCACATGCTGCTGCGGCCAGTCGCGCACATGCCCGTACACCTCGGCCGGCAGGGTGAAATCACCGTCCACCGCACGCGCGTACGGATCGAGGAGCAGCTTCGCCGGGTTCCAGCGGGCGCCCGTCCACGGGTCCCACCGGCCGTGCACGCGGTAGCCGTACCGCTGCCCGGGGCGCACGCCCGGCACGAAGCCGTGCCAGATGCCGTGCGTCAGCTCCGTCAGCGCGCAGCGCGTCTCGACGACCCCGGAACCCTCCGTGTCGAACAGGCACAGCTCCACCGCCTCCGCCCCGCCCGCCCACAGCGCGAAGTTGGTGCCCGCCACCCCGTCGGGCCCGGCCCTGAAC
>NZ_JAFEXF010000154.1 GCF_016905445.1 Streptomyces sp. G44
GGCCCGCGTCGTCCGCGGGGGCGGCCCGCCCGGCCGTGCTCGCGCTGCTCGACCTGGCCATGCCCCGTGACATCGACGCCGCCGTGCACCGGGTGCCCGGCGTGCGGCTGGTCGACATCGAGTCGCTGGCCGAGGCCTCCGCCGACGCGCCCATGGCCGCCGACGTCGAGCAGGTGCGCGGCATCGTCTCCGACGAGGTCGCCGCCTTCGGCGCCGCGCAGCGGGCCGCGCACATCACGCCGACCGTGGTCGCCCTGCGCACCATGGCCGCCGATGTGGTGGCGAGCGAGATCGCGCGGCTCGACGGACGGCTGCCCGGTCTTGAGGACAAGCAACGCGCGGAGATCACGCAGACCGTGCGCCGCGTCGTGGACAAGCTGCTGCACGCGCCGACGGTGCGGGTCAAGCAGCTGGCCGGGGAACCGGGCGGCGCCGGGTACGCGGACGCGCTGCGCACGCTCTTCGACCTCGACCCGCAGACGGTCGCGGCGGTCAGCCGCGCCGACCACCTGAACGGCGCGGACGACAAGAACCACGCGAACGACCAGCACAACGAGAACCACGACCCGAATAGAGGCCGGGCATGACCGAGAGGGCTCTGAGGCTCGGGACCAGGCGCAGCAAGCTGGCCATGGCCCAGTCGGGCCAAGTGGCTGAAGCGGTACGGCAGGTGACCGGCCGCCCCGTCGAGCTCGTGGAGATCACGACGTACGGCGACACCTCCCGCGAGCACCTGGCGCAGATCGGCGGCACCGGCGTCTTCGTCGCCGCCCTGCGCGATGCGCTGCTCCGTGACGAGGTGGACTTCGCCGTCCACTCGCTCAAGGACCTGCCCACGGCGCAGCCCGACGAGCTGGTGCTCGCCGCGGTGCCCAAGCGCGAGGACCCCCGCGACGTCCTGATCGCACGCGACGGACTGACCTTCGCCGGGCTGCCGGACGGGGCCCGTGTCGGCACCGGTTCGCCGCGCCGGATGGCGCAGCTGAACGCCTACGCGCGCAGCCACGGCATGACCATCCGGACCGTGCCGATCCGCGGGAACATCGACACCCGCATCGGATACGTGCACAAGGGGGAGCTCGACGCCGTCGTGCTCGCCGCCGCCGGACTGAGCCGCATCGGCCGGACCGACGAGG
This sequence comes from Streptomyces sp. G44, assembly GCF_016905445.1. Classification (GTDB taxonomy): domain Bacteria; phylum Actinomycetota; class Actinomycetes; order Streptomycetales; family Streptomycetaceae; genus Streptomyces. The sequence goes on from NZ_JAFEXF010000154.1 coordinate 1,137, forward strand.
TGACCGACTTCCTGTCGGTCGACACCGTTCTGCCCGCCCCCGGCCAGGGGGCACTGGCGATCGAGTGCGCCGCGCACAACGCGTCACTCGCCGCCGCGCTCGCCGAGCTCGACGACCCGTACACCCGGGTCGCCGTCACCGCCGAGCGGTCCCTGCTCGCCGCCCTGGAAGCCGGTTGCAGCGCGCCTGTGGGCGCACTGGCCGACCTTCCCCCACTCTCGACTCCGCTCGAGCGGGGGGACCCCCACGCCGACGAACAGATTGTCAAGGAAATGCGCCTGCGCGGTGTCGTCGGTACGCCCGACGGCTCGACGCTGGTGCAGCTGTCCACCACCGGTCCCGTGCCCGAGACGGAGGCCCGAGCCATGGCGCTGGGCCGCGAACTCGCGGTCGAGATGCTCGCCAAGGGCGCGGCCGGTCTGATGGGGGAGCGAGCACTTTGAGCCCCACCTCGAACCTTCCCGGCACTCCCGCACACGGGCACGTCACCTTCCTCGGTGCCGGACCCGGAGATCCGGGACTGCTGACCCTGCGCGCCGTCGAGGCGCTGGCCCGAGCGGATGTGCTGATCGCCGAGCCGGATGTACTCGACGTCGTCCGTGTGCACGCCAGGGGAGGTGTGGACACACCTGGGCCGACGGTCGCTGACGACGCGTCAACGACCGCGGACACGACGACGTTCCGAGTCGCCACCAATCTTGTCATGGAGGCCGCGAGGGGCGGCAGGCGGGTCGTGCGCGCGGTCAGCGGCGACCCCGGCCTCGACACGCACGCGGCGGAGGAGATGCTCGCCTGCGCCGCCGAGGGGATCTCCTTCGAGGTCGTGCCGGGCGTCGCGGCCGCGGTCGGTGTGCCCGCGTACGCCGGTGTGCCGCTGCGTGACGCGCAGGGCGCGGACGTCCGTTTCATCGACGCCCGCACCGCCTCGGACCGCTGCTGGAGCGAGGTCGGCGCGTCCGACGGCACCGCGGTGGTCTCCACGTCCCTCGACTCCGTCGCGGCCACCGCGGGCGAGCTGGTGGCCGCGGGCCGCAAGCCGGACACCCCGATGACGGTGACCATCGGTGGTACGACGACGCGCCAGCGCACCTGGAACGCGACGCTCGGCACCATCGCGCAGGTCCTGAAGCAGGCGAAGGTGCTGCCCTCGCCCGACGGGGGCCGGCCCGTCATAGCCGTGGTCGGCGAGCGTTCCGCCGCCGCCCAGCGCGACCAGCTGTCGTGGTTCGAGTCGAAGCCCCTCTTCGGCTGGCGTGTGCTCGTACCGCGTACGAAGGAGCAGGCGGCCTCGCTCTCCGACCAGCTGCGGTCCTACGGCGCGGTGCCGCACGAGGTGCCGACCATCGCCGTCGAGCCGCCGCGCACGCCCCAGCAGATGGAGCGCGCGGTCAAGGGCCTGGTCACCGGGCGGTACGAGTGGATCGCCTTCACCTCCGTCAACGCCGTCAAGGCGGTGCGGGAGAAGTTCGAGGAGTACGGGCTCGACGCGCGTGCCTTCGCCGGGATCAAGGTCGCGGCCGTCGGTGAGCAGACCGCCGCCGCGCTGATCGCCTTCGGCGTGAAGCCGGACCTGGTGCCGAGCGGCGAGCAGTCGGCCGCGGGGCTCCTGGAGGACTGGCCGCCGTACGACCCGGTCTTCGACCCGATCGACCGGGTCTTCCTGCCGCGGGCCGACATCGCCACCGAGACGCTGGTCGCGGGCCTGATCGACCTGGGCTGGGAGGTCGACGACGTCACCGCCTACCGGACCGTGCGCGCCTCGCCGCCGCCGGCCGAGACGCGGGAGGCGATCAAGGGCGGCGGCTTCGACGCCGTGCTCTTCACGTCGTCCTCCACCGTGCGCAACCTCGTCGGCATCGCCGGCAAGCCGCACAACGTCACGGTGATCGCCTGCATCGGCCCGGCCACCGCGAAGACCGCGGAGGAGCACGGGCTGCGGGTGGACGTGATGGCGCCGGAGCCGTCGGTCCACAAGCTGGCGCAGGCGCTGGCGGACTTCGGCGCGCGGCGGCGGGACGCGGCGCTGGACGCCGGGGACCCCGTGACACGCCCGAGCGAGCGCAGGCCCGGTTCGCGTCGGCGACGCACCGCGCCGTAGGTTCTTGTGGGCGGGCCCCCGGGCCCGCCCACAACGACATCCGCAGCACGAATCCAGGTGACGTCAGTGACGAAGTACGGATCTTTCCCCGGAACGCGGCCGCGGCGGCTGCGGACGACACCGGCCATGCGGCGCATGGTCGCCGAGACGCGGCTGCACCCGGCCGATCTGATCCTGCCCGCGTTCGTCCGCGAGGGGATCGCCGCCCCGGTGGAGATCGAGTCCATGCCGGGCGTCGTCCAGCACACCCGCGACACCCTGAAGAAGGCGGCCGTCGAGGCGCTGGCGGCGGGGGTCTCCGGGATCATGCTCTTCGGTGTGCCGGAGGAGTCCAAGAAGGACGCCGTGGGCACGCCGGGCACCGACCCGGACGGGATCCTCCAGCTGGCGATCCGCGATGTGCGGGCCGAGGTCGGTGACGAGCTGATCGTCATGTCGGACCTGTGCCTGGACGAGACCACCGACCACGGGCACTGCGGTGTCCTCGACGCCGAGGGCCGCGTCGACAACGACGCCACCTTGGAGCGGTACGCCGAGATGGCGCAGGTCCAGGCCGACGCGGGCGCCCATGTGGTGGGCCCGAGCGGCATGATGGACGGTCAGATCGGCGTCATCCGTGACGCGTTGGACCAGGTCGGCCACGAGGACGTGTCGATCCTCGCCTACACCGCGAAGTACTCCTCGGCCTTCTACGGCCCGTTCCGCGAGGCCGTCGGGTCGTCCCTGAAGGGCGACCGCAAGACCTACCAGCAGGACCCGGCCAACTCCCGGGAGTCGCTGCGCGAGCTGGCGCTCGACCTGGAGGAGGGCGCCGACATGGTGATGGTGAAGCCGGCCGGCCCCTACCTCGACATCCTCGCGAAGGTCGCCGACGCGGTGGACGTGCCGGTGGCGGCGTACCAGATCAGCGGCGAGTACGCGATGATCCAGGCCGCCGCCGAGCGGGGCTGGATCGACCGCGACAAGGCGGTCATGGAGTCGCTGACGGGCATCAAGCGCGCGGGCGCGAACATGATCCTCACGTACTGGGCGACCGAGGTGGCGCGGCAGCTGTAGCCCTCGCCGGACGGGCCTTGACCTGAAGCTCGGTTGAGGTCGCAGGGTGGTGTGCAGAGGGGCCCGGGGAGGGCCCCGTCCGAGGAGGACGAGATGCACGCCGTTGTTCTGCACGCGTTCGGGCCCGCCGAGAACCTGCGGTACGAGACCTGGCCGGACCCCGTGGCGGGTCCCGGCCAGGTGCGGATCGCCGTGGCCGCGGCCGGGGCGCACTTCGTCGAGACGGTGATGCGGGCGGGGCGGGCCTCCGACAAGGCGCCGCCGCTGCCGGGCCTGCCGGCGGTCCTCGGCGGCGAGGTCGCGGGCGTCGTCGACGCGGTCGGCCCCGGTGTCGACGGCTCCTGGCTCGGCCGGCCCGTCGTGACCTCGCACGGCTCGCCCGGCGGGTACGCCGAGCTGGCGGTCGCCGCCGTCGACGAACTGCACGCCGTGCCGGAGGGGCTCGGCTTCGAGGACGCCGTGACCATGGTGATGACGGGGGCCACCACCATGGGGCTGCTCGGCACCGCCCGGCTCCGGCCGGACGACGTGGTGCTGGTGACGTCCGCGGCCGGGGGTGTGGGGCGGCTCGTCGTGCAGTACGCGCACGCCCTGGGCGCCACGGTCGTGGGGGCGGCGGGCGGCCCCGGCAAGGTCGAGGCGGTGCGGGCGCTCGGCGCGGACGTCGCCGTGGACTACAACGTGCCGGGGTGGGCCGACTCCGTCCGCGCGCGGCTCGGCGGGCGTCCGGTCACCGCCGTGCTGGACGGTGTCGGGGGCGAGAAGGCCGCCGCCGCCTTCGAGCTGCTCGGCGAGGGCGGGCGGTACGTCGTCATCGGCTGGTCCTCGCAGGAGGCGTTCGAACCGGCGCCGGAGGTCCTCGCCGGGCGCGGCATCGCGTACGTCAACGCCCTGATGGAGCTGATCGGGCACCCCGAGGAGGGGCCCGCGCGGGAGCGGAAGGCCCTGGAGGCCGCCGCGAAGGGGGAGCTGGTGCCGTCCTGGCAGGCGTTCCCGCTGGCGCGGGCGGCTCAGGCGCACGCGGCGATGGAGCGACGGAAGACCACCGGGAAGGTGGTCCTCGTTCCGTAGGCCGCTGTCAGAAGGTTGGTTCGGCCGCCGTCAGAAGGCCGGTCCGGTGCTTTCCAGGCGGCGCGTGCGGTAGCTGTCGGCGTCGAGCGTGACGACGTCCGCGTGGTGGGCCAGCCGGTCCACCGTGGCGCAGGCCGTCGCGCTGTCGCCGAGGACCTCGGCCCAGCGGTCCAGCGGGAGGCTGCCGGTGACGATCAGGGAGGCCCGTTCGTAGCGGTGCGAGACGAGCTGGAAGAGGAGGTGGGCGGCCTCGGGGTCGAGGGGCACGTAGCCCACCTCGTCCACGACGAGCACCGGGTACGCGTCGAGCCGCGCGAGTTCCTCGCGCAGCCGCCCCGCGGCCTTGGCCCGCGCGAGCCGGGTGCCCCACTCGGCGGCGGTCGCGAACAGCACCTGGTGGCCGGCCTGGCAGGCCCGTACGCCCAGGGCGACCGCCAGGTGCGTCTTGCCGGTGCCGGGGCCGCCGAGCAGGACGACGTTGGCCTTGCGGGTGACGAAGTCGACCTTCCCCAGCCGGGAGATGACCTGCGGCTCGGGCGACCGCAGGTGCCCCTCGTCGAACATCTCCAGGAGCTTCCTGCCGGGGAACCCGGCGGCCTCGATGCGCTCCTCGGCCCCGCTCGTCGCCGGTTCCGGCAGCCCGCCCTCCCCGGGCCCCCGCTGGGCGGGGATGGCCACGGTCGCCCGGGGCTCCTCCTTCGCGGTGCGCGCCCTGGCCTCGTGCGCCGCCATGGGCCCGGACATGTAGGCGAGGATCGCCGCGGAGGCGATGAACGCCATGTGGATGACCGTCCCCCACATCAGGTCGTGCCGGGGGGTGTGGTGCACGTCGACGAACATCTGGAGCAGGTGCACCGACGAGATGCCCACGATGGCGGTGGCCAGCTTGACCTTCAGCACGTTGGAATTGACGTGGGACAGCCACTCGGGCTGGTCCCGGTGGCCCTGGAGGCCGATCCGCGAGACGAAGGTCTCGTACCCGCCGACGATCACCATGATCAGCAGATTGGCGATCATCACCACGTCGACGAGCTTGAGCACGGCGAGCATGACGTGCGTCTCGTCCGCCTGGCCGCTGATGACGTGGTGGATGAGGTGCCACAACTCGTTGAAGAACTTGTACACGTACACGCCTTGCGCGGCCACCAGGCCGAAGTACAGGGGGGCTTGGAGCCACCGGGTCGCGAAGAGCGCGCACCCCAGAGTGGTCATGTTCGAGGGGGGTGAGACGGAGCGGGACACGAGACCTCCAACGGCCGTGAGGCTCGCCATTGTTGTGGACCGCCGCCGACAATCTGAATTCGCGCCACTCGTTGGGGTTAATAGGAATCCAGTCGGACCGGTCCCTCTCGGCAGTTCCCCGGTTCCTCAGTCCTTCTTGATCAGGGTGGCGAGGCGGGAGAGGCCGTCGGCCGCGTAACCCTCGTCGATCGAGCGGTCGAGGAGGGCCTGGAGCGGCTCGAACAGGTCGGTGCGCAGGCCCTGTTGGGTGAAGGCCGTCAGGAAGTTGGGGAGCGCGGCCTGGTTGATCGCCAGCGACGACACGTCCGTGAGGTGCTGTCCGGAGTCCAGCGCCTCGGCCATGCCGGGCACGAGCCCGTCCGTCATGGCGTTCACCCAGTCCCTGAGCAGCGGCGCGAACTCGCGGGCGGCGACGCCTCCGCTGCCGATCAGCGCGTAGGCCTGGACGACGCCCATGACCATGCCGTACATGCCGGTGAGCAGAGACAGGTCGTACAGCGCGGCGGCGCCCGGGTCCTTGCCGACCCACTTGGTGTCCGCGAGGGCCGCCAGGGTGGGGCGGTGCGTCTCGTACGCCTCCTCGTCGGTGCCGCTGTAGAGGATGTACGCGGCGGGCGTCGCGATCATCTGCGGGACGGCCATGATCCCGCCGTCGATGTACGTGATGCCGCGGCCGGCCGCCCACTCCGCCAACTCCCGTGCCTGCGCCGGGGTTCCGTTGGTGAGGTTCACCACCGTGCGGCCGGCGAGGGCCTCCGCCTCGGCCTCCAGCAGGCCGCGTACGCCGTCGTTGGTCGTGAGGCAGACGATCACGAGCGGACTGGCCGCGATGGCCTCGGCCGCCGTGCCGGCCGGGGCCGCGCCCTGGGCGGCCAGGGGGCCGGTCTTGGAGGCGGTGCGGTTCCAGACGGTCGTGTCGTGGCCCGCCTTGAGCAGGGCGGCGGCGAGGGCGGTGCCCATCAGGCCGAGGCCGAGGACGGTCACGGACGCGCGGTGCTCGGTGCTGCTGGACACGGGGACTCCTTCAGAGGTGTTGTTCCGGGGATGCCTCTGATCTTTGCGGGGTCCTGTTGAGGGGACAAGTACCGACTAATTAGTGGGGTACTTACCGTTCGGTGTGTGAGCAGGTCAGGCGGGGTGACGCGCCAGGAGATGGCGTCCCCCGATGCGGCGACCGGCCGGATTCCGGCCGGGGTCGCCGTGCCCTCGTCGCGGAGGCCGATGCCGTCGCTGCTCGCGCACGCGGTCACGGAGAAGGCCGCGAGCACGACGGTGGTCGCGGCGAAGAGGCGGACGGTGAGATCGGCTCGGGGTCCGGCGGCGGTCGGGCACATGGCTGGTCCTTGACGTCGTGTGGGCAGGAGCACGGTCACCGCGGGCGGCCGCCGGGAGTGGCGTGCTTGGATGGCGACAGCTTGTGTGGTGGGCTGTTCCGGTTGCCAGAGGTGCGGGGACATGGGGGACGCTGGAACACCCGCACCGGTTCTGGCCTGGGGGGATGACCTCTCCCTGGAACGCGGTACTGGAATGGGGAGGACGGGGATGGGTTCGCTCGCGGAGCTGCTGCGGGAGCTCAAGGGGCGCTCGGGGCTCAGCTACGGGGTGTTGGCGAAGCGGCTGCACATGAGTACGTCGACGCTGCACCGCTACTGCAACGGCGACGCCGTGCCGGTGGAGTTCGCCCCCGTGGAGCGGTTCGCCCGGCTCTGCAAGGCCTCTCCCGAGGAACTGGTGGAGGTCCACCGGCGGTGGATCCTGGCGGACGCCGCGCGCGGGCGCAAGGCGGAGCCCGCCGAGGAGCGGGCGGGTACGGAGAAGGCGCCCGCCGGACCTCAACAGCCGCGGGCGGAACCGGAGTCGGAGGGGCGGCCGGAGCCGCGACCCGAAGCTGTACCCGGGCCCGCGCCCCGGACCCCGCCCGAGTCGGCGCCGCGGCACGCCAAGCGGCGCCGTGCCGTCGCCATCGGTGCCGCCGTGGCCCTCGTCGTGGGGGCCGGGTCCGTCGCCCTCGCGCTGAACGGGAGCGGCGACGAGGGCCCCGAGCGCACCGCGGGCGCCCCGGCGTCGGCCGGCCCCAGCGCTTCCCCGGGGAACCCGTCCGGCAAGGGCGGGCGCGAGGACACCGCCGACGACCACGAGCAGAAGAACGAGAAGCCCTCCTCCTCGCCCTCACGCAAGGGCGGAGCCGGCCCCGTGCGGCCCGAGGCGTCCCGGGGCTCCGAGGAGGGGACCGCGGCGGCGGGCGAGGGCAGGAGCGACGACCTCGGCGCGCCGATCACCGCGCGCACCAGGCCGTACGTCTACGAGAGCCCGTGCAGCCAGCGTTTCCTGGTCAACCGGAAGCCGAACCAGGTGCCCGAGCCGCCGGCCGTCGAGCAGGACGCCCCCGGCTGGGCCGCCGACCTCGGCGCGGTCTCGGCGGGCGAGCAGCTCGTGGAGGTCACCGTGCAGGGCCTCGGCAAGGACACCGTCGTCCTCCAGGACATGCACGTCCGCGTGCAGAGCACCAGTTCGCCGCTGGCCTGGAACGACTTCCAGATGGGGGTCGGCTGCGGCGGCAACGTCTCCACCAAGTCCTTCGCCGTCGACCTCGACGACGGGACGCCGAGCCTCACGCCCGAGGCGGGGCAGCGCGACTTCCCGTACAAGGTGAGCGAGAGCGACCCCGAGGTCTTCTACGTGAAGGCCGCCACCGAGGCGCACGACGTCCGCTGGTACCTGGAGGTGGAGTGGTCGAGCGGCAAACGGCACAACGTGCTGCGCATCGACGACCAGGGCAAGCCGTTCCGCACCAGCGGCAACGAAGGCCGCCCCACCTACGCATGGCCGCTGGGCGGCTCCAAGTGGGAGGTCCCGCTCGGCGGTTGAGACGACGCGGGTCGGCAGTCGAGACGGCGCGGGGGCGCCGCGTCCGTATCCCGGAACGGCGCGTGCGGCGGGCAGGCACCTGCCTAGGGTGCGGGCAGAGCCGTCCCCGCCGAAGGAGCCGCCGCCGTGCCCCTCACCGAGCCCGTCCCCGCAGCCGCCCCCCTGCCGCCGCCGGCCGCGCGCGCCGCCGCGGTCGGGGGCTCGCCGGTACGGGACATCCTCGCGGTCACCGCGCGCCCCGAGGTCATCAACTTCGCCGGGGGCCTGCCCGCCCCCGGCCTCTTCGACGGCGAGGGACTGGCGGCCGCGTTCCGCGCGGTGCTCGACGAGGAGCCCGAGCGGGCGCTCCAGTACTCGACGACCGAGGGCGAGCCCGCGCTGCGTACCGCCATCGCCGCGCGCACCGCCGCGCGCGGCCTCGCGACCGGGCCCGACGACGTACTGATCACCACCGGATCGCAGCAGGCGCTGTCGCTCCTCGCGACCGCGCTGATCGAGCCCGGCGACACCGTCCTCGTCGAGAACCCCTGCTACCTCGCGGCACTCCAGGCCTTCGCCTTCGCGGGCGCGCGCGTAGTGCCCGTGCCCTGCGACGCGGCGGGCATCGACCCGGCCGCCCTCGACGGACTCGTCGCCCTGCACCGGCCCAAGCTGCTCTACACCGTCCCCACCTTCCAGAACCCGACCGGCCGCACCCTGCCCGCCGGGCGGCGCGCCGCGATCGCCGAGGTCGCCGGGCGGCGCGGGCTGTGGCTCGTGGAGGACGACCCGTACGGGGAGCTGCGCTTCGAGGGCGAGCGGGCGCCGTGGATCGCCACGTACCCGGGGGCCGAGGACCGCACGGCCCTGCTCGGCAGCTTCTCCAAGGTCATGGCGCCGGGCCTGCGGCTCGGCTGGCTGCGGGGGCCCGCGGCGCTGGTGCGGGCCTGCGTCGTCGCCAAGCAGGCCGCGGACCTGCACACGTCGACCGTCAACCAGCTTGCCGCGGCGCGGTACTTGGCGGACTCGGATCTGGACGCGCATGTGGCGCGGGTCGCGGGGGTCTACCGGGAGCGGCGGGACGCGATGCTTTCCGGCCTCGCGGACGCGTTGCCGGAAGGGTCCGGCTGGGTTCGGCCGGAGGGTGGCATGTTCGTGTGGGTGAAGCTGCCCGAGGGGTATGACACGGGGGCGTTATTGCGGGGTGTCGTTGCGCACGACGTGGCGTATGTGCCGGGGGCGCCCTTCTTCGCGGGGGCGCCGGACGTTTCTACGTTGCGGCTCTGTTTTGTGACGCAGGCCCCCGACGAGATCGTCGAGGGCCTGCGGCGGCTGCGCGGTGCGCTCCGGGTCTGACCTGCGGGTCGTATGTGGCTGGTCGCGCCCACGCGGCGGAGCCGCAGATGTCACAGCCCCGCGCCCCTCACGGGGCTCAGAGGCGCTCGGGGGTCCTGATGCCCAGCAGCGCCATGCCCCGGTGCAGCGTGCGGGCCGTGATGTCGCAGAGGAACAGGCGGTTCTCGATCTGTGCCGGGGTGTCCGCCTTCAGGACCGGGCACTTGTCGTAGAACGACGTGTACAGCGACGCCAGCTGGTAGAGGTACGCGGCCAGCTTGTGCGGCGCGTACTCCCCGGCGGCCTCGGTGACCGTGGCGCCGAACGCGTCCAGGTGCAGGCCGAGCGCCCGCTCCGCCGCGTCGAGCGCAAGCTCCGGGTGGGCCGCGGGACGGGCCTCGCCCGCCTTGCGCAGGATCGACTGGATACGGGCGTACGCGTACTGGAGGTAGACCGACGTGTCGCCGTTCAGGGAGACCATCTGGTCGAGGTCGAACTTGTAGTCGCGGCTGGCCGACGTCGACAGGTCCGCGTACTTCACGGCGCCGATGCCGACCTGGAAGGCCCGCTCCTGGATCTCCTCCTCGGTGAGGTCCCGCGCCTTCTCGCGGACGACCTCCGCGGCCCGCTGCACCGCCTCGTCGAGGAGGTCCTCCAGGCGCACCGTCTCGCCCTCACGCGTCTTGAACGGCTTGCCGTCCGCGCCGAGCACCGTGCCGTAGCCCATGTTGTGGGCGGTGACCTCGTCGTTGAGCCAGCCCATCCGGCGGGCCGCCTCGAAGACCATCTTGAAGTGCAGCGACTGCCGGACGTCCACCACGTACAGCAGGGTGGTGGCGTGCAGGCCGACGACCCTGTCGCGGATCGCCGAGAGGTCGGAGGCCGCGTACCCGAAGCCGCCGTCCGCCTTCTGCACGATCAGCGGGACCGGCTTGTCGTCCTTGCCCTTGATGTCGTCGAAGAACACGACGAGCGCGCCCTCGGACCGCACCGCGACACCCGACTCCTCCAGGAGCCGCGCCGTCTCGGCCATCATGTCGTTGTACGCGGACTCGCCGACGATCTCCTCGTCGCGGATCTCCATGTCCAGCTTCTCGAAGACCGAGTAGAAGTAGACCTTCGACTCGTCCACGAACCGCTGCCAGAGGTCGAGCGTCTCCTCGTCACCGGACTGGAGGGCGACCACCCGCTTGCGGGCCCGCTCCTTGAACGCCTCGTCGGCGTCGAAGACCGCGCGCGAGGCCTTGTAGACGCGGTTGAGGTTGCTCATCGCCTGCTCGCCGTCGACCTCGTCGGCCGGGGCCAGCTGGCCCGGGTTCTCGATCAGGTACTGGATGAGCATGCCGAACTGGGTGCCCCAGTCGCCGATGTGGTGGCGGCCGATCGTCTTCTCGCCGGTGAAGTCGAGCATGTGGCGCAGGGCGTCACCGATGACGGCGGAACGCAGGTGGCCGACGTGCATCTCCTTGGCCACGTTCGGCTGGGCGTAGTCGATCACCGTCGTGCCCCGGTTCTCGGCGTACGGCACGCCGAGCCGCTCGCCGTCCGCCGCCCGCGCCGCGAGGTTCTTCGTGATCGCCTCGTCGGTGACCGTGATGTTCAGGAAGCCGGGCCCGGAGACCTCGATGTCCTCGACCAGATCGGGGGCGGTGATCCCGGCGACGACCTGCGTGGCCAGCTCCCGCGGGTTCCCCTTGAGCTTCTTGGCGAGCGCCAGGATGCCGTTGGCCTGGAAGTCGGCCCGGTCGCTGCGTCGCAGCAGCGGGTCCGCGGCGCCCGCTTCCGGCAGTGCTGCCGAAAGGGCGTCCGCGAGGCGCTGGTGGACGGAGGCGGTGAGGGACGTGACCGGGGCCATGGAGGGGTGCCGTTCTGCTCGGGTGCCTGGGCTTGCCTGAGGTAGGGGAACCGAGTATCCCACGCGGTGAAAAGCGGTTTTCGCGGTTACGGGACGACCTGGGAGAATGACTGCGTCAAGCGGTACTCACGTAAGAACGTAAGAAGCAGAAGGGCGTGCCGATCGTGGCTCAGAGCACCGATACCACCGACTGGGTCTCCCGCTACGCGGACGAGGTCATCGCCGAGTCGGAGCGTCGTGCCCCGGGCAAACCCGTCACGGTCGCCTCGGGTCTCTCCCCCTCCGGCCCGATCCACCTCGGCAACCTCCGCGAGGTCATGACCCCGCACCTCGTCGCCGACGAGATCCGCCGCCGCGGGCACGAGGTCCGCCACCTGATCTCCTGGGACGACTACGACCGCTACCGCAAGGTCCCGGCCGGCGTCCCCGGCGTCGACGAGTCCTGGGCCGAGCACATCGGCAAGCCGCTCACCTCGGTGCCCGCCCCGGCCGGGTCCGCGTACCCGAACTGGGCCGAGCACTTCAAGGCCGCCATGGCCGAGGCGCTCACCGAGCTGGGCGTCGAGTACGACGGCATCAGCCAGACCGAGCAGTACACCTCGGGCGCCTACCGCGCGCAGATCCTGCACGCGATGAAGCACCGCGGTGACATCGACGCCATCCTCGACCAGTACCGCACGAAGAAGGACCCGGCCAAGGCCGGGCAGGCCGGCAAGGGCGGCGCCAAGCAGCAGAAGCCCGTCGACGAGGCCGAGCTGGAGGCCGCCGAGGGCTCCGGCGCCGCATCCGAGGACGACGGCAGCGGCGGCAGCGGCGGGTACTACCCGTACAAGCCCTACTGCGGGCAGTGCGAGAAGGACCTGACGACCGTCGTCTCGTACGACGACGACTCCACCGAGCTGGTCTACACCTGCACCGCGTGCGGCTTCGGCGAGACCGTGAAGCTGAGCGAGTTCAACCGCGGCAAGCTGGTCTGGAAGGTCGACTGGCCGATGCGCTGGGCGTACGAGGGCGTCATCTTCGAGCCGAGCGGTGTGGACCACTCCTCGCCCGGCTCCTCGTTCGTCGTCGGCGGCCAGATCGTGCGGAAGATCTTCGACGGCGTGCAGCCGATCGGTCCCATGTACGCCTTCGTCGGGATCTCGGGCATGGCGAAGATGTCGTCCTCCAAGGGCGGCGTGCCGACCCCGGCCGACGCGCTGAAGATCATGGAGGCGCCGCTGCTGCGCTGGCTGTACGCGCGCCGCAAGCCCAACCAGTCCTTCAAGATCGCCTTCGACCAGGAGATCCAGCGGCTCTACGACGAGTGGGACAAGCTGGAGGCCAAGGTCGCCGACGGCTCCGCGCTGCCCGCCGACGCCGCCGCGCACTCCCGCGCGGTGCGCACGGCGGCCGGTGAGCTGCCGCGCACCCCGCGGCCGATGCCGTACCGCACGCTCGCGTCCGTCGCGGACATCACCGCCGGGGCGGCGGACCAGACGCTGCGGATCCTGAGCGACCTGGACCCGTCGGCGCCGCTGGCCTCGCTCGACGAGGTGCGGCCGCGACTCGACCGCGCGGAGAACTGGATCACCACGCAGGTGCCGGCCGACGCCCGCACCATCGTGCGCGCCGAGCCCGACACCGCGCTGCTGTCCTCGCTGGACGACGAGAGCCGCGAGTCGCTGCGGCTCCTCCTGGAGGGCCTCGACGCGCACTGGTCCCTCGACGGCCTCACCCACCTCGTGTACGGCGTGCCGAAGGTGCGGGCCGGGTTCTCGGCGGACGCGACGGCCAAGGAGCTGCCGCCGGAGATCAAGGTGGCGCAGCGGACGTTCTTCGCGCTGCTGTACCGGCTGCTCGTGACCCGGGAGACCGGGCCGCGCCTGCCCACGCTGCTGCTCGCCGTGGGCGCGGACCGGGTGCGCAAGCTGCTCGGGGCGTAGCGTTCGGCAACGGCCGGGCGGGCGGGGACCGTTGGCTCCCGCCCGCCCGGCCGTATGGGTGTGCGTGCCGGTTTCTGCATCCTTCGGGCTACTGCGGATTCCGCCCCGAGCAGGACGCCCGCGGCTGACCCCGCCGTGATCATGGAGGCATGCAGAAGGAAATCATCGCCATCGTCGGATGGGTCATGGGAATCCAGGGCGGCCTCGGCGCCGCAGGCCGCCTCTTCGGGGACGGCCCCTGGGGGCTGCTGCACAAGTGGTGGGACGTGCCCACGCCCTTGTACGTGGCCCTCTTCGCCGTCGGCGCCGTGCTCGCCGTCTACGGGGAGCTGGGCAAGAAGCGGGCGTCGGCCGCCTGAACCGGCCCGGCCGCGCGGAGCGCGGACGCCGGTGGAGTGGTCCGGTCGCCGCTGCTTCGGCGGCTCAGGGGTGGTGTCGGCGGCGTACGGCGAAGAAGACCAGCGTGGCCAGGACGGCGAGCGAACCGGCGGCGATGCCGACGGTGACCGGTGTCCAGTCGGCGGCCTCGGACTTCGGCCCGGCCTGGCCGGCGCACTCGGCGCCGGGGACCGCGCCACCCGCCTCGACCCGCACCGTGCCGTTGGTCCGCGCCTCCTCCGGCGGGACCGGCTCGTCGAAGCGGAGGGAGTGTTCGCCGGGTTCCGCGTCGCAGCGGATGGTGGCCAGCCCCTTCCAGGAGACCTTTCCGGAGGGGGACAGCTTCACCGGACCCGAGAACGCGTCGGAACGGACGGTGACGCGGTGGGCGTCGTCCATCTGGTCCATCAGCTCCGGGTTCAGCACGGACAGCGTGATGCGCGCACCGGGCCGCACCGAGCCGGGCGCGACGCTGAGTTCGCCCTCTCGGCCCGCCTGCGCGGCGGCGCTTGTCATGCCTGCCAGGGAAAGGGCGAGGGCGAGCACTCCGGCCGTTGCGGCGGTTTTGTGTGGCATAGGGTGAGCTTATCCGGGTCTTACCAGGGGGAGTCTGGGCGCCGTTCGACCTCGCGCGCCCAGCAGGAAGGCAGTTGTGCGCGTTTCACGTTGGACCTGTGCCGCGACCGTGGCCGTGGCCCTGGGGGCGGGCGGGGGAGTGGGCGGCGGATTCCCCGCCGTTCCGGCGGCCACCGCCACCGCGGCGACACCCGTCGGTGACAGCAGGGCGGTACCGAAGGAGAGCGACGCGCGGTGGGGCGTCGCGGCGGCGGAGCGGTTCTGGACCGCCGACCGCATGGAATCGGCGACGCCGTTGCAGCCGCCGGGGGCCACGGATACGGCCGGGGGCGGGGCCGCGGGCGGGGGCGCCGCCTCTGAGGAGCGCGCTTTCGGGCGGGCGCCCGTGGCGTCCAGGGCGGGCGTGAAGGCGGAGACGGACCGCGAGGGCTCCAAGACGATCGGCGTTCTGTACTTCGTCGACAAGGGCATGGCCACGCACAACTGCACCGCCAGCGTGGTCCACAGCCCCAAGGGCAACCTCATCCTCACCGCCGGGCACTGCGGCAACGGCGACAAGTACGCCTTCGTGCCGCAGTACCGCACCGGCAAGACCCCGGCGCAGCAGCCCCACGGCATCTGGGCGGTCGACCGCGTCTTCAAGGACCCGCGGCGCACCGACCAGGGCCCCGGCTCGGACCTCGACTTCGCCTTCGCGACCGTCAAGCCCGGCACGTCGGGCCGTCAGATCGAGCAGGTGACCGGCGCCAACACGCTGACGCGCACGCCGCGCTACGACCTCACGGTCACCGTCATCGGCTACCCGTCGGCCAGGCACGCGCCCAAGGACCAGGCGATCAAGTGCCGTACGAAGACCACCCGGCTCCCCGGGTACAAGCAACTGCGCATGGAGTGCGGCGGCTTCTTCGGCGGCACCTCGGGCAGCCCGTGGCTGACGGACTTCGACGAGCGGACCAAGACGGGCAAGGTCGTCGGCAACCTCGGCGGCGCCGGCGGCGGCGGAGCCACCGACTCCGTCTCCTACGCGCCCTTCTACGACGACCAGGTGTTCCAGCTCTACGACGACGCCGTGCGCGACGCCCCCGTCATCGAGCGGCCCCCGCTGCCCGCCACCCTCGGCACCGGCGAGACCTGGCAGCACGCCAAGCGGCTGGCCACCGGCGACTACACCGGGGACGGCAAGGCCGACCTCCTCGTGGTCTGGGCCGACGGCGAGGTCACCCTCCACCCGGGCGACGGCAAGGGCGGCTTCACCCGCGAACGCCGCCTCCAGAAGCCGAACGCCACCTGGAAGCACGCCACGGCCGTCACCGGCGGCGACTTCGCCGGCGGGAACCTCTCCGACCTCATGGTGCGCTGGTCCGACGGCGAGGTCACCCTCTACCAGGACGTGTCCGCCTCGGGGCTCGGCAAGGAGACCCGGCTCGCCGCCGCCGGGTCCGCCTGGAAGAAGGCCGCCCAGATCACGGCGGGCCGCTTCGGCGGCGCAGCCCGTGGTGGCAGGGGCGACAGGGCCGATGACGTCCTCGTGCGCCGGACCGACGGCGAGGTCATCCTGTACAGCGACGTGGACGGCCGCGGCTTCCAGAAGAAGACCAGGCTCCACAAGGCCGGCGCCACGTGGCAGGGTGCCGCCCTGCTCACCGGCGGCGACTTCACCGGAACCGGCCTGTGGGACCTCGTCGTCCGCTGGAGCGACGGCGGACGCACCGTCCACAAGGACGTGAGCCCGGCCGGTACCGGCACGAAGACACGCATGGGGGCGCCCGGCGCCCTGTGGAAGCACGCCAAGGTGCTGACGGCGGGTGCCTACACCGGGGGCGGCCGGCCCGACGACCTGATCGTGCGCTGGGCCGACGGTGAGGTCAGCCTCTACGCCGACACGACGACGAAGCTCGGCCGCGAGGCCGTTCTCGTACCGCCGAAGGTCTCCTGACGCGCCGACGGTCCGCGGGTCACGCGATGTGTTCCGCGCGGGCGTCCGCGTCGGCGTCCGTGTCCGCTCCGGCGTCCAAGGACCGCTGGTGGCGGGAGCGGAAGTCGCGCAGGTACGGGCGGAGCGTGCTCTCCGTGAGCGGCCCGCCCGCCTGGCCCGTCACGCCGTACAGGTCCATCAGGTACAGGCTGAACTGCCGGGCGTTCGGGTAGTCGCCGATCTCGCTGACGTACTTGCGGAACGCCGTGAAGTAGGCCTCCACGCGGGAGACGTCGTCGGGGAGCCCGGGGATGTCGGGTTCGGGCTCGGGGGCGGGGGCGGGGGCGGGGTGGCTCTGCGCCTCGGGCTCCGCCTCGGACTCATACCGGGCGTTGTCGCGCTGTCCGTCGTCGCGCTGTCCGTCGTCGTGCTGGCCGTTGTCGTGCTGGCCGTTGTCGTACGGGGCCTGCTCCTCGTACCACTGGTCGTACGGCTCCTCCGGGGCGTACGAAGCGGGGTGCTTCGCGAACCACGGGCTCTCGTGCGGCAGGACCTCCGGCTGCGGGTCCGGCTGGGGCTCCGGCTGGGGCTCCGGTTCGGGTTCCGGCCGGGGCCGGGGGCGCGGCTCGGGGTGCCGCTGATTGCCCGGCTCGTCGCCCGGCTCGTCGTACGGCGGCTCCGCGGGCGTCCCGGGGCGCGGGGCCGGCAGCTCCGGCTGGGAG
>NZ_JAFEXF010000155.1 GCF_016905445.1 Streptomyces sp. G44
CCGGGCAGGGCGGTCCACACCGCGCGGGGCGAGCCGCCCGAGGCCAGCACCCCGAGGAACTCGGCCCCGTGCCCGTACCGCCGCCAGGTCCCCGCGTCGGGGGCGGCCGGCGGGGGCGGAGGGGCGGTGGGCGCCCGGGACTCGGCGCGCGCGTGCCGGGGCGGGAACGGGAGCCGGAGGCCATCGGCGAGGCCGCCGGCGTCCCGGTCGGGGACAGCGCGCGCCAGCTCCAGGAGCCCGGAGTCCAGCACCGGTTCCGGCGAGACGACCTGCGCCAGGGCGGCCAGCGGCCCGCTGTACTCGCTCTCGGCACACCGCTCGACGATGAACCCGTCGATCAGCCCGCCCCCCTCGCGCCGCCCCTCGCGCACGTTCCGCGACCCGGCGCCGAAGCGCACGCGGACCCGGACTCCGGGCCGAGCGACCGCGTCCAGCTCCTCGGGGACGGCGTAGTCGAAGTACCGGTCGAGATGCAGCACTCCCTTGTCGACCAGCACCCGCGCCACGGGCAGCTCCTTGGCCAACGCGGCCCCCCGCCACGTCCGCGGCTTGGCCCGCGGCACCTTGGCCGCGCGCACACTGTCCCGGATCAACGCGAGCTGCTCGGCCTCAGGCACCCCTCCCCCGGCGCCCTCACCCACACCCGACCCGTTCTCGCTGCTCACAGCAGCATTCCTACCAGACCGTACTGACAGCGCCGCGAAAACGGCCGAGGCCCGGCATCCCCCAGGGGACACCGGGCCGCGCCATGAACCGGATACGCCGTGACTACAGCCCCGCCGCCTTGCGCAGCGCGTCCACGCGGTCCGTGCGCTCCCACGTGAAGTCGGGGATCGCCCGGCCGAAGTGGCCGTACGCGGCGGTCTGGGAGTAGATCGGGCGGAGCAGGTCGAGGTCGCGGATGATCGCGGCCGGGCGCAGGTCGAAGACCTCGGCGATGGCCGTCTCGATCTTGTCCGTGTCGACCGTGGCCGTGCCGAAGGTCTCGACGAACAGGCCCACAGGCTCGGCCTTGCCGATGGCGTAGGCCACCTGGACCTCGCAGCGGGCCGCGAGGCCGGCCGCGACGACGTTCTTGGCGACCCAGCGCATCGCGTAGGCGGCCGAGCGGTCGACCTTGGACGGGTCCTTGCCCGAGAAGGCGCCGCCGCCGTGGCGGGCCATGCCGCCGTACGTGTCGATGATGATCTTGCGGCCGGTCAGGCCGGCGTCGCCCATCGGGCCGCCGATCTCGAAGCGGCCGGTGGGGTTGACCAGCAGGCGGTAGCCCTCGGTCTCCAGCTTGATGCCGTCCTCGAGGAGGGCCTTCAGCTCGGGCTCGACGACGAACTCGCGGATGTCGGGCGCGAGGAGCGAGTCCAGGTCGATGTCGCTCGCGTGCTGCGAGGAGACCACGACCGTGTCGAGGCGGACGGCCTTGTCGCCGTCGTACTCGATGGTGACCTGGGTCTTGCCGTCGGGGCGCAGGTACGGGATCGTCCCGTTCTTGCGCACCTCGGACAGGCGCCGCGAGAGGC
The DNA here is from genome assembly GCF_016905445.1 of Streptomyces sp. G44. Taxonomy (GTDB): domain Bacteria; phylum Actinomycetota; class Actinomycetes; order Streptomycetales; family Streptomycetaceae; genus Streptomyces. Next base: position 1,518 of record NZ_JAFEXF010000155.1, read on the forward strand.
GGTGCGCGAGGTGGATCGGGAGCGGCATGAGCTCAGGCGTCTCGTCGCAGGCGTAGCCGAACATCAGGCCCTGGTCGCCCGCGCCCTGCTTGTCCAGCTCGTCCTCATCGCCCTCGACACGCTGCTCGTACGCCGTGTCGACGCCCTGCGCGATGTCGGGCGACTGCGAGCCGATGGACACCGACACGCCGCAGGAGGCGCCGTCGAAGCCCTTCTTCGAGGAGTCGTAACCGATCTCGAGGATCTTGTCGCGCACGAGCTGCGCGATCGGCGCGTACGCCTTCGTCGTGACCTCGCCGGCCACGTGGACGAGGCCGGTGGTGATCAACGTCTCCACGGCGACCCGGGACGTCGGGTCCTCCCGCAGAAGCGCGTCGAGAATGGTGTCGCTGATCTGGTCAGCGATCTTGTCGGGGTGACCCTCGGTCACAGACTCCGAGGTGAAGAGGCGCCGGGACACATCGCTCCCTGTGGTTGCAGCGGCTGCTGTCTGATCATTGTTGAACGGCCGGGAGCTGCGCCCGACGTCGTTCGAGGCCAGTTTATCGGTCACACTCGTCCGCCGGACCACATGTCTCGCCACTTGGGAGCCCTGTGACCTGCGGCACTGCATGGTGCGGTACGGCGATCAGTCTCCACCAGAGCGGTTTCGCGCCCGATTTTCCCGGGTTTGAGGCCTCTGGCGGGACGAAGACGACAGTGGGCCCCGCCGGTGGATCCCGTCAAGTAACGCGTCGCATTGTGGCCGAGTTCCGCCAAGAGACGAAAGACGGCGTACGGGAAGACGAGGAAAGACGACAGCCGCTTCCCCGGCCCCCTCAGGACAACCGCTCCGCCACCAGGTCCCACACCGTGTCCGCGAGCGCTTCCTTCGGCCCGTACGGCACCGGCGTCTCGCTGCCGTCCGCGCCGAGCACGACGGCCTCGTTCTCCTCGGAGCCGAACGTCTTGCGCTCGCCGACCTCGTTGACGACCAGCAGATCGCAGCCCTTGCGTGCGAGCTTGGCCCGGCCGTTGGCGAGGATGTCGTCCGTCTCGGCGGCGAAGCCGACGATCACCTGACCCGGGCGCGTCCGCTCCCCCGCCATCTCGGCGAGGATGTCGGGGTTGCGGACCAGCGCGACGGGCGCCGGCTCCTGGCCGTCCTTCTTCTTGATCTTGCCCGCCGCGTACGTCTCGGGCCGGAAGTCGGCCACGGCGGCCGCCATCACCACGGCGTCGGCGTCGGCCGCGGCCTTCAGGACGGCCTCGCGCAGCTGCACGGCCGTGCCGACCGGCACGACGTCGACGCCCGCCGGGTCCGGCAGGGCCGCGTTCGCCGCCACGAGCGTGACGCGGGCGCCCCGCGCCGCCGCGCTCCGGGCGAGTGCGAAGCCCTGCTTGCCGGAGGAACGGTTGCCGAGGAAGCGCACCGGGTCGAGGGGCTCCCGGGTCCCGCCGGCGCTGACCACGACGTGCCGCCCCGCGAGGTCCTGGGCCAGGCTTCCGCGCGCGAGCACACGGCGTACGACCTCGAAGAGCTCCGCGGGGTCGGGGAAGCGGCCCTTGCCGGTGTCGGCGCCGGTGAGGCGGCCGACCGCGGGCTCGACGACCAGGGCGCCGCGCCGCCGCAGCGTGGCGACGTTCTCCTGGGTGGCCGGGTGCTCCCACATCTCGGTGTGCATGGCCGGGGCGAAGACCACCGGACAGCGGGCGGTGAGCAGCGTGTTGGTGAGGAGGTCGTCGGCGAGGCCGTGGGCCGCCTTGGCGAGCATGTCGGCGGTGGCGGGGGCGACGATCACGAGGTCGGCCTGCTGGCCGATGCGGACGTGCGGCACCTCGTGGACGTCCGACCAGACCTCGGTCGAGACGGGGTGCCCGGAGAGCGCGGACCAGGTGGCGGCGCCGACGAAGTGCAGCGCCGACGCGGTCGGCACGACACGTACGTCATGGCCCGACTCGGTCAGCCGCCGCAGCAGCTCGCACGCCTTGTAGGCGGCGATGCCACCGCTGACCCCCAGAACGACGTTGGGCTTGCTCACCCGTGCCTCCCCGCACTCCGCGTCCCCGTGCTCGAAGACGTACGACTCCATGACACACCACAGGCCCGGCGGTCGCGCCGCCGGGCCTGTGGTGGAAGAACGGACGACGCCTACTGGGCGGGGCCCTCGATGGCCTCGGACGTCAGCAGGCCCGCGTTGATCTCGCGGAGCGCGATCGAGAGGGGCTTCTCGTGGACGTGGGTGTCCACCAGGGGGCCGACGTACTCCAGGAGGCCCTCACCGAGCTGCGAGTAGTACGCGTTGATCTGGCGCGCGCGCTTGGCGGCGTAGATCACGAGGCTGTACTTCGAGTCGGTGGCTTCGAGCAGCTCATCAATCGGCGGGTTGATGATGCCCTCGGGCGCGGTGATGGAAGAGGACACGCTCTGCCTTCCGGTGGGATCAAGTGAGTCAAGACCAGAAGTCAAGACAGGGGTACAGATCAAAGAACTTTCATCAAGGCTAGCAGCTCACGGGCCACGTCCTCGACGGAGGTGTTGACCAGGGTGGTGTCGAACTCGGCCTCGGCGGCCAGCTCGATCTTCGCCGCGGCCAGCCTGCGCTCGATCACCTCGGGCGCCTCGGTCCCCCGGCCGGTGAGCCGGCGGACCAGCTCGTCCCAGCTCGGCGGGGCGAGGAAGACCAGCTGGGCCTCGGCCATCGACTCGCGCACCAGGCGCGCGCCCTGGAGGTCGATCTCCAGGAGGACGGGCTCGCCCGCCTCCAGGCGTTCGAGGACCGCGCGCCGCGGTGTGCCGTAGCGGTTGCCCGCGAACTCGGCCCACTCCAGGAGCTCGCCGTTGGCGATCAGCTTGTCCATCTCGTCGTCGGAGACGAAGAAGTACTGGACACCGTGCTTCTCACCGGGGCGCGGCTTGCGCGTGGTGGCGGAGACCGAGAGCCAGACCTCGGGGTGTTCCTTGCGCATATGGGCGACGACCGTGCTCTTGCCGACCCCGGAGGGGCCGGAGAGCACGGTCAGCCGCGGACGTACGTCCGGGGGTACGGGGGTCGTCCCCCGGGATGTTGCAGCCATGCAGCGATTATCCAGGTTCTCAGGAGTGCCTGAGAACGTCAGGCAGCGCCACCGCCGAACTCGCGCTCAAGAGACGCGATCTGGTTGGAGCCGAGACCGCGCACGCGGCGGCTCTCGGAGATGCCAAGACGCTCCATGATCTGCTTGGCGCGGACCTTGCCCACGCCCGGCAGGGACTCCAGGAGGGCGGAGACCTTCATCTTGCCGATGACATCGTTCTCCTGACCCTGCTTGATGACCTCGTGAAGCGAGGCGCCGGAGTGCTTGAGTCGATTCTTGACCTCGGCCCGCTCCCGGCGAGCCGCGGCGGCCTTTTCGAGCGCGGCTGCGCGCTGTTCAGGGGTAAGGGGCGGAAGAGCCACGCCTACGTCACCTCGGATGTCGAACTGTCGGATACGGACCGGTGAGGAACCTAATCGCCCCACACCAGGGGAGCAACGTGCAACGCGCTTGCCCGTTGGCTCCCTCGGAGACTAGCGGCCATGGCCGCTGGAGTCAGCGAGAACAGACGAAAAGTCCAGGTCAGCCTCAGTCGAGCCGTACATATCGGGCATAACGCCTCCGATTTGAGCCGGTGAGTCGCCGGTGGGTCGCCGAAGAGGGGGCGGCGGGAGCCACGAGCGCGCTCCGCCGCCCCGCTCACGCCGCCTCGACAGCCGCCCGGATCTCGTCCGCGAAGCGCTCCGCGGCGCCCCGCAAACCCGCCGCGTCCGGCCCGTACCGCAGCACGCCCCGGCTGACGCTCGGCACGACATTGCGTACGGCAGGCCCGAAGACGGCCGGCAGATCCGCGGGCGTCGCGCCCTGCGCACCGATGCCGGGGGCGAGCAGCGGGCCGTTGATGCCGAGGTCGTACGAGGAGAGGTCGCCCAGGGTCGCCCCGACGACGGCCCCGAAGGACCCCAGGGGCTCCTGTCCGGCGTTCTCGTCGGCGAGGTGGCCGAGGACGGTGGCCGCGACCGTGCGGCCGTCCTCGCGCAGCGCGTGCTGCACCTCGGCGCCCTCGGGGTTGGAGGTGAGGGCGAGCACGAAGAGCCCGGCGCCGTTCTCGCGGGCCAGTTCGACGGCCGGCTTCAGGGAGCCGTAGCCGAGGTAGGGCGAGACCGTGAGCGCGTCGCTGAACAGCGGCGCGTCCTTGTGCAGGAAGGTCTCGGCGTACGCGGCCATGGTCGAGCCGATGTCGCCGCGCTTGGCGTCCATGACGACCAGGGCGCCGGCCGCCCGCAGCTCGGCGACCGCCTTCTCCAGGACGGCGATGCCGCGCGACCCGAAGCGCTCGAAGAAGGCGCTCTGCGGCTTGAAGACGGCGACGCTCCCGGCGAGCGTCTCGACGACCGTCCGCGTGAACCGCTCAAGACCCGCGATGTCGTCGTCCAGGCCCCAGGCGGACAGCAGCGAGGCGTGCGGGTCGATGCCGACGCAGAGCGGGCCCCGCTCGTCCATGGCGCGGCGCAGCCGGGTGCCGAAGGGCTCCGGGGCGCTCGCGGGGGTCTCCGGGGCGGTCATGCGGACTTCCTGACGTCGGCGCCGACGGCGTCGGCGAGGGTGGCGTACGGGCTCGTGCGCAGGCGCGCGGCGAGGCCCTTGTGGATCGCGCGGGCCCAGAAGGGTCCCTCGTAGATGAAAGCGCTGTAGCCCTGGACGAGGGTGGCGCCGGCGAGGATGCGCTGCCAGGCGTCCTCGGCGTTCTCGATGCCGCCGACGCCCACGAGCGTGATGCGGTCGCCCACGCGCGCGTAGAGGCGGCGCAGGACCTCCAGGGAGCGCGCCTTGAGCGGCGCTCCGGAGAGGCCGCCGACCTCCTCGACGAGAGTCGGTTCGGATGTCAAACCGAGGCTCTCGCGCGCGATGGTGGTGTTGGTGGCGATGATGCCGTCCAGGCCGAGCTCGACGGCGAGGTCCGCGACGGCGTCGATGTCCTCGTCCGCCAGGTCGGGGGCGATCTTCACCAGGAGCGGTACGCGCCGGCCCTCGACACCGCGGTCGGCGGCCTCGCGGACGGCGGTCAGCAGGGGGCGCAGCGACTCGGTGGCCTGGAGGTTGCGCAGCCCCGGGGTGTTCGGCGAGGAGACGTTGACGACCAGGTAGTCGGCGTGGCGGGCGAGCCGCTCGGTCGACTTCACGTAGTCGCCGACGGCGTCCTCCTCCGGCACGACCTTGGTCTTGCCGATGTTCACGCCCACGACGGTCCTGAAGACCGCCTCGCGGGCCGCCAGACGGGCCGCCACGGCCGCCGAGCCTTCGTTGTTGAAGCCCATGCGGTTGATCAGCGCGCGGTCCTGCACGAGGCGGAAGAGCCGCTTCTTGGGGTTGCCGGGCTGCGGCTCCCCCGTGACGGTGCCGATCTCGATGTGGTCGAAGCCGAGCATCGACATGCCGTCGATCGCGACGGCGTTCTTGTCGAAGCCCGCGGCGAGGCCGAACGGGCCGTGCATCCGCAGCCCGAGGGCCTCGGTGCGCAACTCCTTGTGGCGGGGCGCGAGGGCGGCCGCGAGGAACGTGCGCAGCACGGGGACGCGGGCCGCGAGGCGGATCCACCGGAAGGCCAGGTGGTGGGCCTGCTCCGGGTCCATCCGCTGGAAGACGAGGTTGAAGAAGAGCTTGTACATGGTCGATGTCCTCAGAAAGAGCCCCATGACCTCACGGGGAGAGCCTCATGAGCAGGGCCTCATGAAGAGAGGGACACCGTTTCCGGTGTCCCCCTCGGGGCTGCTAGTCGCGGGCCGCGGTCAGGCGTTCCGCGTGTTCCTGGAGAGAACGCACGCCCACGTCGCCGCGGTTGAGCGCGTCGATGCCCTGGACGGCGGCGGCGAGCGCCTGGACCGTCGTCAGGCACGGCACGGAGCGCGCCACGGCGGCCGTACGGATCTCGTAGCCGTCGAGGCGGCCGCCGGTGCCGTACGGGGTGTTGACGATGAGGTCGACGCCGCCGTCGTGGATGAGCTGGACGATGGTCTTCTCGCCGTTCGGGCCCTCGCCCTCGGACTGCTTGCGCACCACCGTGGCGGGCAGGCCGTTGCGCCTGAGCACCTCGGCCGTGCCGGACGTGGCGAACAACTCGAAGCCGTGCGCGACCAGTTCACGCGCCGGGAAGATCATCGAACGCTTGTCGCGGTTGGCGACGGAGATGAAGGCGCGGCCCTTGGTCGGCAGCGGACCGTACGCGCCCGCCTGCGACTTGGCGTACGCGGTGCCGAACACCGAGTCGATGCCCATGACTTCGCCCGTGGAGCGCATCTCCGGGCCGAGGACGGTGTCGACGCCGCGCCCGTGGATGTCGCGGAAGCGCGACCACGGCATGACGGCCTCCTTGACGGAGATCGGCGCGTCCATCGGCAGCGTGCCGCCGTCGCCGTGCCCGGGCAGCATGCCCTCCGCGCGCAGCTCGGCGACGGTCGCGCCCAGCGAGATCCGGGCGGCGGCCTTCGCCAGCGGCACCGCGGTCGCCTTCGAGGTGAAGGGGACGGTCCGGGAGGCGCGCGGGTTGGCTTCGAGAACGTACAGGATGTCGCCCGCCATGGCGAACTGGATGTTGATCAGTCCGCGGACGCCGACGCCCTTGGCGATGGCCTCGGTGGAGGCGCGCAGGCGCTTGATGTCGAAGCCGCCGAGGGTGATCGGGGGCAGCGCGCACGCCGAGTCGCCGGAGTGGATGCCGGCTTCCTCGATGTGCTCCATGACGCCGCCGAGGTAGAGCTCGGTGCCGTCGTAGAGGGCGTCCACGTCGATCTCGATCGCGTCGTCCAGGAAGCGGTCGACGAGGACCGGCCGCGAGGGGCTGATCTCGGTCGACTCCTCGATGTAGGAGGCGAGGCGGACCTCGTCGTACACGATCTCCATGCCGCGCCCGCCGAGCACGTACGACGGGCGGACGAGGACGGGGTAGCCGATCTCGTCGGCGATGGCCTTGGCCTCGGCGAACGTGGTGGCGGTGCCGTGCTTCGGCGCCGGCAGGCCGGCCTCGGCGAGCACGCGGCCGAAGGCGCCGCGGTCCTCGGCGGCGTGGATGGCCTCGGGCGAGGTGCCGACGATCGGGACGCCGTTGTCCTTCAGGGCCTGCGCGAGGCCGAGCGGGGTCTGGCCGCCGAGCTGGACGACGACGCCCGCGATCGGACCGGCCTGCGCCTCGGCGTGGACGATCTCCAGGACGTCCTCCAGGGTGAGCGGCTCGAAGTAGAGCCGGTCGGAGGTGTCGTAGTCCGTGGAGACGGTCTCGGGGTTGCAGTTGACCATCACGGTCTCGTAGCCCGCGTCGCTCAGCGCGAAGGAGGCGTGGACGCAGGAGTAGTCGAACTCGATGCCCTGGCCGATGCGGTTCGGGCCCGAGCCCAGGATGATCACCGCGGGCTTCTCGCGCGGGGCGACCTCGCTCTCCTCGTCGTACGAGGAGTAGAAGTACGGCGTCTTCGCGGCGAACTCGGCGGCGCAGGTGTCGACGGTCTTGTAGACCGGGCGCACGCCGAGCGTCTGGCGCACCTCGCGCACGACGTCCTCGCGCAGCCCGCGGATCTCGGCGATCTGGGCGTCGGAGAAGCCGTGCCGCTTGGCCTCGGCGAGCAGGCCGGCGTCCAGCCGCTCGGTGGCGGCCAGCTCGTCCGCGAGCTCCTTGATCAGGAAGAGCTGGTCGACGAACCACGGGTCGATCTTGGTGGCGTCGAAGACCTCGTCCGGGGTGGCGCCCGCGCGGATGGCCTGCATGACGGAGTTGATGCGGCCGTCGGTCGGGCGGACGGCCTCTTCGAGGAGCTGCTTCTTGTCGCCGGGCTCGCCCACGAAGGTGAACTGCGAACCCTTCTTCTCCAGCGACCGCAGCGCCTTCTGGAGGGCCTCGGGAAAGTTGCGGCCGATGGCCATGGCCTCGCCGACCGACTTCATGGTGGTCGTCAGGGTCGAGTCCGCCGAGGGGAACTTCTCGAAGGCGAAGCGCGGGGCCTTGACGACGACGTAGTCGAGGGTCGGCTCGAAGGAGGCCGGGGTCTTCTCGGTGATGTCGTTCGGGATCTCGTCCAGCGTGTAGCCGACGGCCAGCTTGGCGGCGATCTTCGCGATCGGGAAGCCGGTGGCCTTGGAGGCGAGCGCGGAGGAGCGCGAGACGCGCGGGTTCATCTCGATGACGATGACCCGGCCGTCCTCGGGGTTGACCGCGAACTGGATGTTGCAGCCGCCGGTGTCGACGCCGACCTCACGGATGATCGCGATGCCGACGTCCCGCAGGACCTGGTACTCGCGGTCGGTCAGCGTCATCGCGGGCGCGACGGTGATCGAGTCGCCGGTGTGCACGCCCATCGGGTCGAAGTTCTCGATGGAGCAGACGACCACGACGTTGTCGTTCTTGTCGCGCATCAGCTCCAGCTCGTACTCCTTCCAGCCGAGGATGGACTCCTCCAGGAGCACCTCGGTGGTCGGCGAGAGGGTCAGGCCCTGCCCGGCGATGCGGCGCAGCTCCTCCTCGTCGTGGGCGAAGCCGGAGCCGGCGCCGCCCATGGTGAAGGAGGGCCGGACGACGACGGGGTAGCCGCCCAGCTCCTCGACGCCCTTGAGGACGTCGTCCATGGAGTGGCAGATGTACGAGCGGGCGGACTCGCCGTGCCCGATCTTCTTGCGGACCTCTTCGACGACGCCCTTGAAGAGGTCGCGGTCCTCGCCCTTGTTGATCGCCTCGACGTTGGCCCCGATGAGCTCGACGCCGTACTTCTCCAGGACGCCCTGCTCGTGCATGGAGATCGCCGTGTTCAGGGCCGTCTGGCCGCCGAGCGTCGGCAGCAGCGCGTCGGGGCGCTCCTTGGCGATGATCTTCTCGACGAACTCCGGGGTGATCGGCTCGACGTACGTGGCGTCGGCGATCTCCGGGTCGGTCATGATCGTCGCCGGGTTGGAGTTGACGAGGATGACGCGCAGGCCCTCGGCCTTGAGGACCCGGCACGCCTGGGTGCCGGAGTAGTCGAACTCGGCGGCCTGGCCGATGACGATCGGGCCGGAGCCGATGACCAGGACGGACTGGATATCGGTGCGCTTAGGCACGCTGGGCTCCTTCTGCGGTCATCAGCGATACGAAACGGTCGAAGAGGTACGCGGCGTCGTGCGGTCCGGCGGCCGCCTCGGGGTGGTACTGGACGCTGAACGCGGGCTGGTCCAGGAGCTGGAGCCCCTCCACCACCTGGTCGTTGAGGCACACGTGGGAGACCTCGGCGCGCCCGTAGGGGGTGTCGGAGACCTTGTCGAGCGGCGCGTCCACGGCGAAGCCGTGGTTGTGCGCGGTGACCTCGACCTTGCCGGTGGTGCGGTCCTGCACCGGCTGGTTGATGCCGCGGTGGCCGTACTTCAGCTTGTACGTGCCGAAGCCCAGGGCGCGGCCGAGGATCTGGTTGCCGAAGCAGATGCCGAACAGCGGCGTCCTGCGCTTGAGGACGGCGGTCATCAGCGCGACCGGTCCTTCGGCGGTGGCGGGGTCGCCGGGGCCGTTGGAGAAGAAGACTCCGTCGGGGGCGACGGCGTACACCTCCTCCTCGGTGGCGGTCGCGGGCAGCACGTGCACCTCGATGCCGCGCTCGGCCATCCGGTGCGGGGTCATGCCCTTGATGCCGAGGTCGATGGCGGCGACGGTGAACTTCTTCTCGCCGACGGCCGGGACGACGTAGGCCTCCTTGGTGGCGACCTCCTCGTAGAGGCTGGCGCCCTTCATGTGGGGCTGCGCCTGGACGCGGGCGATCAGCTCGGCGTCGGCGGCCAGCGCCTCGCCGGAGAAGATCCCGGAGCGCATCGAGCCGCTCTCGCGCAGGTGGCGGGTGAGGGCGCGGGTGTCGATCCCGGAGATGCCGACGACGCCCTGCCTCGCCAGCTCGTCGTCGAGCGGGCGCCGGGAACGCCAGTTGGAGGGGATGCGGGCGGGGTCGCGGACCACGTATCCGGAGACCCAGATGCGGTCGGACTCGTCGTCCTCGTCGTTCCAGCCGGTGTTGCCGATCTGGGGGGCGGTGGCGACCACGATCTGGCGGTCGTAGGAGGGGTCGGTGAGCGTCTCCTGGTAACCGGTCATGCCGGTGGAGAACACCGCTTCGCCGAAGGTCTCCCCCACGGCCCCGTAGGCGCGGCCGCGGAAGATGCGGCCGTCCTCCAGGACGAGTACGGCGGGAGCCTTGGCGGCTCCCCGGGTGGAGGTCGTCATCGTGCGGTGCCTTCCGTAGTAGCGGTATGGATCATGGTGTTGATGGTGTCGGCCCACTCGGCCTGCTCCGCCGCGTGGTCCGAGCGGAAGCCCGAGTCGAGCAGCTTCCCGCCGTGTTCCCAGGTGACGACGAGCAGTCCGCCCTCGGCGAGCACCTTGCCGGCGATGCCCTTGTCGAGACGGGCCTCACGCAGTCGGCCGACGGGGATGAAGAAGTCGGCCGCGCCCGGACGCACGACGTCGAGCCCCGCGTCGGTGAGCGTCAGCTCGACGCGGCTTCGGGTGCCCAGGCCGTGCGCCACGATGCGGTCGAGCCACTGCCCCGCCGTGGTGGAGCCGTGGTAGCGGCCGCTCAGCTCAAGTTTCGCCGGGCCCGGGTCGCTCGGCGCGCTGGGGAGCTCCGGCAGGTCGCTCTGGAGGGTGCCGCGCCATTTCCAGCCCTCGCGCATCAGCCAGTAGACGAGCGCGATGAAGAGCAGCAGTCCGACGACCCAGCCGAGCCGTGCGGCCCAGTCGGTCACGTCCGCCGAATCCTTCTCGGCGGCCAGTTCCACAAGTGTTGTCACGCGAGATTCCCGTCGACGAGCGTGGGGCGGCCCCGGAGCCAGGTGTGCGTGACGCGGCCCGGCAGCTCACGGCCCTCGTAGGGGGTGTTGCGGCTGCGCGAGGCGAAGCGCGCGGGGTCCACTTCCCCACGGTAATCGGCGTCGACCAGGACGAGGTTCGCGGGCTCACCTGCCGAGACGGGACGGCCGTGGCCGGTGGCGCGGCCGATCTTCGCCGGCTTGAAGGACATGCGGTCGGCGACCGCCTCCCAGGTCAGCAGGCCGGTCTCGACCATCGTCTGCTGGACGACGGAGAGCGCGGTCTCCAGGCCCACCATGCCCATGGCGGCCGCGGCCCACTCGCAGTCCTTGTCCTCGTGGGGGTGCGGCGCGTGGTCGGTGGCGACGATGTCGATGGTGCCGTCGGCGAGGGCCTCGCGCAGCGCCATGACGTCGCGCTCGGTGCGCAGCGGCGGGTTGACCTTGTAGACCGGGTTGTACGAGCGGACCAGCTCGTCGGTGAGGAGCAGGTGGTGCGGGGTGACCTCGGCGGTCACGTCGATGCCGCGCGACTTGGCCCAGCGGACGATCTCCACGGAGCCGGCGGTCGAGAGGTGGCAGATGTGGACGCGCGACCCGACGTGCTCGGCGAGCAGGACGTCCCGGGCGATGATCGACTCCTCGGCGACGGCGGGCCAGCCGCCGAGGCCCAGCTCGGCGGAGACGACGCCCTCGTTCATCTGGGCGCCCTCGGTGAGCCGCGGCTCCTGGGCGTGCTGGGCGACGACGCCGCCGAAGGCCTTCACGTACTCCAGGGCGCGCCGCATGATCACCGCGTCGTCGACGCACTTGCCGTCGTCGGAGAAGACGGTCACTCCGGCGGCGGACTCGTGCATGGCGCCCAGCTCGGCGAGCTTCTTGCCCTCCAGGCCGACGGTGACGGCGCCGATGGGCTGCACGTCGCAGTAGCCGGACTCCTTGCCGAGGCGGTACACCTGCTCGACGACGCCGGCGGTGTCGGCGACGGGGAAGGTGTTGGCCATGGCGAAGACGGCGGTGTAGCCACCGGAGGCGGCGGCGCGCGTGCCGGTCAGGACGGTCTCGGAGTCCTCGCGGCCCGGCTCGCGCAGGTGGGTGTGGAGGTCGACGAGGCCCGGCAGGAGCACCTTGCCCCCGGCCTCGACGACGGTCGCGCCCTCGGCGGAGAGCCCCGTGCCGACGGCCTCGATGGTCTCGCCGTCGATCAGGACGTCCTGCGCCTCGCCGCCGAGCACCTTCGCACCACGGATCAGGATCTTGCTCATGGTCGTTACTTCTCCTCGGAACCGGTGGGGCGGGGGGTGACGGCGGGCTCGTTGCCGCCCAGGAGCAGGTAGAGGACGGCCATGCGGATGGAGACGCCGTTGGCGACCTGCTCGACGACCGTGCAGCGGTCGGAGTCGGCGACCTCGGCGGTGATCTCCATGCCGCGGACCATCGGGCCGGGGTGCATGACGATGGCGTGCTCCGGCATCTTCGCCATGCGCTCGCCGTCCAGGCCGTAGCGCCGCGAGTACTCGCGCTCGGTGGGGAAGAACGCGGCGTTCATGCGCTCGCGCTGCACCCGCAGCATCATCACGGCGTCGGACTTCGCGAGGACGCGGTCCAGGTCGTACGAGACCTCGCACGGCCACTGCTCGACGCCGACCGGCACCAGGGTGGGCGGGGCGACCAGGGTGACCTCGGCGCCGAGGGTGTGCAGCAGGTCGACGTTGGAGCGGGCCACGCGGCTGTGCAGGACGTCGCCGACGATGGTGATGCGCTTGCCCGCGAGGTCCTGGCCGAGCCCGGCGTCCGGCCCGACGAGGCGGCGCCGCATGGTGAAGGCGTCGAGCAGGGCCTGGGTGGGGTGCTGGTGGGTGCCGTCGCCGGCGTTGATGACGGCGGCGTCGATCCACCCGGAGGTGGCCAGGCGGTAGGGCGCGCCGGAGGCGCCGTGCCGGATGACGACGGCGTCGACGCCCATCGCCTCCAGGGTCTGGGCGGTGTCCTTGAGGGACTCGCCCTTGGAGACGGACGACCCCTTGGCGGCGAAGTTGATGACATCGGCGGAGAGGCGCTTCTCGGCGGCCTCGAAGGAGATCCGGGTCCGGGTCGAGTCCTCGAAGAAGAGGTTGACCACGGTGCGCCCGCGCAGGGCGGGCAGCTTCTTGATCGGCCGGTCGGCCACCCGCGCCATCTCCTCGGCCGTGTCGAGGATCAGGACGGCGTCGTCGCGGGAGAGGTCGGCGGCCGAGATGAGGTGTCGCATCATCGGGGGGTACTCCGGTGTGTGGAGGTCTGCGGGCGCGCGGGCGCACAGGGTCGTGCCCTGGGCCCGTGCGGTGGGAAGCCGGTCGTCCGTTAAGCGGAAGCGGGCTTGGCGCCGAGCAGCACGGCGTCGCGGCCGTCCTCCTCGGTGAGCTGCACCTTGACCGTCTCCCGCAGCGACGTGGGGAGGTTCTTGCCGACGTAGTCGGCGCGGATGGGCAGTTCGCGGTGGCCCCGGTCGACGAGTACGGCGAGCTGCACCGCGCGCGGACGCCCGATGTCGTTCAGCGCGTCGAGGGCGGCCCGGATGGTGCGGCCGGAGAAGAGCACGTCGTCGACGAGGACGACCAGGCGGCCGTCGATGCCGTCGCCGGGGATCTCGGTGCGGGCCAGCGCGCGCGGCGGGTGCATGCGCAGGTCGTCGCGGTACATGGTGATGTCGAGGGAGCCGACCGGGATCTTGCTGCCGGTGATCTCTTCGAGCTTGGTGGCGAGCCGGCGGGCGAGGAAGACGCCGCGGGTGGGAATGCCGAGGAGGACCACGTCGTCGGCGCCCTTGGCGCGCTCGACGATCTCGTGGGCGATGCGGGTCAACACCCGCGCGATGTCGGGCCCTTCGAGTACGGGGCGCGCGACAACGGAGTCTTTGGAGCCTTGCGTGTCCATATGAAACGGACCTCCTTCTCCGCCTCACGGGACGGACATTAAAGGACGTCGAAATTGCGCCAGTCACACTACCAGTACTGATGAGCGAAGACGTCATCGGCCTCCACCGAAGGGGCGGTACGGACCATTCGGCTTGACGCAGGCAAGTAACGCTGCGTAACCTCACAGTGAGTTACCAGCCACGCGGCGGAGCCGCATGATTGTCGCAGCGTCCGGGGAGCTATATGTCCAGCGAATACGCCAAGCAGCTCGGGGCCAAGCTCCGCGCGATCCGTACCCAGCAGGGCCTTTCCCTCCACGGCGTCGAGGAGAAGTCCCAGGGACGCTGGAAGGCGGTCGTCGTCGGGTCGTACGAGCGCGGTGACCGCGCCGTGACCGTGCAGCGCCTCGCCGAGCTGGCGGACTTCTACGGCGTCCCCGTGCAGGAGCTTCTTCCTGGTACGGCTCCCGGTGGCGCCGCCGAGCCGCCGCCGAAGCTCGTCCTCGACCTGGAGCGGCTGGCCCACGTGCCGGCGGAGAAGGCGGGCCCGCTCCAGCGGTACGCCGCCACGATCCAGTCGCAGCGCGGTGACTACAACGGCAAGGTGCTCTCGATCCGCCAGGACGACCTGCGCACCCTCGCCGTCATCTACGACCAGTCCCCCTCGGTCCTGACCGAGCAGCTCATCAGCTGGGGCGTCCTGGACGCGGACGCGCGCCGCGCCGTGGCCCACGAAGAGGTCTGACACCCACGCCGGAATCGGCAGCAGAAACGTGCCGCCGGGGCGGCCACAGCCAAAAGGCTGTGGCCGCCCCGGCGGCTTTCGCTTTTCGGAGAATTCCCCGGGCCGCCCCGGGGAAAACCCGGGACGGGAAAAACCGCCGGGGCCCGCAGCGGATTGCTGCGGGCCCCGGCGGTGACGTACGGAAGAAGCCTTACGCCTCGTCCCGGCGCAGGGACGGCTTCAGGTCCTTGAAGCGCCCGAGCAGGCCGTTGACAAAGGACGGCGACTCGTCCGTGGAGAACTCCTTGGCGAGCTGGACCGCCTCGTCGAGGACCACCGCGTCGGGCGTGCCGTCGACCCAGACCAGTTCGTAGGCGCCGAGCCGGATGATGTTGCGGTCGACGACCGGCATGCGGTCCAGGGTCCACCCGACGGCGTACTGCGAGATGAGATCGTCGATGCGGCGCTCATACTGCGCGTACCCCTCGACGAGCTCCATCGTGTACTCGCTCACCGGCGGCTGCCGGGTGTCGGACCGCGAGTGGCGCACCCAGTCGGCGAGGACCGTCAGGACGTCCGTTCCGCGCTGGTCCGCCTCGAAGAGGATCTGGAAGGCGCGCTTGCGGGCCGTGTTACGAGCAGCCACGGTTAGCTGTTCACCCGGCCGAGGTAGCCACTGTCACGGGTGTCGACCTTGATCTTCTCGCCGGTGGTGATGAAGAGCGGCACCTGGATCTGGTGACCGGTCTCCAGGATGGCGGGCTTGGTGCCACCGGTGGAGCGGTCGCCCTGGACGCCCGGCTCCGTCTCCTTGATGGTCAGCTCGACGGCGGCGGGCAGCTCGACGAAGAGCACCGAGCCCTCGTGCTGCGCGACGGTGGCCTCGAAGCCCTCGATCAGGAAGTTGGCGGCGTCGCCGACGGCCTTCTTGTCGATGTGGAGCTGGTCGTAGGTCTCCATGTCCATGAAGACGAAGTAGTCGCCGTCCATGTAGGAGAACTGCATGTCGCGCTTGTCAATCGTGGCCGTCTCGACCTTGACGCCGGCGTTGAACGTCTTGTCGACGACCTTGCCGGAGAGCACGTTCTTGAGCTTGGTGCGCACGAAGGCCGGGCCCTTGCCGGGCTTGACGTGCTGGAACTCGACGACGGACCAGAGCTGGCCGCCTTCGAGCTTGAGCACCAGGCCGTTCTTGAGGTCGTTCGTGGAAGCCACGGTTGCGGAATCTCCTGCACTGACTGACTGGTGGACGACCCCGGTCGGGCACGCGCGCTAGAGCGCGAGCAGTTCCTTGGTCGTGATGGTGAGTAGCTCGGGTCCGCCGTCCGCCTCGGGGCGCACGACGAGCGTGTCATCGATCCGGACACCGCCCCGGCCAGGGAGGTGAACCCCCGGTTCGACGGTGACCGGCACGCAAGCGTCCAGTTTACCCATGGCCGAGGGCGCCAACTGCGGGTCCTCGTCGATTTCGAGCCCCACACCGTGTCCCGTCAGTGGAGCGAGCCCTTCCGAACAGCCCGCCGCCTCCAGTACGTGACGTGCCGCGCGGTCCACGTCGCGGCAGGCCGCACCGGGTACGAGGGCCTCCCTGCCCGCCCGCTGAGCGGCGAAGACCAGGTCGTACAGCTCGATCTGCCAGTCCGCCGGAGACGTGCCGATGACGAACGTACGGCCGATCTCGCAGCAGTATCCGCGGTAGCTCGCCCCCAGGCAGACGGAGAGGAAGTCGCCCTCCTCCACGCGGCGGTCGGTGGGCCGGTGGCCGCCCTTGCCGGAATTCGGCCCGGTGCCGACCGAGGTGGGGAAGGCGGGGCCGTCCGCGCCGTGGTCCACGAGCCGCCGCTCCAGCTCCAGCGCCAGGTGGCGCTCCGTACGCCCGACGAGGATGGACTCCAGCAGCTCCCCCAGCGCCTGGTCGGCGATCTCCGCGGCGATGCGCAGACAGGAGATCTCCTCCTCGTCCTTGACGAACCTCAGCTGCTCCACCGCGCCGCCGAGGTCCACCAGCCGCAGCCGTGGCGCGACCGTGCCGAGCGCCCGGTGCCGGGCCACCGTCAGGTGGTGCTCCTCGACGGCCAGCGACTCGACTCCCCCGGCGGCCGCCAGCTCGGCCCCCGCGACGGCCGGGTCGGCGCCCGGCGCGGGCAGCACCCGCGTGCGCAGCGC
>NZ_JAFEXF010000156.1 GCF_016905445.1 Streptomyces sp. G44
GGGTGGCCGCCGGCCGCGAGCCAGCGGGCCCGGACGGAGGAGACGTCACGGCCCTCGTGCGCGGCCTGCCGGAGTTCGTGCCCGAGGAGGTCCTCCGGCTGGACCCAGGTGAGGCGGATCATGGGGCGGCCGGGGTGGCGGTCGGGGGACGGGTGGCCGACGGGGCGTGCGCGGCCGGGGCGGCGGCATGCGCGCCCGCCGGGCTCGTCGGGCCGGTCAGGGGGCTCTGGTCCGCCCGGGGCATCGGGTCCGTCGGGTCCGCCAGGGACCCGAAGGCCGCTTCATGGGCGCGGCGGCGGGTGACGTCCCGGGTGAAGATCTCCCGGGCGACCTCGGTCAGGGCCGTCGCCGGCGCACGCAGGTCGAGGCGGCTCGCCTCGGACACCGCCGTGACCCACTCCCGCGGAATCGCGGCCTCGCCGCGCATCGCGCCCACGATCGCACCGCTCATCGTCGCGATGGAGTCGCAGTCGCGGCCGTAGTTGACGGCGCCGAGGACCGTGCGGCGGTAGTCGCCCCCGCCGACCAGGAGCATGGCCAGGGCCACCGGCAGCTCCTCGATGGCGTGCAGGCGGGAGGGGCGGCGGGCGCCGAGCGACGGGGCGCGGTAGTCGGGGCCGACCGTGTCGAAGGGGGCGACGGCGGCGCGGACGGGCGCCAGGGCCGTCTCGAAGTCCCGGTGGCGCGCGGCCACGTCCGTCACCGCCTCGATCGCCGCGCGCGTGCCGTCCTTCGCCAGGGCGAGGCACGCCTCGACCACCGATTCCGGCGTGGCGCCGGGCGCGCAGGCCGCCGCCACCGCCGCCGCGAAGACGCCCGCCGCCTCGCGGCCGTACGAGGACTGGTGGGCGCCCGCGATGTCGAGGGCCTCGGCGTACGCGCCTTGCGGGTGCGCGGCGTTGACCAGGCCGACCGGGGCCATGTACATCGCGGCGCCGCAGTTGACGATGTTGCCGGTGCCCGCCTCGCGCGGGTCGACGTGGCCGTAGTGGAGGCGGGCGACGAGCCACTTCTCGGCGAGGAAGAGCCGGTGCAGGGGCAGGGCCTCGGCCTCCAGCTCCGGGATCCAGCGCGGCGTCGTCATGAGGTCGGGCACCAAGTGGTCGGCGACGGCGTACGCGTCGAGGTGGTCGCGGACGGTGCCGTACACTCGTACGAGCGCGTGCGTCAGCAAGGTGTCGTCGGTGACGTGGCCGTCACCCTTGTGGTACGGCGCGATGGGGCGGGCGGTGCGCCACTCGTCGCCGTTCCAGGGGCCGACGACGCCCTGGACACGGCCGCCGTGCCGCTCGGCGATCTGCTCGGGCGCGTATCCCTCGACGGGCCCGCCGAGGGCGTCGCCGACGGCCGCGCCGACGAGGCTGCCGGTGATGCGGTCGGCCAGGCCGACCGCACTGGTGCCTGCCGTTCCGGGTGTGGGCTGCATGCGCTTCATGTCCGGAATTGTCCACCTGGGGCGGCCGGTTCCGTGTGTGCCAGGTGCCCGGCGAGTTCCACCAGGTCGGTGCCGGCCAGGCGGGGCAGCGCGCAGCCGGACAGCGTCCGGCAGGTCTCGCGCCAGGACTCGGGGATCGTTGTCGCCGTGCCGAACGCGCCGGTCAGCGCCCCGGCGAGGGCGGGCGCCGAGTCCGCGACCCGGGACAGGCAGGCGGCGGCGGGCACGGCCTCGCAGATGCGGCCGCGCGCGGCGGTGGCCAGGGCGAGCGCCACCGGGACGGTCTCGGCGGCGGCGATGCCGTAGCTGTACACGTGGTCGACGATCTGGTGTTCGAGTAGCGGTACGAGGTCGAAGGCGCACGCGGCGGCCTGGGCGAGCTTCACGGCATGCCGGGCATTGCGGCCGATCTCCGTGTGCTCGGGGAGCTGCGCGAGCGCGGCGTCCACCGCCCCGTCGACGTCCGCGCCGCCGAGCACCGACGCGATCGCCGCGGCCATCGCGCGGGCGCCGTGCGCGCCGTCGCCGTCCTGGGTGTAGCGGGCGTCGAATTCGGCGAGGTCGGCGGCCTGTTCGGGGTCGCCGGGGTGCACCAGGGCGAGCACGCAGGCGCGTACGCAGGCGGCGTCGTCGAAGTAGTGCGGGTTGTCGTGGCCGGTGGCGGGCGGGCGCAGCCCGGCGGCGAGGTTGCCGAGGCCCGCGCGGACGGAGATGCGGGCGCGCAGGGGGAGTACGGCGGACTCCACCTCCGGGGCGCGGGCCGCGGCGGCGGCGACCTCGGCGGCGAGGGTGGACCAGGCGAGGTCCAGGGCCGCGCGGACCCGGCGGCCCGGGGGCAGGCCGGGGTCCAGCGTGCCGTCCGCCGCGCGGAGCAGGGACTCGGCGGTGAAGGCCGCCCATTCGGCGTCGTCGGAGGGGCCGAGGCGCAGCGGCTCCGGGGGCTGGTTCAGGGCGATGGGGACGGGGAGGGTGGTCGTGGCGTTCTGCTCGGCGAAGGTGTCCAGCTCGCGGGTGAGGCGGCGGGTCCACTCCGGCATACGGGCGGCCCGGTGCCGGGCTGCGGGCCACCCGGCGGCGTCGCCCGCGGCCAGGCCGAGCAGCAGGCCTTCGATGCGGGCGCCGTATGCCTTGCGGGCGCCGGCCTCGCTCCCGTGAACGCCCCTCGGGTCGTCACCCGGCGCCGGGGGGTGCGCCCGCCCTTCCCCAAGCTCTCGGCTTCGCTCGAGCAGGGGAGGCCCCACTCGCCCTGCGGAACGCCTGCCCACAGCGGGAGCGGCGCGGCTCACGGCGGGAGCGGCGCTGCCCATAGCGGGTGCGGTGGGAAGAACGGCGCGGGCGGGCGCCGGCTGGTCGTTCGGTTCGCCGGCCGGTGCGGGGTGAACGGATGGGTGGGTGGGAGGAATCCGCCGCGAAGCGGCGGGCTTGTCGACGCTCACGAGGACTCCCCGGCCGGGAGCAGCAGCTCCGCCACGTCCAGGACGTGGTGCCCCCGCATCGAGGGCAGGCAGCTGCCCCGCGCGGGCCCGATGGCCCGGGCCCAGGGCTCGGGGATCGAGGAGACGCCGCACGTCGCGCCCGCCAGCGCCCCCGCGACCGCCGCCGTCGTATCCGCGTCCCGTCCCATGTTCACCGCCGAGAGCACCGCGCAGCGGAAGTCGCCGCGCGCCGCCGCGTACGCGCCGAAGGCGAGGCCCACCGCCTCCGGCGCCAGATCGGTCCAGGGGTAGCCGCCGATCACCACCGCGGAGCGGACCGCGCGCTCGCCGCGATGGGCGACCGCGACCGCACGCCGCAGCGACCGCGAGGTCCAGCAGTCGTCCGGGATGACGGAGAGCGCCGCCGTCACCACGGCGTCCACCCGCGCGCCCGCCATCGCCGCCGCGACGCCCGCCGCGACCGCCTGCCCTCCGTAGATGCCTTCCCCGTCATGGCTGACCGAGCCGTCGATCGCGATGAGCCGGGCGGCCTCGGCGGGCCGCCCCGCGGCGAAGACGCCGAACGGCGCGGCCCGCATCGCCAGGCCGTCGCTCCAGGCGTGCCGGTGCTGGGCCGAAATGGGGGCGGCGAGGCCGCGGCGCAGGTTCTCCAGCGTGCCGCGCTCGCTGAAGCCCGCGCCCCGGAAGGGGCCCTCGTCCAGGTCGGCGATCCACTGGTGCCAGGCGCCCTCGACGTGCGCGACGGTCAGCGCCGAGCCGTGCCGGGCGAGCAGCAGCCCCGAGAAGATCGCGTACTCCGTGTCATCCGTGCCCGCCGGGTGCTCGGCGACGTATCCCGTGATGCGGCCCCAACGGGCCCGGATCTCGGACGGTTTCATGTTCTCCGCGGGTGCGCCGAGCGCGTCGCCGACCGCCAGGCCGAGCAGCGCGCCGCGCGCCCTCTCGCGGAGGCCGGCGGCGTCGCCGGGTGTCGGGGCCGAGGGAACGCATGCGACGGACGCCATGCCGTGCCTCCCTGTCGCGCGGACCGCTGGATGCGGTGCTTGGTCCATCTCTGCCACGCGGGGTGCTCACACGAGCACGCATGGGCTCGGATCACCCCTTCGAGCCTCCCCGCCGGCCGCGCCCGGACGACCGCCCGGCACCCCCGTCGACCGGCGTTTGCGCAGGTAAGTACGGCCTTCCTTGCTGGCGGGAGATTTTTTTCGCGCGTACTTTGGACGCCGTCCAAGCATTGAGGGGGTCCATACCATGGCGATCATCGAGACCGAAGCGACGCTGCACGAGGCGCACCGCGACAACCACACCCACCGGGATGTCAACGGCGGCTGGCTGCGTCCCGCCGTCTTCGGCGCCATGGACGGACTCGTGTCCAACCTGGCGCTGATGACGGGCGTCGCGGGCGGCTCGGTCTCGCAGCAGACCATCGTCATCACCGGCCTCGCGGGGCTGGCCGCGGGCGCCTTCTCCATGGCGGCCGGCGAGTACACCTCCGTCGCCTCCCAGCGCGAGCTGGTCCAGGCCGAACTGGACGTCGAGCGCCGGGAGTTGCGCAAGCACCCCAAGGACGAGGAGCGTGAGCTGGCCGAGCTGTACGTGTCCCGCGGGGTCGAGCCGCAGCTGGCTCGCGAGGTCGCCCGGCAGCTGTCCGCGGACCCCGAGCAGGCCCTGGAGATCCACGCCCGCGAGGAGCTGGGCATCGACCCGGGCGACCTGCCCTCGCCGACCGTCGCCGCGGTGTCGTCCTTCGGCTCGTTCGCGCTGGGCGCCCTGCTCCCCGTCCTGCCGTACCTGCTCGGCGCCACCGTGCTGTGGCCCGCCCTGCTGCTCGCGCTGCTCGGCCTCTTCGCCTGCGGCGCGGTGGTGGCCAAGGTGACCGCGCGGTCCTGGTGGTTCAGCGGTCTGCGGCAGCTCGCGCTCGGCGGGGCGGCGGCCGGTGTGACGTACGCCCTGGGCAGCCTCTTCGGTACCGCCGTAGGATGAGGCCGTGCAGGTCTATGCGGGACCTCGCATAAATAGCCGTTACTCGGCGGTTTCGAATCGATTGCCATGGGGCATGAGCCGTAAGCGCTGTGGGCAATGAGGCTCGCGGCGCTCCGGGTCCTCGGCCATGGATCTGTCCGCAGCGGCCCCCAAGGTCCCCCTCGAACCGCTCCCCACTCCGCGAGCGGTGTCCACATGGTGGAATGAGCTATCCGCTTTCCGAGAAGCGTTCCATCATGTAACCTGCACGAAATTTCGCCAGGGCCAACGTCGTCCCTCGCCACATGTAGTTGCCTCGACGACGACGGGAGTGCCGATGCGTACCCACGCCTGGTCGCCCATGGACGGTCGCCCCGCCCCCCAGGGGATGTACGACCCCCGTAACGAACACGACGCCTGCGGCGTCGGTTTCGTGGCCACCCTGACCGGTGTTGCCAGCCACGAGCTGGTCGAACAGGCGCTGACGGTACTGCGCAACCTCGAACACCGCGGCGCCACCGGCTCCGAGCCCGACTCCGGCGACGGCGCCGGAATCCTGCTCCAGGTGCCCGACGCCTTCCTGCGCGAAGTGGCCGGATTCAAGCTGCCCGCGGCCGGCGCCTACGCCGTCGGCATCGCCTTCCTGCCGGTCGACACCGCCGGCACCACCGACGCCGCCGTCTCACAGATCGAGACGATCGCCTCCGAAGAGGGACTCACCGTCCTCGGCTGGCGCGACGTGCCCGTCGCCCCCGAGCTGCTCGGCGCCACCGCCCGCTCGACGATGCCGGTCTTCCGGCAGATCTTCGTCGCCGACGGCGAGCACACCGGCCTGGAGCTGGACCGCAAGGCGTTCGTGCTGCGCAAGCGCGCCGAGCGCGAGGCCGCGACGTACTTCCCCTCGCTCTCCGCCCGCACCCTCGTCTACAAGGGCATGCTGACCACCGGCCAGCTGGAGCCGTTCTTCCCCGACCTGTCCGACCGCCGCTTCGCCACGGCCGTCGCGCTCGTCCACTCCCGCTTCTCGACGAACACGTTCCCGAGCTGGCCGCTCGCACACCCCTACCGCTTCGTCGCGCACAACGGCGAGATCAACACCGTCAAGGGCAACCGCAACTGGATGCGCGCCCGCGAGTCCCAGCTCGCCTCCGACCTGTTCGGGGCCGAGAAGCTGGACCGGATCTTCCCGATCTGTACGCCGGACGCCTCCGACTCCGCCTCCTTCGACGAGGTGCTCGAACTCCTCCACCTCGGCGGGCGCTCCCTGCCGCACTCCGTGCTGATGATGATCCCGGAGGCCTGGGAGAACCACGCCTCCATGGACCCCGCCCGGCGCGCCTTCTACCAGTACCACTCCACGCAGATGGAGCCCTGGGACGGCCCGGCCTGCGTCACCTTCACCGACGGCACCCAGGTCGGCGCGGTCCTCGACCGCAACGGCCTGCGCCCCGGCCGCTACTGGGTCACCGACGACGGCCTCGTCGTCCTCGGCTCCGAGGTCGGCGTCCTCGACATCGACCCCGCGAAGGTCGTCCGCAAGGGCCGCCTCCAGCCCGGCAAGATGTTCCTCGTCGACACCGCCGAGCACCGCATCGTCGAGGACGACGAGATCAAGGCCGCCCTCGCCGCCGAGCACCCTTACCAGGAGTGGCTGGAGACCGGCGAGATCGAGCTGTCCGACCTGCCCGAGCGCGAGCACATCGTGCACACGCACGCCTCCGTCACGCGCCGCCAGCAGACCTTCGGCTACACCGAGGAAGAGCTGCGGATCATCCTCGCGCCGATGGCCAAGACCGGCGGCGAGCCGCTCGGCTCCATGGGCACCGACACCCCCATCGCGGCCCTGTCCGAGCGCCCGCGCCTCATCTTCGACTACTTCACGCAGCTGTTCGCGCAGGTCACCAACCCGCCGCTGGACGCCATCCGCGAAGAGCTCGTCACCTCGCTGCACAGCAGCCTGGGCCCCCAGGGCAACCTCCTGGAGCCGACCGCCGCCTCGTGTCGCAGCGTCACCCTGCCCTTCCCGGTGATCGACAACGACGAGCTGGCCAAGCTCATCCACATCAACGCCGACGGCGACATGCCCGGCATGAAGGCCGCCACCCTCTCCGGCCTCTACCGGGTCGGCGGCGGCGGCGACGCGCTCGCCGCCCGCATCGACGAGATCTGCGCCGAGACCGACGCCGCCATCGAGGCCGGCGCCCGCCTGATCGTCCTCTCCGACCGGCACTCCGACGCCGAGCACGCGCCGATCCCCTCGCTGCTGCTCACCTCCGCCGTCCACCACCACCTCATCCGCACCAAGCAGCGCACCCAGGTGGGCCTGCTGGTCGAGGCGGGCGACGTGCGCGAGGTCCACCACGTGGCCCTCCTCATCGGCTACGGCGCCGCCGCCGTCAACCCCTACCTGGCGATGGAGTCCGTCGAGGACCTCGTCCGCGCAGGGACGTTCCTGCCGGGCATCGAGCCCGAGCAGGCCATCCGCAACCTCATCCACGCCCTCGGCAAGGGCGTCCTGAAGGTCATGTCCAAGATGGGCATCTCCACCGTCGCCTCCTACCGCGGCGCCCAGGTCTTCGAGGCCATCGGCCTCGACCAAACCTTCGTGGAGCGGTACTTCAGCGGTACGACGACGAAGATCGGCGGCGCCGGACTCGACGTCATCGCCCAGGAGGTCGCCGCCCGCCACGCCAAGGCCTACCCGGCCTCCGGCGTGCCCTCGGCGCACCGCGCGCTGGAGATCGGCGGCGAGTACCAGTGGCGCCGCGAGGGCGAGCCGCACCTGTTCGACCCCGAGACGGTCTTCCGCCTCCAGCACTCCACGCGCAGCCGCCGCTACGACATCTTCAAGCAGTACACCGGCCGCGTGAACGAGCAGTCCGAGCGCCTGATGACCCTGCGCGGTCTGTTCGGCCTCAAGTCGGACCGGCCCTCGATCCCCCTCGACGAGGTCGAGCCCGCCTCCGAGATCGTCAAGCGGTTCTCGACCGGCGCCATGTCGTACGGCTCCATCTCCAAGGAGGCGCACGAGACCCTCGCCATCGCCATGAACCAGCTGGGCGGCAAGTCCAACACCGGTGAGGGCGGCGAGGACGCCGAGCGCCTGTACGACCCGGCGCGCCGCTCCTCCATCAAGCAGGTCGCCTCCGGCCGCTTCGGCGTCACCAGCGAGTACCTCGTGAACGCCGACGACATCCAGATCAAGATGGCCCAGGGCGCCAAGCCCGGCGAGGGCGGCCAGCTGCCCGGCCACAAGGTCTACCCGTGGGTCGCCAAGACGCGGCACTCGACGCCCGGCGTCGGCCTCATCTCGCCGCCGCCGCACCACGACATCTACTCCATCGAGGACCTCGCCCAGCTCATCCACGACCTCAAGAACGCCAACCCGCAGGCCCGCATCCACGTGAAGCTGGTCTCCGAGGTCGGCGTCGGCACGGTCGCCGCCGGCGTCTCCAAGGCCCACGCGGACGTCGTCCTCATCTCCGGCCACGACGGCGGCACCGGCGCCTCACCGCTGACCTCCCTCAAGCACGCGGGCGGCCCCTGGGAGCTCGGCCTCGCCGAGACCCAGCAGACGCTGCTGCTCAACGGCCTGCGCGACCGCATCGTCGTACAGACCGACGGCCAGCTGAAGACCGGCCGGGACGTGATCATCGCCGCGCTGCTCGGCGCCGAGGAGTTCGGTTTCGCGACCGCGCCGCTCGTCGTCTCCGGCTGCGTCATGATGCGCGTCTGCCACCTCGACACCTGCCCCGTCGGCATCGCCACGCAGAACCCGGCGCTGCGCGAGCGGTTCTCCGGCAAGGCCGAGTACGTCGTGAACTTCTTCGAGTTCATCGCCGAGGAGGTCCGCGAACTCCTCGCCGAGCTGGGCTTCCGCTCCATCGAGGAGGCCGTCGGCCACGCCGAGCTGCTCGACACCGACAAGGCCGTCAAGCACTGGAAGGCGCAGGGTCTGGACCTGGAGCCGCTCTTCCACGTGCCCGCGCTGCCGGCGGGCGCCGTCCGCCACCAGGTCACCGTCCAGGACCACGGCCTGGAGAAGGCGCTCGACAACGAGCTGATCAAGCTCTCCGCCGACGCGCTCGCCGCCTCCACCGCCACCGACGCGCAGCCCGTGCGCGCCCAGGTCGCCATCCGCAACATCAACCGCACGGTCGGCACCATGCTCGGCCACGAGGTGACGAAGAAGTTCGGTGGCGCCGGGCTGCCCGACGACACCATCGACATCACCTTCACCGGCTCGGCGGGCCAGTCGTTCGGCGCGTTCGTGCCGCGCGGTGTCACCCTGCGCCTGGAGGGCGACGCCAACGACTACGTCGGCAAGGGCCTCTCCGGCGGCCGCGTCATCGTCCGCCCGGACCGCGGCGCCGACCACCTCGCCGAGTACTCGACGATCGCCGGCAACACCATCGCGTACGGCGCGACCGGCGGCGAGCTGTTCCTGCGGGGCCGCACCGGCGAGCGCTTCTGCGTCCGCAACTCCGGCGCCACCGTGGTCTCCGAGGGCGTGGGCGACCACGGCTGCGAGTACATGACCGGCGGCCACGCCGTCGTCCTCGGCGAGACCGGCCGCAACTTCGCGGCCGGCATGTCCGGTGGCGTCGCGTACGTCATCGACCTGGACCGCGACAACGTCAACGCGGGCAACCTCGGCGCCGTCGAGGAGCTGTCCGACACCGACAAGCAGTGGCTGCACGACGTGGTGCGCCGCCACCAGGAGGAGACGGGCTCGACCGTCGCCGAGAAGCTGCTCGCCGAGTGGGACGTGGCGGTGGGCCGCTTCAGCAAGATCATCCCCAGCACGTACAAGGCAGTGCTCGCCGCCAAGGACGCCGCCGAGCGAGCCGGTCTCTCCGAGGCCGAGATCACCGAGAAGATGATGGAGGCGGCGACCAATGGCTGATCCCAAGGGCTTTTTGAACCACGGCCGTGAGGTCGCCCGGACCCGTCCGGTGAGCGAGCGGGTGCGGGACTGGAACGAGGTCTACGTTCCCGGGTCCCTGCTGCCGATCATCTCCAAGCAGGCCTCGCGCTGCATGGACTGCGGCATCCCCTTCTGCCACAACGGCTGTCCGCTCGGGAACCTCATCCCCGAGTGGAACGACTACGCCTACCGCGAGGACTGGCAGGCCGCGCAGGAGCGGCTGCACGCCACGAACAACTTCCCGGAGTTCACGGGCCGCCTGTGCCCGGCCCCGTGCGAGTCGGCGTGCGTCCTCGGCATCAACCAGCCGGCCGTGACCATCAAGAACGTCGAGGTCTCCATCATCGACAAGGCGTGGGAGACCGGCGACGTGGCGCCCCAGGCGCCCGAGCGCCTCTCCGGCAAGACGGTCGCCGTCATCGGCTCCGGCCCGGCGGGCCTGGCCGCCGCCCAGCAGCTGACCCGCGCCGGTCACACCGTCGCCGTCTACGAGCGCGCCGACCGCATCGGCGGCCTGCTCCGCTACGGCATCCCCGAGTTCAAGATGGAGAAGCGGCACATCAACCGCCGCATCGAGCAGATGCGGGCGGAGGGCACCAAGTTCCGTACCGGCGTGGAGATCGGCCGGGACATCGACGCGGTGAAGCTGCGCAAGCGGTACGACGCCGTCGTCATCGCCGCGGGCGCCACCATCTCCCGCGACCTGCCCGTCCCGGGCCGTGACCTGAACGGCATCCACTTCGCCATGGAGTACCTGCCGCTCGCCAACAAGGTGCAGGAGGGCGACTTCGTGGCGCCCCCCATCACCGCCGAGGGCAAGCACGTCGTCGTCATCGGCGGCGGCGACACCGGCGCGGACTGCGTGGGCACCGCCCACCGCCAGGGCGCCGCCTCGGTCACCCAGCTGGAGATCATGCCGAAGCCGGGCGAGGACCGGGCGCCGCACCAGCCGTGGCCGACCTTCCCCATGCTGTACAAGGTCACCTCCGCGCACGAGGAGGGCGGCGAGCGGGTCTACTCCGTCTCGACCACGCACTTCGAGGGCGACGAGGACGGCAACGTCCAGTTCCTGCACCTCGTCGAGGTCGAGTTCATCGACGGCAAGCTGACCCAGAAGCCGGGCACGGAGCGCAAGATCCCCGCCCAGCTGGTCACCCTCGCGATGGGCTTCACCGGCACGGACCGCGAGAACGGCCTGGTGGACCAGTTCGCCCTGGAGCTCGACGAGCGCGGCAACATCGCGCGCGACGCCGACTTCCAGACCAACGTCCCCGGCGTCTTCGTCGCCGGCGACGCTGGCCGCGGCCAGTCGCTCATCGTCTGGGCGATCGCGGAAGGCCGCTCGGCGGCACGCGGCGTGGACCGCTTCCTGACCGGAGCCAGCGACCTCCCGGCCCCGATCCGCCCCACGGACCGCGCCCTGACGGTCTAGCCCCGCCCCCTCCGTACGGCCCTTGCCGTACGACCCCTCATACGTCCCGTACAACGACGTACGGAACTGAAGCGGCGCCCGCCTCGTCCCCGACCGGACCTGGGCGGGCGCCGTGGCGTGTGCCGAGGCGCCGCCCCCCGGTGCCCCTGCGTTGCAAGTGACGCAATGCTATGAGCGTATGTTGCGTCACTCGCAACCGTCATTACGGTTCGGCCGCTTATACCAATGGGTCTAGACCGCCTCGGCCCGGTGTGACCACAATCGCTCCCACCAATCGGAACCTGGAGGGGGCCGGCATGAAGCGACGTGTCATCGCGGCTGTTGCTGTCGCCATGAGTCTCGGACTGACCGCCACGGCATGCGGCGGCGATGACGGCGACGACGGCGGCGAGGCCACCGACGGCAAGGGCAAGACCCTCACCGTGTGGATCATGGAGGGGACCAACCCCGACGCGCGGCCCTTCTTCAAGGAGGCCGGGGACGCCTTCGAGAAGAAGACCGGCGCCAAGATCAAGGTCGAGTACCAGCAGTGGGCCACCGCCCAGAAGAAGTTCACCACCGCCATCGAGGGCGGCGAGGACCAGGTGCCCGACGTGGCCGAGGTCGGCACGACCTGGGTGCCGCAGTTCGCCGGGACCGACGCGCTCGTCGACGTCACCGACGAGGTGAAGAAGTCGGGGCTCGGCGACGACCTGGTCGAGGGCCTGAAGGACGCGGGCACGCTCGACGGCAAGCAGTACGGCATGCCCTGGTACGCGGGCGTCCGCTCGCTCGTCTACCGCAAGGACCTCTTCGCCAAGCACGACATCAAGCCCCCGGCCACGTGGCAGGAGCTGCGGACGGCCGCGAAGACGCTCAAGGAGAAGGAGCCGAACCTGGTCGCCTTCCCGGTGGCGGGCGGCGCGGAGATGTTCGCGGCCCCCTTCGTGTGGGGCGCGGGCGGCGAACTGGCCACCGAGTCCGGCGGGAAGTGGAAGTCCGGCATCGACTCGCCCGAGGCCGTCAAGGGCATCGAGTTCTACACGGACCTCGCCACCAAGGACAAGGTCTCCCCGGCCAAGGTCAGCACCTGGACGGAGAAGGAGGTCGGCGAGGCCTGGAACAAGAGCGAGATCGGGATGTCCATCGGCGGCAACTGGACCCCGAAGGCGATCGTCGACAAGAACCCGTCCCTCAAGGGCAAGCTCGGCGCCGTGCCGCTCCCGGGCGAGAACGGCGGCATGAGCAAGTCCTTCCTCGGTGGCTCCTACCTGTCCACGTTCAACACGGACAAGAAGGAACTCGCCTGGGAGTTCGTGAAGATGCTCACCACCGGTGAGTTCGCCGCCAAGTGGGCCGAGCAGACGAACTACTTCCCCGGCCAGAACTCCGAGCTGGAGAAGATCGCGGCGAAGAAGGACCCGCTGGTCGAGCCGTTCGCCCGGCAGATGCTGGAGGCCGGTGCCACGGTCCCCAAGACCAAGGCGTACGGCGAGATCCAGGCCTCCAAGGTCATCCCGCGCATGGTCCAGTCGGTCCTCACCGGCAAGGCGTCCGTCCAGGAAGCGGCCGACAAGGCCGCCGAGGACATGGACGCGATCTTCGCCAAGGACAAGTGACGAAGGCGGCCCGGCACCGTGAAAGGCACGGCCGTGCAAGACACGACTGGTAAGGACGCGCGACTGTGAAGGACGCGACTGTCGTGAAGGACACGCTTGTCGGCGAGGGCGGCGGCGGACCCGAGGCCACGGTCCGCCGCGACCCCGCCGGGCCCGACGGCGGCGCGGAGGCCGCCCGCCGCCGCAAGAGACTGATCACCCTCACCCGCCCCTGGCTCCTCCTCACCCCCTCCCTCCTCGTCCTCGCGGGGCTCCTGCTCTGGCCGCTGATCCAGGTCGGCAAGCTCTCCCTCCAGGACTACGAGGTCAAATTCGGCGGCGGCGTGGGGACGTTCACCGGCTTCGACCACTACAGCGACCTGCTCGGCAGCGACCTGCTGTGGCGGACCGTCCTGCCCAACACCGTCTTCTTCGCCGTCGCCTGCGTCGGCCTGACCGTCGCCCTCGGCACGCTCGTGGCGCTGCTGCTCAACCGCCTCGGGCCGACCTGGCGGCTGATCTGCTCCATCGCGATCCTCGCCGCCTGGGCCATGCCCGCGGTGACGGGAACGTACGTATGGATCTGGCTCTTCCAGCCGCAGGACGGCATGGTCAGCCAGCTCGCCGGATCCATCGGCCTGATCGACCCGGAGACCACCAACTGGTTCACCGAGCGCGGCCCGTTCTACGCCATCGCCACCCTCAACGTCATCCACCACGGCTTCCCGTTCGTCGCCATCACCGTCCTCGCGGGACTCATGACGATCCCCAAGGAGCTGTACGAGGCGGGGGAGCTGGACGGCGCCAACGCCTGGCAGCGGTTCTGGAACATCACCGTGCCGACGATCAAGCCCGTCTTCCTGGTGGTGACCATCCTCTCCACCATCTGGGACTTCAAGGTCTTCACCCAGATCTACCTGATGCCGGGCGGCGACGGCTCCAACCCCGAGGTCTACAACCTCGGCGTCTACTCCTACATCGAGGCGTTCGCCAAGAACGACTACGGCGCGGGCGCCGCCGCCGCGGTGCTGCTGACCGTACTGCTCCTGATTATCACCGTCGTCTACATCCGTACGCTCTTCCGCCAGGGGGAGGAGGAACTGTGACCGCCCGCACCCGCACGCATACCCGCACCACCCTCGCGAGCCGCATCGGCCTGCCGGTCGCCGTCGCCGCGCTCCTCGCCTTCACCCTCTTCCCCGTCTACTGGATGATCTCCACCGCCCTCGACCCGAAGGCGCTCACCCGCGGCTCGGACGTGCTGCCCAGCGGCCTCAGCCTCGAACACTTCACGTTCGTCTTCGACAAGGGCAACTTCGGCACGTACCTGCTGAACTCGGCGCTCGTCGGCCTCGCCACGATCGCCGCCGCCGCGCTGCTTTCGCTCTTCGCGGCCATCGCGGTGGCGCGCTTCAAGTTCCGCTTCCGCACCTCCGTACTGATCATGATCCTGATCGTGCAGATGGTGCCGCTGGAGGCGCTGGTCATCCCGCTCTTCATCCAGATGCGGGACTACGAGATGCTCAACTCCCTGCTGGGGCTGAGCATCGTCTACATCGCCCTCTCGCTCCCCTTCGCGATCTGGACGCTGCGCGGCTTCGTCGCCACCGTCCCCAAGGAGGTCGAGGAGGCCGCGTACATCGACGGGGCGTCCTGGCCGCGCATGTTCTGGTCGGTGCTGCTGCCGCTGGTCGCACCGGGCCTCGTCGCCACGTCGATCTTCGCGTTCATCACGGCGTGGAACGAGTTCGTCTTCGCGTACACCTTCATGAAGGGCAGCGACAAGTACACGGCGGCCGTCGGCATCTACCAGTTCTTCGGGGAGAACTCGACGTCCTGGGGCCCGGTCATGGCCAGCTCCACCCTGGTCACGCTGCCGGTGATGATCTTCTTCGTGATCGTCCACCGGAAGCTGGGCTCCGGCCTGGCGGCGGGCGCGGTCAAGGGCTGAGGCCGACTCCGCCCGCGCCGCCCTGCGTCGTGTCGTCGCCGAGCAGGTACGCGGCCACGGCGGCGACCGGGGCGACGGCGACGAGCAGCAGCAGACGGGCACGGTTCATCCGGCCACGGTACGTGCACCGCCACGCGGTGGGGGCACGCCGCCGGAACAGCACCAGCGCCCGAACTCCGTCGAGCCGTACGCCGCGTGGCCCGCGATGCCGCCTGGGTGCCGAGGAAAGTCCCGTGCCCGAGCGGCATATGTCCAGCAGCCGTAGGGGCAAGGGAGCAGAGAACGAGCGCGTACTCTCGGCCGCTGACGGGCCGACGCGGTGGCGGCCCGCCGGGGCGAACGGAGCGGCGCATGGACTCGACGACGACCGGCAGGGGTTCCGCGATCAGCCTGCGCAAGGTGGCGGAGTCGGCGCCCGCGCTCGTCGGCCTCTACGAGAGCGCCGGGATCTCCCTGCGCAAACACGGCCTGGAGGGCGCCCGCGCGGCGGTCTACCTCGTCGTCGACTACTCCGGCTCCATGCGGCCCTACTACCGGGACGGCAGCGTCCAGGCCCTCGCCGACCGGGTGCTCGGCCTCTGCGCGCACCTCGACGACGACGGGACCGTGCCCACCGTCTTCTTCTCCACGGAGGTCGACGCGGTCACGGAGATCGCGCTCGTCGACCATCGCGGCCGGATCGACGCGATCGTGGCCGGGCTCGGGCACATGGGGAAGACCAGCTACCACCTGGCGATGGACGCCGTCATCGACCATTACGTCGACCACGCGGACGGCGGCTCCGCCCCGCCCGCCCTGGTGATCTTCCAGACCGACGGCGGACCGGTCAGCAGGCTCGCCGCCGAGCGCCATCTGTGCAAGGCGGCGAGGCTGCCCCTGTTCTGGCAGTTCATCGGCTTCGGCGACCCGACGAGCAAGCAGTTCGACTACCTGCGCAAGCTCGACGAACTCGCCGTGCCGGCCAAGCGCCCGGTCGACAACGCGGGCTTCTTCCACGCCGGGAACGACCCCCTGGCCCTGCCGGACGATCAGCTGTACGACCGGCTGGTGGGGGAGTTCCCGGCGTGGCTCGCGGCGGCGCGGGCGGCCGGGATCGTGGCCTAGCCGACCATGCGGTGGCGCAGCTTCACGGGGGCGCGCGACGGGGGTGGTGGTGCCGGGCAGGCCGCTCAGGTGGGTGGCGCAGGTCTCCCGGCCCCGGGAACAACGACTCCGCCGGACGTGTTAAAGTTGACGTGTTGCAGTTTTGGTACCCATGGACTTTATGTGCGCCTGACGGGAATGCTCCGAGGGCGCATTATTGTTTTTCCGGTTCTCTCCGGTATGGGGTCATTGCAGCGCTGGAGATTGGCAATTCCGCGACTCTCCATTCACTGCCCCTGTTGAGGAGATTGACATGGCAACCGGCACCGTTAAGTGGTTCAATTCGGAAAAGGGCTTCGGCTTCATCGAGCAGGACGGCGGCGGCCCCGACGTCTTCGCCCATTACTCCAACATCGCGTCCTCGGGCTTCCGTGAGCTCCTCGAGGGCCAGAAGGTGTCCTTCGAGGTGACCCAGGGCCAGAAGGGCCTTCAGGCCGAGAACATCGTTCCTGCCTGATCGTCGCAGCGCGCGAACCTCACAGCCGAGGCCCGCACCGGAAGGTGCGGGCCTCGGCTTGCGCTGTCATCGGGCCCTACGGGCCCAGGAGCCGCACCCAGGCTCAGAGGTCCGGAAAGTCCAGCGACCAGGAAGGCTTTACTGCATGAACCGCCCCGAACGCCCGGCACGACCCGCCCGCAAGCGGCCCGCGAACGCAGCCGGAAAGGGCAGGCCGACCGGCCAGGCGAAGGGCTCCGCGCATTCCGCGAAGAAGCCCGGAAGCCGTAAGCCGAAGCCGGCGCAGGGCGGCGAGTTCGCACTGCCCGAGAGCATCACGCCCGCGCTGCCCGCCGTCGAGGCCTTCGGCGAGCTGGACATGCCCGAGGCCCTCCTGAAGACGCTGGCCGCCCAGGGCGTCACCGCGCCCTTCCCGATCCAGGCCGCGACCCTCCCGAACTCCCTCGCCGGGCGCGACATCCTCGGCCGCGGCCGCACCGGCTCCGGCAAGACCCTCGCCTTCGGCCTCGCGCTCCTGGCCCGCACCGCCGGGCACCGCGCCGAGCCGAAGTCGCCGCTCGCCATGGTCCTCGTCCCCACCCGTGAGCTGGCCCAGCAGGTCACGGACTCCCTCACGCCGTACGCGACGTCGGTGAACCTCCGCATGGCCACCGTCGTCGGCGGCATGTCGATCACCAAGCAGTCGGGCACGCTGCGCCGCGGCGCCGAGGTCCTGGTCGCCACCCCCGGCCGCCTCAAGGACCTGATCGAGCGCGGCGACTGCGACCTCTCGCGGGTGCGCGTCACGGTCCTGGACGAGGCCGACCAGATGGCCGACATGGGCTTCATGCCGCAGGTCACGGCGCTGCTCAAGCAGGTCGAGCAGGGCGGCCAGACCATGCTGTTCTCGGCGACGCTCGACAAGAACATCGACCGGCTCGTCCGGATGTTCCTGACCGACCCCGTGGTCCACTCCGTGGACCCGTCGGCGGGCGCGGTCACGACGATGGAGCACCACGTCCTCTACGTCGCCGACGAGACGGACAAGAAGGCCGTCGCCATGCGGATCGCGGCCCGCGAGGGCCGCGTGATCATGTTCCTGGACACCAAGCGCGCCGTCGACCGCTTCACCAAGCGGCTCCTCGCCAACGGCGTACGGGCCTCCGGCCTGCACGGCGGCCGCTCGCAGCCGCAGCGCAACCGCACGCTGGACCAGTTCAAGACCGGCCAGGTCACCGCGTTGATCGCGACGAACGTGGCGGCGCGCGGCATCCACGTCGACGACCTCGACCTGGTCGTGAACATCGACCCGCCGGCCGACCACAAGGACTACCTCCACCGCGGCGGACGCACCGCCCGCGCGGGCGAGTCCGGCAGCGTCGTCACCCTCGTGCTCCCCGAGGAGAAGCGGGAGATGACGCGGCTGATGTCCGACGCCGAGATCAACCCCCGCACGGCGCGGATCACCTCCTCCGACGAGGAGCTCGTCCGCATCACCGGCGCCCGGGAGCCCTCCGGCGTGCCGGTGGTCATCGAGACGCCGCAGCCGCAGCAGCCCGCCCAGACCTCGCAGCGCCGCCGCCGGCCGCGCGGCGGCGGGGGCGGCGCGGCCTCCGGCCAGGGCGGACAGCAGCGCAGGGTGCCCCGGCAGGGGCAGGGCGGTCAGTCCCGTGAGGGTGCCGGGTCCGC
>NZ_JAFEXF010000157.1 GCF_016905445.1 Streptomyces sp. G44
GGAGGTGGATAAGGGGCGGGCGGGCGGGTGGGCCGGGCGGCGGTGACGCGGCGGAGCCGGGCGGGCCCAAGGCGGCGGACGCGGCGGTGTGGCGGGGCAGGTTCCTGAGCCTGCTCGACCGCTCCCCGGCACCGACCGCCATCAGCAGCGGCGAAGGACTGGTCTCGGTCGCCAACCCGGCCTTCGCCTCGGCGCTGGGCCTGCGGCCGGGCCGGGTCGCGAACCGCTTGCTGCTGGATCTGCTCACGCCCACCAACAGGAAGCAGCTCCGCAAACTCGACGAGGCCATGCGCTCCGGCCGCAGGTCCCGTTACCCGGTCGAGGTGAGCTGGACGGCCGGGGACCAGGTCCGTCACGGCCAGGTGACCGTGGAACCGGTCACCGACCCGCTGGAGGAGACGCCGCCCCTGCTGGTGACGTTGCGCGTGGCGGAGGAGCGGGCCCCGCGGCCGTCCGGGCCGGGCGGCGCGACGCGCCTCGGCGAGGCGGAGTTCGCGCACCCGGCGCTCAGCGCGCAAGAAGCCCGCATCCTGCGGCTCGTCGCGGGCGGCTCCACGACGGCGGTCGTGGCGCGCACCGTCGGAATCGGCGTCGACGGCGTCAACTACCACCTGACCCGGCTGTGCCGTCGGCTGCGGGTCCAGAACCGGACGGCGCTGGTGGCCCGCGCCTACGTCCTGGGCCTCCTCGACGCGACGGCGTGGCCGCCCGAGGTGTCGGCGCCCACCGCACGGCAGATCCCGCGCCCCGAGGACCGAGCGGGCGGCCGTCCGCGGGGCGGAAGTTGAGCCGTGGTTCTCCGGTCCCGACCGCGTGAGACGCCGGGAGCAGGGCTTCACACGGATGCCGTCCGCCGGAAGGGCCCGCCGGGAGGACTCCGCGGCGAGGCCCTGGAACAGGACGGGGGACTTGCGGCGCGCTGCCGCAGGGGCTCCGAGTCCTCGCTGCCGGTCGGCATGGCGGCAGCGTGCGGACGTGCCCCGAACCGAGCGCGGCGGACAGCGCGACCAGCGCGACCCCCGCCTCCACCATGGCCGTCCGAGCCGGCACCCCCTCGCGGGAGACCCTCGCAGGGGACCATGGTCACGGTAGGACACGGGCCGGGAGCGGTGCCCCGGCCGCCGCCCGTGCCTCGCCGCGCGTGCGGCAGAGGCTCAGGCATCCGCATCTGCGTCCACACCCGGATCCGCATCCACTGCATCCGCGTCCACCTCCACCTCCACCTCCGCACTCGTACGCCACGCGCCGAGCGGGCCTGATGACGCGGCGTCCCGCCCGGGCGGTTAGCCTGGTGTCAGCGGCGATCTTTCCCGGGGCACGGGCCCGCCCGGCCTCCCCGGCGTCGCACGGCGGTGGGGCCCGCCGTACCCGAACCGCGGCGAAGGATGCCGACAACGGTCCCTACTTGCGAGCGAGTGCGCCCGGCGGCGGGCGACGCGAGTAGGAGGCGTATGCCCATGGAAGCCCAGCGCTCCGGAGCGGTCGACGAACCCACGGAACCCGACCGCCACCACGACCCCGCCCGCGACCCCGGCCTGTCCGCGCCCGCACGAGGACGGCGCGGCACACCCGCGCACGGGCAGGGCCCGGTCCTCGCCGCGGTGGCGGCGGGCGGCGCCATCGGGGCGTCGGCGCGCTACGGCGCGTCCCTCGCCTGGCCCGTCGCCGCCGACGGCTTCCCCTGGCCGACGCTCGCGGTCAACGCGGTGGGATGCGCGGCGATCGGTGTCCTCATGGTGCTGATCACCGAGGTGTGGGCGGCACACCGCCTGGTGCGGCCGTTCTTCGGCACGGGCGTGCTCGGCGGCTTCACCACCTTCTCGACGTACGCGGTGGACGTCCAGCGGCTCGTGAGCGGCGGCCACGCCCGCACAGGGCTGGCCTATCTGGCTCTGACGCTGCTGGCGGCACTCGCGGCGGTGTGGAGCGCGGCGTGGACCACGCGCCGCCTGGTGGCGTGGAGGCGGTCATGACGAGGCTCACGGGCACGGCGCCGCGGGTGACCGTCTTCACCGGGGAGTCGGCCTTCACCGGGGAGTCGAACTTCATCGGGGAGTCGGACCGGTGGCTGCTCGCCGGCGCGAGCGACGACTGCGAGGTCATCCGGTATGTGGGACGGGAGGAGGACCGGTGAACTGGCTGTCCGTGATCGCCGGGGCGGTGATCGGCGCCCCCCTGCGCCATCTGACCGACCGTGCCGTGCAGCGCCGCCACGACACCGTCTTCCCGTGGGGCACCCTCACCGTCAACGTCGTGGGCTGCCTGGTCCTCGGCGTGCTCGCCGGGGCGACCACGGCGGGCGCCGCCTCCACCTCTGTCCAGCTGTTCCTCGGTACCGGCCTGTGCGGGGCCCTCACCACGTACTCGACCTTCTCGTACGAGACGCTGCGGCTCGCCGAGGACGGGGCGCGGTTCCACGCGGTGGCGAACGCGCTCGGCAGCGTCATCGCGGGCGTCGGCGCGGCCTTCTTGGGGGTGGCCGCCGCGGAGTCCCTGTGGCTGTGACGGGCGCGCTGCCGGCCGGCCCCCATGCCGCAAGACCTCAAGACCTCAAGACCTCAAGACCTCAAGAGCTCAAGTCTCTGGACCTCAGGATCTCAGGACCTCATGACGGAGCTGTACGACTCCGTTGCCGAAGGCGTGGGTTCCCGCGAGCCGGAGGCCGGCCCGCACGTCCCGGGCCTGGAACATGGACTTGCCGCGGCCGAGGACGACGGGGTGGACGTAGGTGTGGATCTCGTCGATCAGGCCGAGGCGCAGGAAGGCCGCGGCGAGGTCGGCTCCGCTGACGGCGAGGTCCCCCGCCGCCCCCTCCTTGAGGGCCCGGATCTCCTCGGGCACCACCTCGCGCAGGATCGTGGTGTTCCAGCCGGTCTCGCGCAGGGTGCGTGAGAACACGTGCTTGGGCATGTCGCGCCAGATTCCGGCGAAGTCCGCCTCGACGCCGCTGCTCGCCGGGTCCTGGTCGGCGGTGGGCCAGTACTCGGCCATGAGTTCCCACGTGACGCGGCCGTGCAGGATGCCGCCCAGCGCGCGGACCTTGTCGTTGAAGTGGCGGTGCAGTTCGTCGTCGACGGTATGCCAGTCGATCTCGCGGTCCGGTCCCTCCATGAAGCCGTCCAGGGACGCCGACATCATCCAGATGATCTTTCGCATCGCGGTCGCGCTCCTCGCGGTCGTCGCCGCCGCGGTCCCGGCGGCCGTGGCGCCTGCCGCGACGATACGACGAGGTGCGGGCGCGGGACGGGCGCCGGACGGGTGTGGCGCGGCGGGCGGTGGCCTCGACCCCCGCCCGCCGCCCGTCACCTCACTCGCTCCGCGGCCCCTGGCCGAA
Organism: Streptomyces sp. G44; assembly: GCF_016905445.1. Taxonomy (GTDB): domain Bacteria; phylum Actinomycetota; class Actinomycetes; order Streptomycetales; family Streptomycetaceae; genus Streptomyces. The sequence continues at coordinate 3,335 of NZ_JAFEXF010000157.1, forward strand.
GTCCCCGTCCAGTGCCGCGGCCATCCGCAGCTGCGGGGCCGCTTCGGTCGCCCGGCCCTGCCGCTCCAGCGTGCGCCCCAGCATCAGCCGGGCGTAGCTCTCGACCGGGTCGAGTTCGAGGATCTTCCGCAACTCGGTCTCGGCGCGGCGCAGTCGGGCCGAGTGGTAGTAGGCGCGGGCGAGCAGCAGACGCGGGGCGACCTGCTCGGGCACCTCGTCGGCCAGGGGAGCGAGGATGTCCGCGGCCGTCGTGTACTCCTTGGCCTCGAAGAACTGCCGCGCACGCTCCCAGCGCTCCGCCGCGGTCCCGTGGTCGTAATAGGTCATCTCCATGGTCGGCCTCCTTCGGACGCTGCAACGAAGACCAGTAGTTGAATATTCCACTATATGGAGGCCTGGAGCGGCCGGGAAAGTGAGGGTCCCGGCCGGTGGCGGCTCCGGCCGGTGACTGACGTGCGGCGCGCACAGGACTAGGTTGTGCGGCATGAGCAATCTTGATCGTGAAGCGGTGCCGAGCGCGTGCGGCGGCCGGGGCTTCGTCGTCGCGGAACCGGTACGGGAACTCCTCAGCCCCCGCCGCGTCAAGCTCGGCGAATCCACCGAGGTCCGCCGCCTGCTGCCCAATCTGGGGCGCCGCATGGTCGGCGCGTGGTGCTTCGTCGATCACTACGGCCCCGACGACATCGCGGACGAGCCAGGCATGCAGGTGCCGCCGCATCCGCACATGGGGCTCCAGACCGTCAGCTGGCTGCACGACGGTGAGGTCCTGCACCGCGATTCCACGGGCAGCCTCCAGACCATCCGCCCCCGCGAGCTGGGCCTGATGACCTCGGGCCGCGCCATCGCGCACTCCGAGGAGAGTCCGCGCGCCCACGCCCGCTTCCTGCACGGCGCACAGCTGTGGGTCGCGCTCCCCGGCACCGACCGCCACACGGACCCGCACTTCGAGCACCACGCGGAGCTGCCGCTGATCACCGCCCCCGGCCTGACCGCGACGCTGATCCTGGGCGGCCTCGACGGGGCGCGCTCACCCGGCACGACGTACACCCCGATCGTCGGCGCGGACCTGACGCTGGCCCGCGGCGCCGACGTACGCCTCCCCCTGGAACCGGACTTCGAGTACGCCGTCCTGTCCATGTCCGGCGAGTCCCACGTCGACGGCGTCCCCGTACTCCCCGGCTCCATGCTCTACCTGGGCTGCGGCCGCACCGAACTCCCGCTGCGCGCCGAGTCGGAGGCGTCCCTGATGCTCCTGGGCGGCGAGCCGTTCGCGGAGGAACTGGTGATGTGGTGGAACTTCGTGGGCCGCAGCCATGAGGAGATCGAACAGGCGCGGACGGACTGGGCGACGGGCACCCGCTTCGGCGAGGTGAAGGGGTACGACGGCCCCGCGCTGCCCGCACCGGAACTGCCGCCGGTGACGCTGAAGCCGCGGGGGCGGGTGCGCTGAGCTGGGGTTATGTGTCTTGCGCAGAGGGCCGCCGAGGGAGAGGGGGAAGGTTGTTGATCTCTCCCGGTGGGAGCGTCGGAAGTACTCGGTCGGGCTGTGACGGGACAGTGGTCAAACGTGCCGACACATGCGAGTTGCAGCCCACCTCTGCGAGTTCGGAGTGCCAGTAGGTTCTTCGTCTGCTGGTGGTACACGTCTAGCCTTGCTCCTGACCTGCGACAGAGGGTGAAAACGGCTGGTGTGGGGCTGTGTTGGTCCGCACATGGTCCGGATTTTGAAGAAAGCCCGAGGTGCCGGCGAGCGGGCCGCGCCGTCCCGCATGGCACAGGTTGTAGAGGCTGTCCAGGGGCGTCTATGCCAGTCCAGTCCAGTGGGGGCATGAGATCGCAGGCCAGAGCCACTTGGTCCGGGAACGTATGCCCAGTTGGTGATAGCCGTGTGATACGCGGGTGATATGGCGAGGCTCCCTTCGGGGTTCGTCCTGGCAGGATCTCTGCGCGGATCCGTCAGACGGCGAAGCCGCACCGGAGCACGCCGGTGCGGCTTCGCTGGGAGATCGGACGCTCTGCGTGCTGGTTGTGATCGGTGCCTGGGCCGGTCCGTGTACCTGCGACTCTGGCGGGTGCCTGATGTGCGTTCGCACGCGCTTATGCGTCCGTGAAGGTCGCGTTGCCTCACTCGGCGTCACCGGGTCACATGAGCGCGGGAGCAGGCATGGGCTCGAGAGGTCAACCACCAGGGCAGGGGCTCACAGACAAACGCGTCCCCTCGCCTCCTGGAACTCAGCGGGTGATGAGTCGACCTTGCGAGTCATAGGTGTAACTCAGAACTCGGCCGAGAACATCTGCGACTTGCGCCAGATATCCACCGTTGGTGTACACATAAGTGATGCGTCCGCCGTCGGCCAACGTAACCCTGAGCAACAATCCCGTGTTGCTCGTCGTGAACCGAACCACACGGCCCTCGGCATCAGAGACAGAGGCTATTCGTCCGTTCGACGCGTAGGCGAGATGAAGGCCATCTCCGCTTCGGTTCACGACCGTGGTCAACCGTCCGGCCTGGTCGAAGTTCCGCACCGGTCCCTCGTTGTTCGGCGTCAGGCGGTAGCCGTCGGTCGTAGCCGACAGTTTGTAAGGCGTGCCCGCTGGTGCGCTGTAGGTGCCGTCACTCTGTTTGGTGAAGGTCACCTTCGTGCCGTCCGCATCGTGCAGGACGACCGTCTCGGTGGAGACATCGATCCGTGCTTCAAGGGTGAGCTTCCACCCCTTGCCCAGAAGCCCAGGCGCCGCTGCGGGATCCCAGTGATAGAACCTGGTGAGACTGAAGGGGTATCCCCTGCTTGTCACCTCCGCGTCCACTACCCGCACGTCACCTGTCGAGCTTCGTGCTTCTTGGTCCATGACCTGTGCGGTTTCCTGGGCGGTCGCAGCCGCCTGCGTAACACCTAGGGCCGCCATGTTAATTCCAGCTAAACCAAGGGTGATGCTCCTGCGTATACGAAAGGGCATGTCCGTGCTCCTTAGTGCGGCGTGGTCTGTCGTCTGATCGCGGTGGGTGTGAAAGGCGATTGTCTACCGGAGCCGAAGCAGCCGGTGCCGATCCTGCTGGCTGACGCGGATCGTCGGCATCGGGTACGAAGCTGCTGCCTTCCTCGTGGCGGAGGTGCGGCTCGGGCGCGACGAGCCACCACTCGTTCGAGACGGATCACCAGTTGGTGTCTTTGGTGCGTGCGCGGAGGTACATGAAGAAGTCGTCGATTTCCAGTACCTCTTCGTCGGTGAGGGAGGGCACGCGCCATGCCAGTCGGGCGCCGTGTTCCATGAATGCGGAGGGAAGGCCCGTGCCGTAGGTCTCCACGTACTCGGCCGTGTCGCGGCGCCAGTAGAAGGTTCCGTCACTGTGCAGGGCCGACCCGCCCATGACGGAGAACTTGCTTCCCACGACGTCCTCGGTGAATCCCATGAGAGCGATGATCACAGGTGCCGTTCGCAGGTATTCCGCCACGCGTCCGCGTTCGTTCACGGGCAGTTGGCCGGAGAGCGCCCGGATTTCGTCGGCGCGGCCGTTGAAATGGGGCTGGCTGGAGCTGTCGCCGAACAAGCCGAGCGGGGTGACCTGGCGCATGGGACGTCCTCCCGGAACGAGCTGTCGAACGGGCCGCTGATGGTGGTGGGTGTCGTCGCATCAGTACGGGGGGCGGGGGGCGCCCGGGGCCGGGCCCCGGGCGCCCCCCGTACACGTGGTTTGCACGCTACTCCGGGCTGCTGTCGGCCGTGGGGACCCATGCCCCTCCGCTCCCCGAGCGATCGGCACTGCTACGGCGTCCCGGCGAGCCTGCCCATCACGTCGTGCATCTGCTGTGTGGTCAGCGGGGCGGCGGGCAGCGGCCCGTGCGCCGTATCCGTGCTCAGACCCTCCAGCAAAAAGGCGACTTGGAGGCGCCAGGCGTCGGGCGCGGTAGCCGCCACGGCGCGAGCGAGCAGCGCGTTGGTGCCGAAGAAGAGCAGGAGGTCCTCGCCGGTGAAGTCCGGGCGGATGGCGCCCACTGACGACGTCGGCGACCGCTGGGCCGGTGGCTTGCAGATCCGCTACGTCAGCTCTCGGTTCCCAGCCGGGTCACGATGTCCTGGCGCAACCTGACCTTGTCGGTCTTGCCGACGGCGGTCAGGGGCAGTGCCGGAACCTCGACGAGCCGTTCGGGAAGCTTGAACCGGGCCAGTCCGCTGTCCTCCAGGAACCGCCGGAGCTCCGGCAGGGTCGGTACTCTCTCGTCGCCCCCCACGACGTACAGGCACACCGCCTCGCCCAGCGCACGATGGGGCATGGCGACAGCTGCGGCGGCCCGAACACCGGGGTGCGCCAGTACCAGTGCCTCCAGTTCGTCCGCCGGGATCTTCTCCCCTCCTCGGTTGATCACGTCCTTGACGCGCCCGGTGACGACAAGGTTCCCGGACGCGTGGCGACGGACGAGATCACCGGTGCGGTAGTAGCCGTCGGGGGTGAAGGACGTGGCCGCTACGCCACCGTGGTACTCCGTGATGACACTCGGCCCTCTGACGAGGAGTTCGCCCGTCTCGCCCTGGGGGACGGGCCGGTCCTCACCGTCCACCACGAGGATCTCGTCGCCGGGCGAGGAGGGACGTCCCTGCGTGGAGAAGGCCACCTCGGGCGGGTCGTCGAGCCGGGTGAAGTTCAGCAGCCCCTCACTCATGCCGTACACCTGCTGGATCCGGCAGCCGAAGACGCGGTGCAGTCGGGCGGCCGTTGATTCGTCCAGACGTGCCCCGCCGACCTGGAGGACTCGCAGGCTTGACAGGTCGTGACCGCTGGAGGCGGCGCGGGCGAGGAGCCACTGCCGGGCGAGCGCGGGGGTGAGCGCGCAGTGGGTGACGCGTTCTCGCTCGATCAGCGACATGGCGGTGGCCGCGTCGTTCGGGTCGGCGAGCACGACCTTGCCGCCGCGGGCGAGCGTGCCGAGTACTCCCGGGGAGGCGAAGGCGAAACCGTGTGTCACCGGCAGGACGGCGAGGAACACGGATCGGGGTGTCAGCCCCGAGACGGCCGCCGCGCAGCGGGTCATGTGGCCGATCGCCTCATGGGTCCGGGCAATGGCTTTGGGGGCGCCCGTGGTTCCGCTCGACAGCAGAAACAGAGCGGTGTCCGAGGGATGCCGGCCCTGAGCGGCGGGAGGCGGGTCACCGGCTTCGATGAGGCGGTCGATGTCCACATGGCCGACGGCCCGGTCACCGGCATCCGAGACGAGCAGGGTGCGTACGGAGGGGTGCCGTTCGCTGAGCTTCTCGGCGAGCCGCAGATGCTCGAAACGCTGATGGCGGACCGGTACGGCCAGCGCGGTCGGCGCCAAGGCGGTGAGCACCCTCTCCAGCTCGTGCTCGCGCAGCGCGGGAAGGGCGAGAACCGGGCGTGCACCGAGCCTGACCAGCGCGAGTGTGAGGATCAGCGTCCGGGCTCGGTTGGGCAGTTGCACGAGTACGGCGTCGCCGGGCCGGATGCCGGTGTGCGCCAGCCGGGCGGCGCAGCCGGACACCGCCGCGTCGAGCCCGGCTCTGGTGAAGGTGTGCTCGGCGTCGACCAGAGCCGCCCGGTGTCCCGTGTGCGCGCGGGTGTTCAGTACGACGTCGTCCAGGAACTCCGGACGCCACCAGCCGCGGTCCCGGTACTCTCCGCGGGCCCCCGCGCGCGGCCGGTGGTCGCCGACGACGTCAGCGAGTTGCCGCAAGGTGAAGTCGTGCTCCGACCAGAGATCGACGGGGGTGTCGCAGCGCTCGGTCAGGGCGAGCTGGATCTGCGTGAGGTCGACGGAATCGAGCCCGAGGTGCGCGCGCAGCCGTGCGTCGGGGCGCAGCAGTTCTTTCTCGATTCCCAGCTCACGAAGGATCTTCCGCACTTCTTCGATGCCCGTCAACCGGGCCTCCTTGCCTGAGATGTCTGAGATCACGCGGCGAGAACCGGCCGATGCGACCGGTATGCCCAGTGCCTGTGACCGTGAGACCGGCGCACGGGAGCAGTCACGAAGCGCGGGCACCCACGGGGCACCCGCGAAGTCGGCAGTCGCACCCCCGCGCGCCCTGCACTGTCCGTATGCGACGTGCGACGCTGTGCTGTCACACCGGTCGAGCTCCTGGAATGTGGTGAGCCCATTGCACGGCGAGACGCTCGCGGTACCGGGCGGCAGGATCTACTTCGAGGTGCGGGGCGAAGGGCCGTTCCTGCTCCTCATCGGAGGAGGGAATTCCGACGCGGCGGTGTTCAAACGCCTGGCCGACGTACTGGCCGGGAGCCACCGTGTCGTCACCTACGATCCGCGCGGGAACTCACGCAGCGTGCTCGACGGGCCCCCGGTGGACCAGAGAGTCGAACAGCACGCCGACGACGCCTACCGCCTGATCGAGCACCTCGCCGACCCGGACGAGCCCGTGTACGTCTTCGGAAGTTGCTCGGGCGGCCTCACCGCGCTGAAACTCACCATCCGCCACCCGGCCAGGGTCCGGTCGGTCGTCGCCCACGAGCCACCTGTTCTGAGCCTCCTTCCGGACGCCGAGCAGCACTTGGCACTCCTCGACGACATCCGCGAAACATATCTCCGCGAGGGCATGACGCCGGCCCTCACCAAACTTCAGGCTCTCCACGGCGGCCGGCCCGCGCCGGCCCTCCCCGAAGCGCACAACAACACCGACTTCTTCCTGACCCACTTCCTCCGGCCGTTCGCTCGCTTCGTACCCGACCTCGCCGCCCTGAAGGAAGTGGCGGACAAAGTGGTGTGGGCCGGTGGCCATGCCTCACGCGAGGACCTCGTGCACCGCCCGACGGCGCTCCTCGCCGGGCGGCTCGGCCGCGAGGTGGAACTGTTCCCCGGCGGGCACGTCGGCTACGCGAGGTACCCCGCCGACTTCGCCGAACAGCTCGTCGAAGTGCTCACCCCCGCGGTCGACGCCGTGGACTCCTGGCCGGGAAGCACCGGCGGAAGGCAGTGACGTGCGGATCGTGATGGGGGCCCAGAACTGCGGCTTCGGTCCCGTCTCCGAACTCGTCGCGGTCTCCCGGCAACTCGTGGCGCACGAGCGGGTGTTCGTCGGTGACGGCGTCGCCGCTGTCTTCGCCCGGCGCAACGCCGACGCATTCGACGCCATGTACGACACCAGCGGGCTCTCGGAGAGCACCAGGTCCGCAGCGATCGAGGACCTGCTGCGGGGCAGCGACCACGTGGTCTCGGTCATGGACGCCGAGTTGGTGCTCCGGTCCGTCGTGGCGGGCAGGCCCGTGGCCATGGTGGACAGTCTGTTCAGTTTCTGGCAGCTGACACGACCGCTGACCGAGATCCTCGACCTGTGCACGGCCATGCCACGTTCGCGTTTCGCGGCCGCGGACCAGCACCTGTCAGGTCTTACCCCGCACGAGCGGATCGTCGCGGCACACCTGCTCGCCACACACAGTGTCGTGCAGAACTTCCCCGGCGTCACCGAGCGCGCAGCCGACCTCGCCGCCCTGGGCGGGGGATCCCGGCTACGTGTGACCGGCTCGATCGTCGACATCGAAGGCCTGCGGGACGTCGTGCGCACCGCCGAGCCGGACTACGACGTGTTGATCAACATCGGCGGGTTCAAGAACTTCCTCCTGGACTTCGACGTCAACAACGAATACGTACGCCTGATCCACCGGTGGATCCCGGATTTGCTGCGTGACTGGCCCCGGTTCCGCCGCGTACTCGTCTGCGGCGGCCCGTTCGGTGAGGGCCGCGAGCAGACCCTTCGGGCCGCGGGCGGCCGGGCCGACTGTCGACTCCTGCGCCAGCGCGAACTGCTCCAGGTGGCGGCGACCGCCCCGGACTACCTGATGGCGCCCGGACTCACGACACTCCACGAATCGATCACCCTGGGGCGGCTTCCCCTGGCGATCCATGAGCAGCACTACGCCCATGTCTTCACCATGCGCGCACTGGACGGCACGCTGTTCGGCCGCATGGGGGGCCGGTTCACAGACGTGGTTCCGTGTCACCCGTTGCCGGAGGACGACGTCGCCGGGACGGCCGCCCTGGTCGAACTGGCCGGCCGTATCCGGGAGGACCAGCAGCTCTACGCGGAGTACCGGAAGACGTTCAACGAACGCATCGAGCAGTACCGCGCTCTCACCCCACCGCAGCGACGACAAGGCATCGAGGAACTCGGAGAACTACTGAACGGCGCCCCGACCCACTCGGTCATGACCGAGATCCTGGGTGCGCCGGACGCTGCTTGACCTGGATGCCGGCAGGCGCGACCGGGCAATACGCACATGTGGCGGAACAGCCCGCTGACCACCCCGATGGCGACCTTCGCCGCGCCCTCGGGGAGGTGGGCGCGTACGAGGATGAACGACAGGGGGAGTGCGCCCACATCGCCCCCTGCAACACCTGGCCGAGCAGCAGGACCGGCAGGTTCGGTGCCAGCGCGGACAGCAGGCCCCCGGCGCAGACCACCGTCATCAGCCGTATCAGGACCCGTTTTCCGCCGTACTGGTCGCCCATGCGCTGATCGCCCTCGTGCTCACCGGCCCGGTGGAGGCCGGCGGCGGCGACCTCAGGCGGAGATTCGGGTGAATGGGTAGAATTCTGGCATGGGGAAGCGGCCTGTGGCGCCGACTGCGCCCGAACTCGTGCTGGAGACCGACACCGGCTCCACGGTGATGAGTCCGAGCCGGGACTACCACGTGGGCCGCGACCCGCTGAGCGACATCGTCATCGACGACGTCCGCGTCTCGTGGCATCACGCCGTCCTCCACGCCGAGCTCGATCACTGGACCATCGAGGACGAGCACAGCACCAACGGAACGTACGCCGACGGGCGGCGCGTCGAGGAGGGGAGAATCGGGCCGGGCAGCGTCATCCGCTTCGGCAGCGTCACCGACGGCCCGCGCGCGGTGGTCGTCGGCCGCGCTCCGCCCCAACCCCGCGCTCCCGAACGCCCCTCCTCCGTCAGCACGCCCTCGGCCACCGGCACCTTCCGGCAGCCGACGACCGTGCGCCCGCTGCCCACCCGCACCATCCGCATCGGCCGCGCCGACGACAACGACGTGGTCATCGACGACCTGATCGTCTCCCGCCGGCATGCCGAACTGAGGGTCCTCCCGGACGGTACGTACGAGATCGTCGACCTCGGCAGCCACAACGGCACCTACCTCAACGGCCAGCCGGTGGACCGCGCCCCTCTCGCGCCGGGGGACATCGTCGGCGTCGGCCACCGCGCGTACTGCCTCGTCGGCGACCAGTTGCAGGAGTACGTCGACACGGGCGAGGTGTCTCTCGACGTCCAGGGCCTGACGGTCACCGTCGACCGGGGCCGCAAGACACTCCTCGACCAGGTCTCGTTCCCCGTCGGCGAGAAGTGCCTGCTGGCCGTCGTCGGACCCAGCGGCGCGGGGAAGTCCACCCTGCTCAACGCCCTCACCGGGCTGCGCCCCGCGGACGGCGGCACCGTCCTCTACGACGGCCGCGACCTCTACCGGGACTACGCGGAGCTGCGCCAGCGCATCGGCCTCGTACCGCAGGACGACATCCTGCACGCCCAGCTGACCGTGCGCCGCGCCCTCGGCTACGCCGCCGAGCTCCGCTTCCCCCAGGACACCGAGCGGGCGGAACGCCGGGCCAGAGTCGACGAGGTCATCCGCGAACTCGGCCTGGAGCAACGCGCCGGCCAGCCCATCCACAGCCTCTCCGGCGGCCAGCGCAAACGCGTGAGCGTCGCACTCGAACTGCTCACCAAGCCCTCGCTGCTCTTCCTCGACGAGCCCACGTCCGGGCTCGACCCCGGCATGGACCGCTCGGTGATGCACATGCTGCGCGGCCTCGCCGACGACGGCCGTACGGTGATCGTCGTCACGCACAGCGTGCTCAGCCTCGACGTGTGCGACCGGCTCCTCGTCCTCGCCGCGGGCGGGAGGATCGCCTTTTACGGGCCGCCGCGGGACGCGCTGCCGTTCTTCGGCTTCCCGCAGTGGCCGGAGGCGTTCGAGGCCTTCGAAGGCGACCGCGACCGGGACTGGGCACGGGACTACCAGCTCTCTCCGCTGCACCAGCGCTACATCGTCAACTCCTCCGCGCAGCCGTACCTGGTGTCCCTCCCGCAGGACGGCGCGGCCACGCCCGGCTCCTTCGCGCCGCCGCCGAAGCCGCAGAGCTGGGGATCCCAACTGCGCACGCTGGTGCGGCGGTACGCGGCCGCGCTCGGTGCGGACCGCACGTTCCTCGCCATCATGATCGCCCTGCCGTTCGTGATGGGCGCCATGGCCCGCGCGCTCGCCGGAAGCCGGCTCACGCAGGAGACGGCGATGAACGCCCTGCTCATCCTCTGCGTCGGCGGAGTCCTGACCGGTGCCGCCAACGCGGTGCGCGAACTGGTCAAGGAACGCGTCATCTACCGGCGGGAACGGGCGGTGGGGCTCTCCAGATCGGCGTATCTGATGTCCAAGGTCGTCGTCCTCGGCACGGTCACGGTGCTCCAGGCCGTCGTGCTGACCCTCGTCGCTCTCCTCGGCGTCGACCTCAACGCGCCGCGTGGCGAAGGGGTGTTGCTGCCACCGCTGGTGGAAGTCACCCTCGCGGTGGCCCTGCTGGCGTTCACCGCCATGATGCTGGGCCTGCTCGTATCGGCACTGGTGCGCAAGGAAGAGGTGACGATGCCGCTGCTCGTGTTCCTCGCCATCGTCCAGGTGGTCTTCTGCGGCGCGCTCCTCAAGCTGAACGGCGTGCCCGGCGTCGAACAACTGGCGTGGCTGGTGCCCTCGCGCTGGGCGCTGGGCGCCATGGCGGGCACCATCGGCCTCGGCAGGATCGTCCCGGGCGAACTGACCGCCGACCCGCTGTTCCGGCACTCCGCGGGTGTCTGGCTGCTCAACATGGGGATGCTGGTGGTCCTGTCGGCCGTCTTCGGATACGTGGTCGCCAGGCTGCTGCGCCGCCATGAACCCGCCGTGATGCGGAAGTAGGAGCGCCGGCGATGACCCCCGCGGACTTCCGCCCCACCCATGTGGTTCCCCAGGACGGAATGCCCGCCTGGGAGGCACCCGACGTGGAGCGTCCGACGGCCCCCCTCGACGCGCTGCTGCCCGTGCAGCTGGTCGACCGGCTCGGCGACTGGGGCCGGATCGTGTGCGCCAACGGCTGGTCGGCATGGGTCGACGGCCGGCTCCTGCTCGCCGTGCCGCGCGATCCACCGGGCGCGAGCGGCCCCCTGACCCGCACGGCGGACCCGCGTCCGCTGTTGACCAGGACCGAGGACGCCCTCGGCCGCTACCGGCGTGCGGCGGAGGAACTGGCGGGCGGCGGTGACGGGGAGGCCTTCCGGCGCGGGACGCACGGGCTGCGGGTGGGCGTGGTCGTGGAGGGCGAATCGCTGTGGCTCTACGACGCCGACCACGAGCGGTGGGTGTACAGCGACGGAACGCGGCTCAGTACGTACGCGGCGACGGAAGGGCCCGCCACCGAGGGGCACGACGATGACCACGAGGCCGCCGAATCCCCACGGGCAGCCGCCGCCGACCCCGGCGCTTCCCCTCCGCCTGACGAGGAACCGACCCGCCTCGTCCCCGCCGTGCAGGAACCGGCCGACGGAACCGACGGTCCGACTGCCGGGATGGGGCCGGGGGAGACGCAGGTGGTGCATGAGGTGGCAGGGCCTGAGCCGACGCGGGTGGTAAGCGAGGCGGTAGGGCCGGGGGAGACTCAGGTGGTCGATGAACTGCACACCCCTGAACCGCACACCCCTGAACCGCACACCCCGCACGGCGGACACCCCGCCCCGTTTCTCCCGCCCGAGCGGGACGAACCCGATCAGCCGCTCCGGCCCGGTGACGCCTGATGGCGGCCGCGCCGGGCGAGGGCGGCCCGAGCACGCACTCCGGGCGGCCCTCCGAGCTGATCGGGCAGCGCATCGCGGACTACCGGGTCGAGGGCGAGATCGGCCGCGGCGGCATGGCCGTGGTCTACCGCGCCAGGGACCTGCGCCTCGACCGGACCGTCGCCCTCAAGCTGCTCGCCCCCGAACTCGCCCGCAACGACACCTTCCGGCGGCGCTTCACGCACGAGTCGCGCGTCGCCGCCGCGATCGAACACCCGCACATCGTGCCCGTCTTCGAGGCCGGCGAGACAGACGGGGTGCTCTACATCGCCATGCGGTACGTCCCCGGGAGCGATCTGCGCCACCTGCTCGACCGCGGCGGCCCGCTCTCCGTCACCGCCGCGCTCCGCATCGCCACCCAGATCGCGTCCGCGCTCGACGCGGCGCACGACCACGGCCTGGTCCACCGGGACGTCAAGCCCGGCAACATCCTCATCGCCAAGGGCACGGACAGCGACCACCCCGAGCACGCCTACCTCACGGACTTCGGCCTCACGAAGAAGTCCTTGTCGCTGACCGGATTCACGACCGTGGGCCAGTTCGTCGGGACCCTCGACTACGTGGCGCCGGAGCAGATATCGGGCCGCCCGGTGGACGGCCGATGCGATGTCTACAGCCTCGCCTGCGTCGTGTACGAGACCATGGCGGGCGGGCCGCCGTTCCAGCGCGACGACGACATCGCCCTCCTCTGGGCCCATCAGTACGACCAGCCGCCCCGCCTGACCGAGAAGCGGCCGGGTGTTCCCGCCGGCCTCGACGGAGTCCTCGCGAAGGCGCTGGCCAAGAGCCCGGAGGACCGGTACGGGTCGTGCCTGGAATTCGCCGCCACACTGCGGGCCGCGGCCATGGGCAGCGGTACGGACGGCCACCCCCCGACGCGGGTGGACCGCCACGTCGAGCAAGCCCCGGCCCACCCGGGCGCGCCCCCCGACCCACCCCGCTGGGCCCAGCCGGTCTTCCGGCGGCTGACCGAATAGAGCGGCCGGTCTAGAGCGGCCGGTCCCCGACGGCCGACCGCACAGCCCGCGCCAGGTCAGGCCCCGGGCCGCACCTCGCCCCGCCGGTGGACCCGCCGCGCCAGCACCCCGCCGAGGAACCCCGAGACCAAACCCCAGGCAACGGCCAGGAGCAGCGCCTTCCAGAGGTGCGGCCGCAGCTCCACGAGGCCGGACAGGCCCCCGCCGAGATCCCCGATGCCAAGCAGCGAGAGCCCGTAGTGAGCCGACACGCCTGCAAGAAGACAGACGGCGAGCACGGTGAGGGCCAGCGCCACCGCCATGTGCACGGCATGCTGCCAGGTCCGCATCCGTGCCGGGGAGCGGGCCGCCATCAGGAACGCCGCCGTCGGCACCAGGACCGCCGCGACGACCAGCAGCCACCACACCCGCCCGTCGTGCTCGGCGAGAGTCCGCAAGCTGAGCGTGGAATCGGCCGGCGTACGCAGCACCTCGTCGAGGACCCGCGGCATGGGCAGCCCGAACGGCCCGTCGACCCGGCCCTCCCAGGACGCGCCGAGCCCCAGGGTGAAGGCGAGCCAGACGAGGTTGGGCAACCCGAGCAGCAGCACCGCGAACGTCTCGGCGGCATGGCCGCGGGTCGCTGCCACGACGAGGCCGGCGGCGAGCCCCAGGGCGGCGTACGACAGCAGCAGGAACACCATGGCGTACGCCGCAGGGCGCACCGATTCGTGGAAGCGCAGCAGGCGGGCGGGGAGGGGGGCGCCGCGCGAGACGGACAGTGCCACGAAGAGGACGCCCGCGAGCCACAGCAGTCCGAAGACGAGGGTCAGCGGCACGTCCGTCTTGAATCCGACCTCGGGCGAGGAGTCCAGCAGATCACCGATCTCCCCGGGGGCGGGCCCGTCGCCGAGCGCGATCGCGAAGCGGTGCCGGGCCAGCAGGCCGAGGCCGGTGAGGAGCAGCACCCACAGCACCGCGATCCGGGCGGCCCAGGCGGCGAGTTCCCGCACGTCGGCCACGGCCCGGTGCCGCAGCGGCCGGAGGAACCCGGCGGCGACCACCAGAGCGCCGACGAGGCTGACGGAGAGCGGGAGCACGGAGAGCCCCGCGTCCGTCTCGGCGATCAGACCGGCGTCGCCGGAGAGCCCGACGGAGCCGCCGACCGCCATCACGACGACGGCCGCGACGACACTCGGGAACGCCCCGCCGGGCAGGTCGGCGGCTCCCGCGGCCCACAGGCCGAGCCCGGCGACGACGGCCATGGCCGCCAAGGAGGCGAGCACGGCCGCAAGGGCATGGAGCCAGCCATGAGGGGCTCGTCGGTCCTGCTCCGCGCGTTGCGCCCCGGCCCGCCGCGGCGGTGTCTGCTCGCTCACGGTGCCACGCTAAGCAGCGCGGGACCGGTCCGCCTTTCGGGAGGGCCTTCGGGAGGGCTTACGGGAAGGCCGACCGGCGTCGGCTTGCGGGGCCCCGGACGTCGGGGCACACAATAGGCGCGTACCGGAATAAAAGGTACGTCGCCGATCCCCCTACACAGGGAAGTGTTCGTGAGCGTCGAACCGCCGTCGTCAGGACGCCCCACGGGACCCCCTAGGGGCCCGCTCTCGGGTCCTGGGCGGCCGGGCCCCTGGGGGGGGGGGGGAAACAAGCCCGGGCGGGTGACCTGGCCGCGCACCATGCCCATGACGCCGCCCTGCGAGCCCAGGAACATCGTGCCCTGCTGGAGCGTGCCGTCGAAGGCCAGCAGGCGGTCCGCCTCCACGTACAGCGTGTCCCCGGAGAGG
>NZ_JAFEXF010000158.1 GCF_016905445.1 Streptomyces sp. G44
CTCGTGGACTCCCGGACGGTCTCGTGGGCCCCCGGAGGGTCACGCGGCGGGTACGCGCTTCCCGTCGGGCCGACGGGGCGCCGGCCGCGGGGTCCTGCGGCGCTCGGACATCAGCCGGAGCTTGCGTACCGTCACGATGAGCCCGGCGACGAGCGTGCCGCCGTAGAGCCATCCGGCGTGCAGCGCCAGGGCGGTAACGAGCCCCATGAACTGCCCGCCGAACCCGCCGGAGCCCCCCGCGATCGGGACGATCCCCGCGGCGAAGGCGATCGGCACCGCCACCGGCGCGCTGACCAGGTCCGCCGGGCGCACCCACAGCGCGGTGAGCGCGGCCACGGGCACGAACAGCACGCCGTACGCGACGAGGGAGCTGTCGAACAGCAGCCGCAGCAGACTGGCGAGGACGAACATCACGGCCGCGCAGAACAGGCCGCTGCCGAGCCCCGTCAGGCGCGGGTTCGGCATCCGCCGCAGCTGGCGGTAGAGCGGGGAGCGGCGCAGCGCCCGTACGAAGGGCGGTACGGGACGGCGCGGACGAGCCGCGGCCCGGTACACCGGGCCGGGCTCGGCGGCTCTGCCCTGCGGGGGCAGCGGCGCGGTCCGGCGGGGCCGGGCCGCCGCGGCGGCCTTCGGGTCGGACTGAGGGGGACGCGTCCTGTGTTGCTCCACTGGACCAACCTAGGTCGGCCGCCGCGCGGAAGCCGCCACGGGACACGCCCTTTGGGTGACCTTGGCCATCCGTTCGACAGGGGGAGGGCCGGGCGGGCGGCCGTCCGGAGGGACAGCCGGCGGCACGCCGTAGACTGGTGGATCGGCCCACGTACCAGGCGCACGCACGACGCGCGGGTACGAGGGGGCCGCCCCACCCAGCCCTGACGTACGGGAAGTCGCAACGTGTCGCTCACGATCGGAATCGTCGGTCTGCCCAATGTCGGCAAGTCGACCCTGTTCAACGCCCTGACCAAGAACGACGTGCTGGCGGCCAACTACCCGTTCGCCACGATCGAGCCGAACGTGGGCGTCGTCGGCGTCCCCGACCCCCGCCTGACGAAGCTCGCGGAGATCTTCTCCTCGCAGAAGGTCCTCCCGGCGACGGTCGACTTCGTCGACATCGCGGGCATCGTGCGCGGCGCGAGCGAGGGCGAGGGCCTCGGCAACAAGTTCCTCGCGAACATCCGCGAGTCGGACGCGATCTGCCAGGTCATCCGTGCCTTCAAGGACGAGAACGTCGTCCACGTCGACGGCAAGGTCTCGCCCAAGGACGACATCGAGACGATCAACACCGAGCTGATCCTCGCCGACCTCCAGACCATCGAGAAGGTCCTGCCGCGCCTCCAGAAGGAGTCGCGCATCAAGAAGGACATCGCGCCGAAGGTGAAGGCGGTCGAGGAGGCCAAGGAGATCCTGGAGCGCGGCGACACGCTCTTCTCGCAGGGCATCGTCCAGGGCTCGGGCAACGAGGAACTCCTCCACGACCTGCACCTCCTCACCACCAAGCCCTTCCTCTACGTCTTCAACGTCGACGAGGACGAGCTGACGGACGACGACTTCAAGGCCGAGCAGCGCGCGCTGGTCGCCCCCGCGGAGGCGATCTTCCTCAACGCCAAGCTGGAAGCGGACCTCGCCGAACTGGACGACGACGAGGCCCTCGAACTCCTCCAGTCGGTCGGCCAGGAGGAACCGGGCCTGGCCACCCTCGCCCACGTCGGCTTCCGCACGCTGGGTCTGCAGACGTACCTGACGGCGGGCCCCAAGGAGTCCCGCGCCTGGACGATCAAGCAGGGCGCGACGGCCCCCGAGGCGGCCGGCGTCATCCACACGGACTTCCAGAAGGGCTTCATCAAGGCCGAGGTCATCTCTTTCGAGGACCTGGTCGAGACGGGTTCGGTGGCGGAGGCCCGGGCGGCGGGCAAGGCGCGCATGGAGGGCAAGGAGTATGTGATGCAGGACGGGGATGTGGTGGAGTTCCGCTTCAACGTGTAGCGGGTGACATATCACCACGTCGCTGATCTGGCAAACATGCAGGTCGGAGAGGGTCCGACTCTTCGGGGTCGGGCCCTTGGTTTTTCCCGTGCTGGGATGGTGCTGGGATAGCTGACCTCTCGTCACCTGTCGTCATCCCTGGTCATCCGTACCGTGCTGGGATTGCGCTGGGATGTGGATGGGCTGCCCGTGCTGGGAGCGGGCGCGGGCAAGACCTTGACCTGAGCGGGCAGCATGCTCATGTAGCTACGCCCCGGACCCGTCGGATTAAGCGGCCTCCGGGAGAGCCCGCTGGGCGTCGCTGGGGATGCCGACGACCTCCACGGTCACACCACGGGCCGCGAGTGCCTTCGCAGTCTGGGCGATGGTGATCTGGGAGAAGCCGAAGATTGACTCAGAGGTGAGGGCTTCGCCGTCCTTGAGGCGGATCGCGAGGACGATGTGCTTGGGCGTGAAGTCCGCGGGCAGAGTGCGCTCTTCGTCGCCCTCTTTGGCCTTGCTTTCCTCGTGAACCCTCTTGGCGAACTGCGCGCGTACGTCGGCCGATTCGTACAGCAGCTCAACCGCTACCCTGGCCTGGCTGAACAGGTGGCTGAGTGGCGCAGACTTTTCGGCGTGCTTGACGAGGATGAGGGTGTTGTCGTCGGTGATCAGGTCACAGATCTCGATCTGGTCGGTGCGGCGCAGGGGGTTGCTGGCGTTCTTGGTGTCGAGGCAGACCCAGCCGTGGCGGCTCTTCGCGACCTTCTTGTTGTACGTGTTCTCGGAGTCGCCCTGCCGCCAGGCGGGGGCGTCGAAATAAGGCGTGGAGGGGAAGAGTGCGGCGACGGTGGCGGCGGTCTCGCGCAGGTAGGCGGAGCCGATCTCGTACCATGCGCCGTCCATGTGCCAGAACCGGCGTGAGCCCAGTGAGACTTCGGTTTCCAGCCATTCGACAGCGCTGGTGACGGCGAGGGCCTCGGCCGCGCCGGCGAACCGGTCCCGCAGCAGCGTCACCGTGCCCTGACGCAGGGCCTCCAGACGCTGGCCGGACTGTGCGAGACGGGCGCGCATGAGGACGTAACCGAGGTCGAAGGCGTCGGAGTCGAAGCTGCCCGAGCTGTTGATCCGCGTGCGGTAGGCGGTGGCCGAGGTGTAGGCGTCGTGGTGGTCGGACGGAACGGAGACGGAGATCCGCCCGTCCGCAGGGCGCCCGAGCACGTCGTCCAGGGCCGTATCGAGCAGGGCCAGGGTGGGGCTGTCATTAACCGGCACGATGTGGTCGACGAACTCCAGCTCGCGGTGCGGGGTCTGCTCACCGCAGACCCGGGCGATCTCCCGGATGTCGGCGATCAGGTCATGCGGTTCGATCCCGAGGGCCACCCGCAGGCCGCATCCGCCGTGCGCGGTGAACGCCTTGCCGCGGGTGTAGCGGGAGCGGGTCAGCGGGATGTCGTCGAGGTAGCCGCCCAGGCTGCGCACGATGCGCATGTGGTCGCGCAGGCCCAGCATCGGGACGGGGGCGCCGGTGGGGATCAGTGAGATGTCGGTACGGGCCTGACCGAGAGCCTTGGTGACAGCGCCGCGGATCATGTTCGGGTCGATCTGCCGGATGGCGAAGGACAGGCCGAAGCGCTTGTCCTTGAGGTGCTCCGGGATCAGCCGGTAGCCCTGGTCGCAGCCGACCGCGTACACCTCGCCGTCGATGCCGAGGAGCAGCACGGCGGCGGTGCGGCGCACGCTCTCAACGACGTGGATGCCGGTGGTGCGGAACATGTTGTCGCACCACGGCGCCTCGGAGCGCTCCATCCCGCAAGTGAAGTACACCGCCGGCACGCCGAGCGTCTCCGGGACGTGGAGTGCGGCACCGAGCTCGGTGAGCTGGTCCAGGTCAAGCGCGTCGTGCATCGCTTCCAGCGTCGGGGCGACGCCGCGGAGTCGGTAAAGGGTCATGAGTGCCGTGCGGGATGCCAAGGAGTACCTCCGGGAAACGAGAGACCACGCGGTGCGTGGATGAGTGGTGCGGCATGACGTGCGCCTTGCTGTCGAGGTCCCGGTCTGGTGCTAGAGCTCTTTGGCCGTGCTGGGCATGGCCGGGCGTGTCCGGAGCTGACCGGGGTGTGCGGGATTCAAGGTGCCACCGGGGCGCTGCATTCTGACGATAAATACGTGATAACCGTCGTTATCAATGCAGCGAAGCTTCGGTCGCAGTCGCCCCCGGGTAGAGTCGCTGTACCGCATTGGGCCGCCGCGCGGCCCCCAAGAAGGTGTGCGTCGCGCGCTTTGGGCTTGTGATGCGGTGCGACCGGCCATGGGTGTTGGGACGGAGATCGAAACGTACGGCACGAAAGGGGTGGTGCGAGGTGACCAGTGCGCAGCCTGTGAACGACGTCGTCTCGTCCCAGCCGGAAGCCGGGTGGATGTCGTCCGCGGAGATTGCTGCTCTCGCGCAGGTCCAGCGTCCCGTCGTGACGAACTGGGCGCGCAGGCACGACGACTTTCCGCGCCCCGTCGAACGCGCTGGCAGCCGGCTCCTTTACGACGGCGGAGCAGTCCTGGGCTGGCTGCTGCGAACCGGCCGCGGCAACGCTCCCGCTAGCACCCTGGAGGCCGAGCTCGCTTTGCACACGCTCACCGCCGGGCTGAATTTTCTGTCCGGCACGGAGCTGGTCGAGGTCCTGACCGCGCTGATCTGCCTCCAGCACCACGACGGCGGATCACTCACCGATTCCGACGCCGCCGACCTCGTCGAGCGTGCCCGTTTCCTCGATCCCGAGGACACGTTCCTGCGCCGTGAAATCGAGCATGCCGCCAGTCTCGGCAGCGCCCTGCCGCTGCTGACGCGGCAAGCAGAGGCGCTGACCGAGGGCGCCTACAACGCGGCGGACGCGCTGGACTGGGTTCTCAACGCACGCCGCCGCCTGCACGCCGACGACCTCGCCACCACCGCCGTCCTGCCGCAGGTTGCCGCCTGCATGGCGTGCCTGGCCACCGCCCATGCCCCCGACACCGCGGCCATCGCCAACCCGGACTGCGGCGTCGGAGATCTACTCGCCGCCGCCCAGGCGCTCGCAGACGCCGACGACGTTCACACGTATCTCGCAAGTGACCGCCACGAGAGCGCGGTACGCCTGACCAGGCGGCGCATACTCGTGCGCGGCGTCTTCGCGTACGACATGGACATCGCGCAGGGCGACCTGCCGCCCCTCGACAGCATCGACGCGCACACTCCGGTCGCCCTACTCGCCGCCCTGCCCTATACGCCCGCCGAATCCCGCGACACGGGTGCCGCCCTGGAACGCGTGGGCGACCTGGTCGGCGACATCCAGGGCCCGTTCACCGCCGTCATCCTCGGCCCGGCCGATGCCCTCGTCCACTCGCTCGCGGCCCACAGTGCAGCTGACCAGCTGCGTCGCGCCTTCCTCACCGGAGGCCGCCTCAAGGCCGTCGTCACCCTGCCCGGCGGCGTCCTGCCGTACTACCCTGGTTACCGCACCGCCCTGTGGGTCCTTTCGCACGGACCCGGCGTGCCCCGTACCGGTCGCCTCCTCACCATCGACCTGTCTGGCCGTGAACTCACCTCGGCCGTGCTGGACGCGCTGATCGAAGACGTGGACGTATGGCGCCAGTCAGGCTGGCGAGGCGACGTCGCCCATAACACACGGGCCGGCGCGATCCTCGCAGTCGCCGATCTCGACCGGCGCCCCGGCTTCCCGCTCATGCCCCTGGGCAGCACACTCGCCGACCGCTACAGCCGTCAGGCCCAGGAACGGCCGGTGCGCATCGCTGCGGCAGAGGTCCGCTACAACGCCCTTGCCGACCGCGCCCGCACGGAACATGAGACGGTCGGCCCACTTCGTGTACGCACCGCCGCCCGCCCGGACGGAGAAGGTATGCGCCGCACCACCGTCGGCGCGCTGATCCGCACCAAGCGGCTACGCAAGGTCAACGGCCATCGCATCGCTGCTGAACACCTCACCGCCCAAGGCCACTACGCCGTTATCGGGGTAGAAGAGGTCGCCGGCGTGCGGCCCGTGGGCAGTCGCCGCATCGACCGTGACGTGTTCATCGGAGGGTACGAGCACGCCGCGTTCACTGAGCCCGGCGACATCGTCGTAACGGCGAACCCGTCGTTCGGCGCGTACGTCGACGAGGAAGGGCTGTCGGTCGTCGCCTTCCCGGCACGCATCCTGCGGATAAGGCAAGACGCGGAACGGCCGCTGCGGCCCCGTGCTCTCGCCGCGCTGCTCCGCGCCGCGGCCGCCGAGAACCGGCGCACGCGGGGCGCGGTCCGCGCCGCCCGCAAGATCGAGGAGTACCACATCCCCGACCTCGCTCCCGACGAGGCCGCTGACTATGAGGCGACCCTTGCCGACATCGCGCGCCGGGTGGCACTCCTGCGGGAACAAGCCGCCGCACTGGAAGACTTGGAACACCTCACCGCCGCTGGTATCGCTGATGGCACGCTGACCATCCGCACCAACTAGCCCACCCACTCCGGATCGCACGGTCGCACCACACCTCACACCACCACGTCGCGCCACCGAGACAGAACGGATCCAACTGACCATGCCTCCCCGGCAGAAGAAGGCCACCGCAGGACAGCTCGAACTGTCCGGCGCCACCAGCGTCAAGGACATCGAAGCACTGTTGTGGAAGGCGGCGGACAAGCTCCGCGGCTCCATGGACGCCTCGCAGTACAAGGACTTCGTCCTCGCCCTGATCTTCCTCAAGTACCTCTCCGACGCCTTCGAGGAGCGCCGCCGCGAACTCGCGGAGGAGCTGGCCGCCGAGGGGCTCACCGATGAGCAGCAGCTCAAGCAGTTCCTGGAGGACAAGGACGAATACACCCGCGTCAACGTCTTCTGGGTTCCGGACGCGGCCCGCTGGGATTCCATCGCCGCGCGCGCCAAGAGCGAAGGCATCGGCAAGCTCCTCGACGACGCCATGGACGTGCTGATGCGCGAGAACGCCGCACTCATCGGCGTCCTCCCCAAGATCTTCAACCGCGATAACGTCGACCAGAAGCGCCTCAGCGAACTCGTTGATCTGCTCTCCGACGCCCGCTTCATCGGCGACGGAGAGCGGCGCGCGCAGGACGTCCTCGGCGAGGTGTACGAGTACTTCCTCGACAACTTCGCCCGTGCGGAAGGCAAGCGCGGCGGTGAGTTCTACACACCGCGCAGCGTCGTCGAGCTGCTGGTCGAGGTCCTGGAGCCCTACGAGGGCAAGGTGTACGACCCGGCCTGCGGCTCGGGTGGCATGTTCGTCCAGGCCGGCAAGTTCGTCGAAGCACACAGCGACATGACGGACGGCCGCAGCAAGCTGGATCTGTCCATCTACGGTCAGGAGCTCAACGAACGCACGTGGCGTCTGGGCAAGATGAACCTTGCCATCCACGGCATCGACGGAAACCTGGCGGCACGCTGGGGCGACACGTTCGCCGACGACAAGCACCCCGACCTCAAGGCCGACTTCGTCCTCGCGAACCCGCCGTTCAACATCAAGGACTGGCACCGCGTCGAGAGCGACCCCCGCTGGAAGTACGGTGTTCCCCCGAAGAACAACGCCAACTACGCCTGGCTCCAGCACATCATCAGCAAGCTCGGCGAGCGCGGCACGGCCGGCGTTGTCCTTGCGAACGGTTCGATGTCCTCACAGACGGGTGGCGAAGACGACATTCGTAAGGCGATGGTCGACGCGGACCTGGTTGCGTGCATGGTGGCGTTGCCATCGCAGCTGTTTCGGACGACGCAGATCCCGGCGTGCCTGTGGTTCCTGTCCAAGGACAAGTCCCCGCAGGGGGCGCAGCGGTTGGAGGACCGCCGGGGGGAGATTCTGTTTATTGACGCCCGAGATATGGGGCGGATGGTCGACCGTACGGAACGCGAGCTGACGGCAGACGACATTGCGAAGATCGCCGGGACGTACCACGCTTGGCGCGGTACGAAGTCGGCGCGGGACGCAAGGCTGACGTACGAAGACGTGGCTGGGTTCTGCGCATCGGCGGATCTGGAGGCGCTGAGGGAGAACGGGTACGCCCTGATGCCAGGGCGGTATGTAGGGGCGGCGGAGGCTGAAGAGGAGGCCCCGGAAGTCGTGATGAAGCGGATCAAGGAGCTGACGGACGAGCTGTACGACCTCTTCGGCCAGTCGGACACGCTGGCGAAGACGGTGCGTGAGCAGCTGGGGAGGATCGGTGGCTAAGTTCATCTCCCTAGCTCCCGATACGTGGCAGCGCACGACGCTTTCACAGGCATGCAGTGCCGGGCTCGGCAGTATCCAAACGGGGCCATTCGGTAGTCAGCTTCATGCCTCCGATTATGTTTCCGAGGGGGTTCCTTGCGTCATGCCGCAAGATCTCGGAGACAACGTAATAGTTGACGAAAATGTTGCTCGCATTAGAGCCTCAGATGCCGAACGGTTGGCGAAATATCGTCTGCAACCTGGAGACATCGTCTACTCGCGACGTGGTGATGTGACCCGGCGGGCACTTGTGCGGCCACTCGAAGATGGCTGGCTTTGTGGTACTGGATGCTTGCGCGTGCGTCCGGGGAAGATGGTTGATTCCCGTTTTCTCTCCTACTTTCTGGGGCATCCGGAGATTCGCGCATGGATTCGGCGGCATGCCGTAGGGGCCACAATGCCCAACCTGAACACGAAGATTCTTGGCTCAGTTCCGCTGGTCCTCCCGAGCGCCCGTGAACAAGGCGCTATTGGAAATGTCCTTGGGGCGCTGGATGACAAGATCGCGGTCAATGAGCGGATTGCCACCACGGCAGAGTCCCTGCTGCAGTCAAAGTTCACCGCCCTTGGCGTCGTCGGCGATAGCGGAGGCGGCCAAGAGATCCCTGTTTCCGACATTATCTCCTTCAACCCCAAAACTGCAAAGCCAATCTCCGATGAACCCGTCTACGTGGAGATGGCGGCGCTGCAACCAAACAGTGCCGGAATCCCTGAGTGGACCCACCGCGAACCCAAGTCCGGTGCGCGTTTCCAGAACGGAGATACGCTACTTGCGCGAATTACGCCCTGTCTGGAAAACGGGAAGACAGGTTTCGTTGACTTCCTTGATAAGGGGGAAGTGGGGCTGGGATCAACTGAATTTATCGTTATGAGGTCGCGGCCTGGTGTTCCGCGAACGCTTAGCTATTTTCTGGCCCGAGACCCTTTGTTCCGAGCTCATGCAATTCGCAGTATGGTTGGTACGTCAGGGCGGCAACGCGTGAGTGCTGCTGATGCGGCAGAGTTCACCGTACGCGAAGTGGATGCTGAGCGCTTGGCGGCATTTGGGCGGGAGGCCGACCAGATCTTCCGCCACCTGAATTCGCTGGCGGGTGAGAGCCGCACCCTCGCCTCCCTCCGCGACACCCTGCTTCCTCAGCTCATGTCCGGCAAGATCCGCGTCCGCGATGCGGAGAAGACCATCGAGGAGGCGCTGTGAGTACCAACCCCCGAGAGAACATCTCGCACGACGACAGTCGCCACCGCGACAGCTTCCGTCTCTTCGAAGCCGACTGGGAGATCCTAGCCCTCGACGAGCTCGGCGAGCTCGCCTGGCAGCCGGCCCCCGGCAACGAGTTCGCCCCCGGCTCCGGTCAGCGCGCCTCCTGGGACGACCTGATCCTCTACCAGGACCTCCTCGACGCCATCGAGCGCCTCAACCCCAAACTTCCCCCGGACGCGGTCCGCGAGGTTCTCGCCATCGCCACGACGCCGCAGTCACAGGACGCGTACGAGGAGAACCGCACCGCGCATACGTACCTCGTCGACGGCATCCGTGCCGTCGTCTACACCGACGAGTACGGTGCCGAGCACAACCCCACCGTTCGCCTCGTTGACTTTGACGATCCGGAGTCGAACACGTACCGCGTACACAATCAGGTGCGCGTTATCGACGGGACAGACAAGAACCGCCGGTTCGACCTCGTCCTGTACGTCAACGGCCTACCCCTCGCCATCGTCGAGTTGAAGCGCGCCGCCGACGAGGACGCTACCCTGCGTGACGCGCACACCCAAGTAATGCGCTATCGCGACGAGTTCCCGACCGCGTTCCGCTACAACGAGGTCGTGCTCCTCTCGGACGGGATAACGGCCAAGTACGGCACGATGTTCACCCCGTTCGAGCACTTCGCACCGTGGAACGTGAACGAGGACGGCGAGCCCGTCGAGTCCCTGAGCGCGTCCAGCCCCGATCGGCTCGGCCAACACCTCGCCCTGCACGGCTTGTTTGCCCAGCACTGCTTCCTGCCGCTGGTCCGTGGCTTCATCAACTTCGTCTCGGCGAAGGGCCGGACGAAGCGGATGGCCAAGCCGCATCAGTACTTCGCCGTCACCAAGGCTGCTGAGGCCGTGCGCACGGCATCAGCCAGCGACGGCCGGGCCGGCGTCGTCTGGCACACGCAGGGTTCTGGCAAGTCCGAGGAGATGGTGCTCACCAGCAACCAGATTTCCCGTGACCCTGAACTGCATAACCCCACCATTGTCGTCATCACGGACCGAACCGACCTAGACGATCAGCTCTTCACGACCTTCCTGGAGAGCGAGGTCCTGCCGGGCCAGCCGAAGCACGTGGAGTCCCGCACAGAGCTGCGCGAGGAACTCACTAACCGCCGCACTGGCGGCATCCTGTTCACCACGCTCCAAAAATTCGGCCTGACGGAAGCGGAGAAGAAGGCTGGCGCCGATCACCCGCTGCTCTCCGAGCGCCGCAACATCGTCGTGATCGTCGACGAGGCGCACCGCAGCCACTACGACAACCTCGACGGCTATGCCCGCCACCTGCGTGACGCTCTCCCGTACGCGACGCTCCTCGCCTTCACCGGCACCCCGATTTCCTTCGCGGAGCGCAACACGCGCGAGGTCTTCGGCGGATACATCGATATCTACGACCTCAAGCGTGCCGCCGACGACGGTGCCACGGTCCGTGTCTTTCACGAGAGCCGCGTCATCGGCCTCAAACTCGCCCGCGACGTCGACCCGGAGAAGTTGGACGAGGAGGTTGACCAGCTCACCGATGGCCTCGACGAGACCGAACGCCGTCGCATAGAGCAGGCCGTCGTGCAGATGAACGCCTTGTACGGCGCGCCGGAACGTATCAAGACCCTCACCGAGGACCTGGTTGCCCACTGGGAACAGCGGCGTGAGGTGATGCGCCCGTTCGTTGGTGGCCCCGGCAAGGCAATGATCGTCTGCCCGACGCGCGAGATCTGCGTCAAGGTCTACGATGCCCTCAAGACGCTCCGCCCCGAGTGGCACGCCCCGGCGGTCGACAAGGGCAAGATGAAGATCGTCTTTTCGACGAACTCCCGCAAGGACGAAGACGAGCTGCTAGTCCACGCGCTGCGCCCCAGCCAGCAGAAGACCGTACAGCTGCGTGCCAAGGACCCTGACGACGAGCTCGAGCTGCTCATCGTCA
Organism: Streptomyces sp. G44; assembly: GCF_016905445.1. Lineage (GTDB taxonomy): Bacteria > Actinomycetota > Actinomycetes > Streptomycetales > Streptomycetaceae > Streptomyces. The sequence continues at coordinate 11,381 of NZ_JAFEXF010000158.1, forward strand.
ACAACATGCTCCTCACCGGCTTCGACGCCCCCCCGGTCCACACCATGTACCTGGACCGACCCCTCAAGGGCGCTGGCCTCATGCAGGCCCTGGCCCGGGTGAACCGCCGCCACCGCGACAAGCAGGACGGCCTCCTAGTTGGCTACGCGCCGCTGACGGAGAACCTGCAGAAGGCCATTGCCGAGTATTCCGCCCAGGACCAGGAAGACCAGCCCCTCGGCCAGGACCTCGACCGCGCAGTCACCGAGCTGAAGAACGAACGCGACATCCTCGAAGGCATCCTGCTCGGCATCGACTGGCGCAGCCTGCTCGCCCGCCCGGGTCAGCGCGCCCACCTGGAGGCGATCCTCAAGACCGCCAACTTCCTGCGCGACCCGCGCACGCCGGGCAATGATACCGACGATCCGCACGACGCCCTCGGCCGTCGCTTCAGAGAACATGCCTTCCGTCTGGAGCGCTTCCATGCGCTCACAGCTTCCAGTACTGCTGTTGCCGATCGCTTCGGCGAGGATGAGGCACGCAGGCTGCGCCGCGACATCCGGTTCTTCGTCGAGGTTCGCGGATGGATGGCCAAGCTGGATGCCCAGGACCGGGAAGCCCAAGGGCTGCCCATCGGGCGCGACGTCGAGATGTACCTGCAGCAGCTCACCTCCGCGTCCGTGGAGACGGGCGGCGTCACCGACCTGTACGCGGAGGCCGGCCTCGGTGTCGCTGACCTTACGGCCCTCAACGAAGCGGTGCTCGCCCAGCTGCAGCAGTCCGAGACCCCGCACCTGGCGGCCGAGGCTCTGCGCCGACTGATCGAGAAGAAGATGCGGGAGGTCACCCGCCACAATATCGTGCGGCAGACCACCTTCTCGGAGCGTCTGCAGGACTTGATGGTCCGCTACATGCGCCAGCAGCTCACCAGCGCCGAACTCATCGCGCAGCTGGTCGAGTTTGCCAAGGAGATTTCCGAGGACGCCAAGCGGGGGGAGAAGTTCACACCGCCCCTCAACGACAGCGAGCTCGCCTTCTACGACGCGGTCGCCGATCACGGCACGGCCCGGGAGCTCATGGGCGATGAGGTCCTGGCCGAGATCGCCCGCAAGCTCGTCACCCGGGTTCGCAAGCAGCTCAAGCCCGACTGGATCTCCCGTGAGTCCGTCCGCGCGGGCCTGCGATCGGAGATCCGACGCCTGCTTGCGATCAACAAGTACCCGCCGGACGAGGCCCCGGCGGCCGTCGAGCTGGTCATCAAGCAGATGGAGCACTTCGCCGACGAGTGGTCGACACACAGCTCTGCGCGATGAACGCTGCTGCCGGTGCCGATCCCAGCCGCCGCAGCGGCGTCGGACTCGTTCTCCGGTGATGGTGGTAGTGCCACCAAGCTGCTGGACGCCAACTGCCTTTCGGCTAATTGGAGTTTGGCAGTGAAGGGAGGTGCTTGGTGACCAAACGCTTCACCATGTCGGGCGATATGTTTAGTCGACACGGTGTGGCCAGGCTGATCGATGTCAACGAGGGCGACTGGAGTGGGTTGATGGGGTTTCCGACGAGTGACATGGTCAACGCGATGTCGTGGTACTGGAAGTTCCAAGGCTTGCGCGACCTGTTTCTGGAACGGCACCCGGAGTGGGCTGATCGGGCGGACATCGTGGACGGTAAGAATGTCCTGAAGATCACCCTCGTCGATGTGGCGGATAAGGGGGTAGCCCTCGCCGTCGTGCGCGCACGCCATACACAAGTGTGGGCGGTCATCGACGGCATGGATGTAATCCATGGGAACCTGCTCGTGTGGCCCCTCCAGGGCACCTCAGACGAGACGCTTGTGGACGCTCTCCACGCCTGCGCCGTCGCTGCTGGACGGAATGAGCTGCTTCCCTCCCCGTGGCGATGGAATGAAGCCGAGGTATCGGAACTGACCGAACTAGCTGACCTCCTCGCCGATCGGCATGTGACCGTCGAGCATGTGACGGCAGGCAACAAGTACCGCGCGTTGAGGGACGGGGTGATGGGCTTCGACGTGGACATCTCTGAGCCCTGGGAGGGCCAGTTCCTTGTGGCACGAACGGACGACATGGACGTGCGTGTCTCTCTGAAGCCCGCCCTGGGGTGGCTCGTCGACGTTCGGTACGACCAGGAGGGCGTTTGGCGGCGCGTCGATCTGGGAGCCTGGCTCGTGGGCGAGGAGAGCAGCCCGGAACCGGGTGTCCTGCTGGGCGGAGTCAAGCTCTCTCAGCTCGCCAATTTCGTTGCTTACCAATGCCACCGCATTGACGCGGCGGAGTACTGGGAACCCGAGGCCCAGTACGGTGAGCCGTGCGACGAGGAGGCAGTAGCAGCTTCCGCCAAGCTCTCGCCTCTCATGCTGGCAGAGGCCGTAGCTGCGCAGTTGAGGGAGCGCGGGTTTGGCGACGTCTCTGAGGGCAGGGGCGACTCCGTGTTCCGATCCGACCGCTTCTGGATCGAGTGGAGAGAGGCCAGATCCAGCCTGTCGACGTCAATGGTTCAGAGGTTGAACGGCATCGCGGCCGCCGAGGGCCGACAGCTCATACTGCTTACTACGTCGGACATTAGCCGACCGGCCGCCACCTTCGCTGACAAAGCGAGAGGCTATGTTTTCCGTGTTAGGCCAGACACTGGTGAGCTGACGCCACTGAACAGCCGTGCCCGTGAGACTCGGTTGCCCCGTTCCGTGGTCAGTTGACGTCCGACTGCTGTCGGCTGGATGTGTACGTGCGGCGGGGCGCCCGTGGCCCGCGCGACGGCTACTCGTAGCGGGCACTGTTGTGTAGCGTTGGCGACCCTGGGCCCTCTTGTACCTTGTCGCGAATCCCGTGCTGGGATGATGCTGGGATGACTTCACATTTCCGCAGGTCAGGCCCGTTGTGGTGGAGTTCCGCTTCAACGTGTAGTGGACGACACATCGCCACGTCGCTGATCTGGCAAACATGCAGGTCAGGAAGGGCTCGGCTCTTCGGGGTCGGGCCCTCTGCGGGCCGCAGCCGTCAAAGGACGACGAGTTCACCGAGGCCAACATGAATCCTGGTGCCCGGGCTGATCTAACGGCCGCGTTCAAGGGTGACACGTACAAGATCATGCCGATCGCCGGCATTTCTGGACCGGGTTCGACCAGGCCTTGCTCTCGGCGATGTGCGTCGACAAGAAGCTGTCGGGCGTCACCGCCGTGCGGACGCTCTCGTGCCTCAACCGCACCACCGCATCGCTGGTGGAGGTCATGCACAGCAAGGCGATACGGTCGACTTCTTTCACTATGGCTGACTACTTCTTCACCGAGGTGCCAGCCATCAACGCGATCATCATCGCTCTCGCGGATGCCTTTTACGAAGCGGCAGCCGATCAGCGGGTGGAGGCAACCTGAGTAGACGCGGAAGTCAGACGTCCTTGATCTGTACGCGGTCCCCGCAAAGTTTCGACCAGTTGTCGCGGTCCGAGGTCAGTACGAGGACGGGTGCCGGGAGCGGAGCGCCATCGCGGCGACGAGGGCGTCGATGGCGTACTTGTGGCCGTGTAGGCCGCCGGCGTCGCTCAGCAGCTGCACAGCGGTGAGGCTGTCCGCCTGTGTGACGGCTTGGACCTGAAGGCGGGAGAGGATCCAACGCAGCCGGGCGGTATCCGTCTTCCCGTAGACGGCCGCTACCGCCGTCAAGGCTGACACGAGGACGGGCACGCCCACGCGCCGAGTGGCCTCGATCCGGGTGATCATCTGGCGATCGTTGCGCAGCAGCAGCTACAGCGCCCGGGAGTCGAGTACCAGGGACCTGGCCGTGGGCTCCTTCATGCGGTGCTGTCATTCGACGCGTAGGGCGCCGGTGCGTCACCAAACAGTTCGCTCTGTGCGGCCTGGACCTCGGCCTCGCTCAGCGGCTCGTGCTCGGTTTCGTAGGCGGCCACGATCTCGGCGAGGCCGTCCACGGCGAGCTGATGCCGGACCGCCGCCGTCACGTACGCGGACACGCCGCGCTTACCGGTACGGGTGCGCAGAGCACCAAGGAGTTCGGAGGGCATCGAGACGGAGATGTTCTCCGTGCCGCCGGGGCGGGGTGACTTCACGACTACATCGTGTACAGAAACCATTACAGCGTCATGAGCGCTGCGCGGCCTGTATCCGGGCGGGCGTTGATGCGTAGTCTTGACGCTTCTGGATCTTCTTGTACTTCGCAGTGAAGCCCTTGCTGGGATGGTGCTGGGATGCGCCCGCATATCCCCAAGTCAGGGCAGTTGTGATGGATTCCGCTGCAACGTATAGGTCCTCACTGCCCGCCGGGCCTCTCAGCCGTTCCAGGAAGACATGAGCTTGTCGAGGTCCGTGCTGATCTCGAAGGGTGCCGGGCGCTGGAGGGTGCCCCGCAAGATGTCGGCGGGTGCGCCGTTCTCGTCCTCGGTGTATCAGTCGTGCGTAATGCTGGCCTCCGCGTACATGCGGAGCTTGACCGTGCGGGCGCGGTGGGTGGATTCGGGGGGAGTGTGCCCGCCTGGGGCGTGTCGTGAGTCCGCCCTTCTATGTCTGGGCAACATCGAAGCAGGGCTCGTACGGCTGGAGTCCGTGTAGAGGGCGGGCCGGTCGTCGGAGTTCGCGTCCCCGTACAGGTAGAACGTGTCACCGGCGCCGCAGCCCGCTATGGACTGCAACGGCAGCCCGGACGGGAGGGTCGGATTCGCGATGGGGTCTCGGCGGTCCACGTCGACATCGCCCGGCCAGGCCAACGCGGTGGCGCGCGACGGGCCTTGCCCGATGCGGTGGAGCAGAGCGTCCGGTGCGGTCATGGGCGGGAGGTGGCAGTGGCCTTGTGGCGCCTCTCGCCTCGCCCGGTGCAGGTGCTTCCGGGGTGCGTCGGCGCGCAGCCCGCCGGGCTGTGGCCGGTCCGCCTCCGCCGGCCACGGTTGACCGGACATCTCTGCATGTTAATGTAATGGTCTGCATGTTTATCGATCCAGTGACCGTCGACGCTGGTCAGACTTCGGAGGTAGAGCCGTGACCATTTCGAGCCTCAAGGGACGCAGCCTGCTGTCCCTGCGCGAGCTCAGCGGCGACGAGATCCGTGAGCTCCTCGGCAAGGCGGCCGACCTCAAGGAGCGGACGGCCCTGGGGGAGAACGTGCCCGCTCTCGCCGGGAAGAACATCGCCCTGATCTTTCTGAAGCCCTCGACCCGTACGCGCGTCTCCTTCGTCGTCGCCTCGACGCAGTCCGGCGCCCACCCGGAGATCTTCAACCGCGAGGACATCCGCTTCGGGATCAAGGAGTCCGTCCGGGACATCGCCCGGGTCTTCGGCCGCGTCTTCGACGGCATCATGTTCCGCGGCTACGAGCACGCCACCGTCGCCGAGTTCGCCCGGTACGCCGGTGTCCCCGTGTGGAACGGCCTCTGCGACAGCTACCACCCCACCCAGATCCTCGCCGACCTCCTCACCCTCCGGGAGAACTTCGGCGACCTGGAGGGGCTGCCGGTGACCTACGTCGGTGACGGGCGCAACAACGTGGCCGTCACTCTCGCCGTCGCCGCCGCCAAGCTCGGCCTCGACCTGCGCATCCTCGCCCCCGCGCCGCTCCAGCCCGCCCCCGAGGTGATCGACGAACTGCTCGGCGCGCGGGAGTCGGAGCGGGCCCGGGTGCTGGTCACGGACTCTCCCGAGGAGGCGCTGCGCGGCTCGGCCTGCGTCTACGGCGACGTCTGGGTCTCCATGGGCGAGGAGGACCAGACCCAGGAGCGCATCGAACTGCTGCGCCACCTGAAGGTGACGAGCGACCTCATGGCCCTGACCGGTCGTGACGACAGCATCTACCTGCACTGCCTGCCGGCCTTCCACCTCCTCGACACGGAGACCGCCCTCGCCCACCCCGACATCTGCGAAGTGGATGACGACGTCTTCGAAGGGGAACGCAGCCGGGTCTTCGACCAGTCGGAGAACCGTATGCACACCGCCAAGGCTCTGATGCAGCTCACCATCGCCGTTCCGTGTTCGCCCGGGTTCAGCCCTGCCAGCTGTGCGGGGCGTGGAAGTCGTCGCGGCGCCAGGCCGTGGTGGGTGCCGGGGCGTCGGTCGTGGTCCGCGGCGGGGGCGCGCCGCGCGAGAGCAGCAGGACCGTCACAGCCGCCAGTTCGTCGGCGGTGACCTCGCCTTTCTCTATGCGGATGTCGGCAGGGGCAGCCGCAGGGGCGTCAGCTGTGGGCATGGGGCCTCCCGTGGTGTGGGGCGTCGCGTGGGCCGTTACTGCGGGGGATTGCCGTGTTTGCGGGCGGGGCGGTCGGCGTGCTTGTTGGCGAGCATCGCCAGGGAGTCGATGAGGACCTCGCGCGTGTGTACGGGGTCGATGACGTCGTCCACCAGGCCGCGTTCGGCGGCGTAGTAGGGGTGCATCAGCTCGGCCTTGTACTCCTTGACCATGCGGGCGCGCATGGCTTCGGGGTCGTCGGCGGCGGCGATCTGGCG
>NZ_JAFEXF010000159.1 GCF_016905445.1 Streptomyces sp. G44
CCGGGGCCCGCCCGCCGCGCCCGCCCGGGCCGCCGCGCACGGGCGGCCCTACCGCCTGGTCGTCTCGGCGGGCATCGGCGGCGGCTTCCCGCCCGACGCCGCCGTGGGCTCCCTCGTCGTCGCCGACGCGATCACCGTCGCCGACCTCGGCGCGCAGACCCCGGACGGCTTCGCGCCCGTCACCGAACTGGGCTTCGGCGCCGTCACCCATCGCCCGCCGGGTTCCCTCGTACGGGAGACCGCCGACGCCTGCGGTGCCGCGACCGGCACCGTCCTGACCGTCTCCACCGTCACCGGCACCGCCGAGCGCGCCGCCGAACTGCGGCTGCGCCACCCGCGTGCCCTGGCCGAGGCGATGGAGGGTTTCGGCGTCGCCGAGGCGGCCGTCCTGCACGGCCTGCCGGTCCTGGAGGTCCGCGCGGTCTCCAACCCCGTCGGCCCGCGTGACCGCGCGGCGTGGCGGATCGGCGACGCGCTGGCCGCGCTGAGCGACGCGTTCGCCACGATCGCGCCGGTACTGGAGAGGTGGAACACCCATGGCTGAGTCGCCGCTGCGCATCGCGTACTCGCCCTGCCCCAACGACACGTTCGTCTTCGACGCGTGGGCGCACGGCCGGGTGCCGGGCGCCCCCGCGCTGGACGTGACGTTCGCGGACATCGACATCACGAACGGCATCGCCGAGCGCGCCGCGGCCTCGTCGCCGGCCGCCGGCGACGCGGACCTGGACGTCCTGAAGGTCTCGTACGCCGTCCTGCCCTACGTCCTCGACACGTACGCGCTGCTGCCCTGCGGCGGCGCGCTCGGCCGGGGCTGCGGGCCCCTGGTCCTGACCCGCGAGCCCGGCCTGGACCTGACGGGCAGGACGGTCGCCGTGCCGAGCGAGAAGTCGACGGCGTATCTGCTCTTCCGGCTGTGGGCGGCGGACACGCTCGGCGGCGCGGGCGTCGGCAAGATCGTCGTCCTGCCGTTCGACCAGATCATGCCCGCGGTGCGGAACGGCGAGGTCGACGCGGGCCTGGTCATCCACGAGGCCCGCTTCACCTACCGCGACTACGGCCTGCACCGCCTCGCCGACATGGGCGAGCACTGGGAGGCGACGACCGGCCTGCCGATCCCGCTGGGCGCGATCATCGCCAGGCGGAGCCTGGGCGCGGCCACGCTGGAGCGGCTCGCCGAGGCGGCCCGCGCCTCGGTCCGCATGGCCTGGGACGACCCCGAGGCGTCCCGCCCCTACGTCCTGGAGCACGCGCAGGAGATGGACCCGGCGGTCGCGGACCAGCACATCGGCCTGTACGTGAACGAGTTCACGGCGGACCTGGGCGAGGACGGCTACGCGGCCGTGCGGGGCCTGCTCACGCGGGCGGCGGCCGAGGGACTCGTACCGCCCCTCGGTCCGGACGCGCTGGCGTTCCCGTGAACGCCCCGGGCGGGCCGACGAGCCCGCCCGGCACGCCGTCGTGCGGCTAGACGTCCAACTGGTCGGCGACCGCGCGCAGCAGGCCCGCGATCTTCGCGCCCGAGGCCTTGTCGGGGTAGCGGCCCTTCTCCAGCATCGGGGTGATGTTCTCCAGGAGCGTCGTCAGGTCCTGGACGATCGACGCCAGTTCGTCCGGCTTGCGGCGCTGCGCGGCCGCGACGGACGGGGCGGGGTCGAGAATCGTGACGGAGAGTGCCTGGTCGCCGCGCTGCCCCGCGACCACGCCGAATTCCACGCGCTGGCCGGGCTTGAGTGCGTCGACGCCGGCGGGCAGTACGGAGGAGTGCACGAAGACGTCGCCGCCGTCGTCGCGGGAGAGAAAGCCGAAGCCCTTCTCGCTGTTGAACCACTTGACCTTGCCGGTAGGCACCTGAAGTCCTCGTCCTCGTACTCGTCTATGCCGGTCCGCCCCACCGGAAAGGACAGGGCGAAAACGGCTCTGGATAGCACTACAGCGGGTCGCCCGACCCGCCGGGACCAAGACTATTGGTCCGGGAGCCGGTGACAAGACGTCCCCGATCCCTTCGTCCGGGTTCCTCCTTCGCGCTGGGAACTACCCTGGTGGGGTGCGTGACAAAACCCAAGCGAATTCGTCCGGGCCCGGCGACGGGATGGTCCGGATCGGAGCGATCGTCTTCTTCGTCGGCGCCGTGGCCACCCTGGTCACGGTGGCCCCGCTGTTCCTCGGCACCGACCCCTTCCCGCCTGTCGCCTACGCGGTGTGCATGCTGATGGGCGTCGGTTTCCTCGTCGCGGCCGCGGGCGTGCTGCGGGGCATCGCCGTGCAGCGGCGCCAGGCCAGGTCGGCGGCCGGCTAACCGCGCTCCCGCGCGGCGTGCGCGTCGAGCCAGGCGGGGAACTCCGTCAGCTCGCCGAGGACCACGTCCGCGCCCGCCGCGCGCAGTTCCGCTGCGTCACACGGCCCGGTCGCCACCGCGACGGACAGCGCGCCCGCCGTACGCGCGCCGCGTACATCACCGGTGTGGTCGCCGACGTACACGGACGCCTCGTGCTCGCGCAGCGCCACCGCCTTGGCCTCCGCCCAGAGCCAGCCGATGACGGCGTCGGCCTCGATGCCGAGGTGCGCCAGGTGCAGCTTCGCGTTGGGCTCGTGCTTGGCGGTCACCACGATCGCGCGCCCGCCGTGCGCGCGGACCGCGGCCACCGCCTCGCGGGCGCCGGGCATCGCGGGCGTCGGCGCGACGGCGTGTGTGGGATAGATCTCGCGGTAGCGGTCGCCCACGTCCTGGATCCGCTCCTCGGGGAACCAGTACCGCAGCTCCTGCTCCAGCGGCGGGCCGAGCCGCGTGACGGCCAGCTCCGCGTCGATGTACGTCCCCGTCTCCGCGGAAAGCGCCTGGTAGGTGGCCTTGATGCCGGGCCTGGAGTCGATCAGCGTCATGTCGAGGTCGAAGCCGACGGTCAGCGCGCGTGAGGTCATGCGCCCCATTCTGCCGAGGCGGCCACCCGCCCGACCCTAGACTCGGCCACGCCCTACCGACGTCCGTTCCGCACTCCGAAACGAGCCCGGCCGATGCGTGTGCCCGTCCGACGTGCCGCCGTCCTGACGGCCGCCGTCGTGGCCCTGCTGCTCGCTGTCCTGCTCAGCCTCGCCGTCGGCGCCCGCGCTGTCGCGCCCGGCGAGGTGATAGACGCGCTGCTGTTCGGCGGGCACGGCGACTCCGCCGACGTGGTGCGGGAGATGCGGGTGCCGCGCACCGTCGTCGGCCTGCTGGTCGGGGCGGCGCTCGCGCTGGCCGGGACGGTGCTCCAGGGCATCACCCGCAACCCCATCGCCGACCCCGGCGTCCTCGGCATCAGCCAGGGCGCCTCGGTGGGAGTCGTCCTCGCCATCGCCTTCGCCGGCGTCCACACCCTGACCGGCTACGTCTGGTACGCGTTCGTGGGCGCCGGCCTCGCGTCGGTCGCCGTGCACGCGATCGCGTCCGGCGGGCGGGGCGGGGCGACCCCCGTGAAGCTCGCGCTCGGCGGCGCCGCCGTCAACGCCCTGCTGGTCTCGCTGACCACGGCGGTCCTCACCACCCGGGCCTCGGCGCTCGACGAGTTCCGGTTCTGGCAGGTGGGCTCGCTCTCCGGGCGCGACGCCGGGATCGTCGGCCGGATCTGGCCGTTCCTCCTCGTCGGCGTGGTGCTCGTCCTCGCGGTGGCGCGGGGCCTGGACGCGCTCGCGCTCGGCGAGGACGTGGCGAAGGGCCTCGGCCGGCGGGTGGCGACGGTACGGATCGTCGGCGGACTCGGCGCGACGGTCCTCACCGGCGCGGGCGTCGCCGCCGCCGGTCCCCTCGCCTTCATCGGCCTGGCCGTCCCGCACATCGCCCGCGCGCTCGTGGGCAGCGATCACCGCTGGGTGCTGCCGACGGCGGCGGTGCTCGGGCCCGTGATGCTCCTCGTCTCCGACACGGTGGGGCGGATCGTGTTCCCGCCCGGTGAGGTGCCCGCCGGGGTGATGACCGCGCTGATCGGTGTGCCGTTCCTCGTGACGCTGGTGCGCCGGAAGGCGGTGGCGGCGTGACGCTCGCCTCCCCGCGGATCAGGCCCGCCGGATACGGCGTCGTACGCCTGGGCAGGGCCGCCTTCCTCCTGCACCGGCGAGCCGCCCTGGTCGCGCTCGGCCTCGGCGTGCTGCTCGCCGCGAGCTGTCTGGCGTACCTCTGTACCGGCGAGTCGTACGTCCGCCCCGCCGAGGCCCTGAAGGTCGTCCTCGGGCAGCCGTCCCCCGACGAGCTGGTGGTGGGCACGCTGCGCGCGCCGCGCATGGTCGTGGGGCTCCTCGTCGGCGCCGCGTTCGGCGTGGCGGGCGGGCTCATCCAGACCGTCGCCCGCAACCCCCTCGCGAGCCCCGACATCATCGGCGTCAGCCAGGGCGCGAGCGCGCTGACCGTCGGCGCGATGACCTTCGGGATCACCTCCCCCGCGGTCCTGCCCGGCCTCTCCGTGACCGGCGGCATCGCGGCGGCGGCCCTCGTGTACGTCTTCGCGTGGCGCGGCGGCCTGCACGCCGCCCGCTTCGTGCTCATCGGCATCGGCTGCGCGATCGCCCTGCGCTCGGTGACGACGCTTCTCATGACCAAGGGCGACTACCTCGTCGCCCAGCAGGCCCAGATCTGGATGACGGGCTCCCTCAACGGCCGCGGCCGGCCGGAGGCAGGACCCCTCGCGCTGACGTTGCTCGCCCTGCTGCCCTGCCTGCTCTGGGCGGCCCGCGCGCAGCGCTCGGTCACCCTGGACGACGACACGGCGACGGCCCTCGGGGTGCGTCTGGGACGCGTGCGCCTCGGCCTGGTCCTGCTCGGCGTCGTCCTCGCCTCGGTGGCCACCGGCGCCGCGGGCCCCGTCGACTTCGTGGCGCTCCTGGCCCCGCAGATCGCCCGCCGCCTCACCCGCACCGCCCAGATCCCGCTGCTGTGCTCGGCGCTGACGGGCGCGCTGACCGTGGTCCTCGCGGACCTCCTGGCCCGCCGTGTCTTCTCGCCCACGGAGCTGCCGGTGGGCGTCCTGACGGCGGCCGTCGGAGCCCCGTACCTGATCTGGCTGATCGTCCGCAGCCGTTCCGTCCGCAACGGAGGTACGTCGTGACAGCTCGTCTCACTGCCCGCGAGCTGACCCTCGCCTACGAGGACCGCACGGTCGTCGACCGCCTCGACCTGGCGGTCCCCGACGGCAGGGTCACGGTGATCGTCGGCCCCAACGCCTGCGGCAAGTCCACGACGCTGCGGGCGCTCGGCCGGCTCCTCAAGCCGAGATCGGGCGCGGTCCTGCTCGACGGCGCGTCCCTGGCCGCACTGCCCACCAAGAAGATCGCCCAGCGGATCGGGCTGCTCCCGCAGACGCCCGTCGCACCCGAGGCGATCACCGTCGCCGACCTCGTGGCGCGTGGCCGCCAGCCGCACCAGCGCTGGTGGCAGCAGTGGTCCGACGAGGACGAGAAGGCGGTGACGGAGGCGATGGAGCACACCGCCGTGGCCGCGCTCGCCGAACGCTCCGTCGACGAGCTCTCCGGCGGCCAGCGCCAGCGCGTGTGGATCGCCATGGCCCTCGCCCAGGACACCGATCTGCTCCTCCTCGACGAGCCGACGACCTACCTGGACATCTCCCACCAGGTCGAGGTCCTCGACCTCGTACGCCGGCTCAACCACGAGAGAGGCCGTACGGTCGTCGTCGTCCTGCACGACCTCAACCAGGCCGCGCGGTACGCCGACCACCTCGTCGCCATGAAGGACGGCGAGGTCGTCGCCGAGGGGCCCCCGTCCCGGATCGTCACCGAGGAACTCGTGCGCGAGGTCTTCGGGCTGCGGTGCGTGGTGGTTCCGGACCCCGTGACCGGCTCCCCGCTGGTCGTCCCCGGGGCACCGTGGTCCGCGACCGGGCCCGCCCGCACCAGCACCCCCGCATGACCGCACGAAAGGCGACCCATGAACCGCTCCCCCGCCCCCGCCCCGCTGCGCCGCCGGGCGCTCCTCACCGGCTCCCTGGCCCTGACCGGCGCGCTCACGCTGACGGCCTGCGGCTCCTCGGACTCCGGCGAGGGCTCCGGCTCGGGCAGGACGCACACCGTCAGGACGGCCATGGGTGAGGTGCGGGTGCCCGTCAGCCCGCAGCGGGTCGTCGTCCTCGACACCGCCGAGCTGGACTCCGCGATCTCACTCGGCGTCAAGCCGGTCGGCGCCACGCACGTGGAGGGGGAGTCGGGCTTCCTGAGCTACCTGCCCAAGGACAAGGTCAGCGGCATCAAGGACGTCGGCGAGATGCTGGATCCGAACATGGAGGCCATCGCCGCGCTCAGGCCGGACCTGATCCTCACCTCGAAGATCCGGCACGCGGCCAAGTACGACCAGCTCAGGCAGATCGCGCCGACCGTCATGACGGAGACGACCGGCCACCCCTGGAAGGAGAACTTCCGGACGCACGCCGACGCGATGGGCAAGCGGGACGAGGCGGAGCAGGTCGTCTCCGGCTACGAGGCGCACGCCGAGAAGGTCACCGAGGCCATCGGCGGCCCCGCGAGGGCCAGGGCGACGAAGGTCAACGTCATCCGCTTCATGGAGGGCGCCGACATCCGCCTCTACGGCGAGCAGAACTACATCGCCACGATCCTCGCGGACGTCGGCCTCGGCCGCCCGCCGATCGCCGCGAAGGCGAAGGACGGCTTCTCCTACGACCTGTCGCCCGAGAAGATCGACCTCGCGGACACGGACGTCATCTTCCGGTCCACGTACGGCGATCCGAAGAAGGCCAAGCAGACGCAGACCACGGGCAGCAGCCTGTGGAAGAACATGAAGGCGGTCAGGTCGGGCAGCGTCCACACCGTCGAGGACGAGCTGTGGATCCAGGGCATCGGCTACACGGCGGCGGACAAGATCCTCGACGAGCTGCGGACGTACCTGACGGAGAAGAACGACTAGACCGGCTCTCCCCCGCCTTCACGGCCGTCGCCGCTGCGACCTCCACACCAGGAAGAGCGCGGAGGCGACGGCCGCGCCGCGCAGCACCCAGGGCCAGGCCTCACCGATGGCATCGCCCATGTGCCCGTCACGGATCGGCTCGCCCCACCGCCCCTCCGAACGCCCCCACAGCCATGTGAGCCCGGCGGCCACCGCGAGCCCCGGCATACCGAACACCGCCCACTTGGCCTCGGCGCGGGTGAGCCGGCGGGACAGGTAGGCGATGAGCCAGCCGCCGCCGAGGGCGGGCAGGCTGCCGAGGACGGCGCCCACGAGGAGCAGGACCGCGGCGAGCAGGAGCAGGGGGTTGCTGAACCCGGTGCCGTCGCCGCGGACGGGCAGCCGGGGCAGCCGGCGCCACCGCTTGCCCGTGTCCTCGACGAACTCGACCTCCGCCTCCGGGGTTTCACCGCCGGGGATGTCACCGGCGGGGGTGGCGTCGTCGGGGGAGGGCGGGGGTTTCAGTATCTCGGGGATCTCCACGCCGCCGACGAAGCCGGGGACGGTGTCGGCGCCGCCGAACGGGCTGCTGTCCAGGCGCCACCAGTCGGGCTCGGAGCCGCCGGGGCCCAGCTCGTCGGCGCCCGCGAGGTGCGGGGGTGAGGGCCGGGGCCCTTCCACGAGGTCCCGCGGCACCTCCTTGGTCCCGCGCCGGGGCCGCGGCACGAGCCGCCACCCCTCCCTGCCTTTCGGCTCCCGGGGCCGCTCGGCGCGTTGCGCGGGCACGGAGGGGCGGGTCTTGTGTTCCCGTACGTCCGCGGGGGCGCCGTCCGCCCCGTCGACGATCTCCTCCGGGGTGCCGAGGCCGGCGAGGATGCGGCGCACGGCGGCGGGGGTGTCGGTGGCGTCGGCGCGGCTGCGGTCGATGCGGTCGCGGAGGTCGGCGACCAGGCGCATGCGGGCGCCCGAGGGCAGCTGCCGCTGCTGGGCCAGGTCTCCGACCCGGCTCAGATAGTCGTAGACCAGCTGGTCGCTCTCGATCCCCACGAAGTCCCCTCCGGGGTGGTGGCGTTGACGTTCTGCCCGGCCCTGACGGTACCGGTTCCGGCGGGGTCCCCCACAACACCGCCCCTCGGGAGGCCGGGGCGGAGGCGGGCGGGGTGTCCGCCGCGACACCCGCCCCGAAACGGACATCCCACGCATGGCACCCGCTAGGGTCCCCACCCGTGAAGCACCGCACCGCCGCGCTCTGCCCGCTCGTCCTCGCCCTCTCCCTCGCCGCTCTCGCCACCCTCTGCGCCACCCGGCACATCCCCATGGCCGACGCCCTCGTCTACCGCGCCGAGGGCGAAGCCGTGGCGAGCGGCGGTGACCTCTACGGATTCACCGTCACGGAGTGGGAACTCCCCGCGACCTACCCCCCGTTCGCGGCCATTCTCTTCGTGCCGACGACCTGGCTCCCCCTCCCCGCCCTCAAGCTCGCCTTCCTCCTCGGCAACACCGCCCTCTGCGCCCTGCTCCTGCACCTCTCCTGCCGCCTCACCGGCCGCCGCCTCCGCGCCCCCCACCTCTGCGCCGCCACTGCCCTCGCCCTCTGGCTCGAACCCGTCTTCCAGACCATCGTCTTCGGGCAGATCAACCTCGCCCTGGCGTGCCTGGTCCTCTGGGACCTGACCAGGCGGGGCGACGCGCCAGGCAAGGGCTTCGCGCTGGGCGTGGCCGCCGGGATCAAGCTGACGCCGGCGGTCTTCATCGCGTACCTCTTCCTCACCGGCCGGGTGCGCGAGGCGGCCACGGCACTGGCGGGCCTCGCCTCGACCGTGCTGCTGGGCGCGCTCGTACTGCCCGCCGCCAGCGCCGACTTCTGGGCGCGCCGCGTCTTCGAGACGGGCCGCGTCGGCAAGGCGTGGATCGTGGACAACCAGTCGCTTCAGGGCCTGGTCGCCCGCCTCACCCACGAGGCGGAGCCGGGCCCGGCCTGGGCCCTCCCCGCCGCGGCGGTGGCAACCGCGGGCCTGCTCCTGGCCCGCCGCGCCGCCCACGACGCCCCCCGCGGCGTGCTCCTGGCCGCGCTCACCACCCTGCTGATCTCCCCGATCAGCTGGTCCCACCACTGGGTGTGGTGCGTACCGCTCCTGGCCTGGCTCGTCGCCGAGGGCCGGCGACGCCTGGCCGCCGCCGTGGCCGTGCTCTTCACGGTCCGCAGCTTCTGGCTGCTGCCGCACCAGGGGGACCTGGACCTGCACCTGCCCTGGTGGCAGCAGCCGTCGGCATCGCCGTACGCCCTGCTGGCCCTGGCACTGCTGCCCCTGCTGGGCGGCGCGTACGGGAGGACGGACGCGCGGACGGCGTCCTCATGTACGCGTGTACGTCCTCAGCTCCCGGCCAGCAGCTCGTCCGCGTCGACGATCCGGTACGCGTACCCCTGCTCCGCCAGGAACCGCTGCCGGTGCGCGGCGAAGTCCTGGTCGATGGTGTCGCGGGCGACCACCGAGTAGAAGTGCGCCTGGTGCCCGTCCGCCTTCGGCCGCAGCACCCGGCCGAGGCGCTGCGCCTCCTCCTGGCGTGACCCGAAGGTGCCCGAGACCTGGATGGCGACGGTGGCCTCCGGCAGGTCGATCGAGAAGTTCGCGACCTTGGAGACGACGAGGACGTTGATCTCGCCGTTCCGGAAGGCGTCGAAGAGGCGTTCCCGCTCCTTGTTCGACGTCTCTCCCTTGATGACGGGCGCGTCGAGGTGGACGCCGAGTTCGTCGAGCTGGTCGATGTACTGCCCGATGACGAGGATCTGCTGCCCGGCGAACTTCCGCACCAGCGCCTCGGTCACCTTCCGCTTCGTCGCGGTCGTCGCGCAGAAGCGGTACTTCTCCTCGGCCTCGGCGGTGGCGTACGCGAGCCGCTCGGCGTCCGTCAGGTTGACCCGGACCTCGACGCAGTCGGCGGGCGCGATGTAGCCCTGCGCCTCGATCTCCTTCCACGGGGCGTCGAACCGCTTGGGCCCGATGAGGGAGAACACGTCGGACTCCCGCCCGTCCTCGCGCACCAGCGTCGCGGTGAGGCCGAGGCGGCGCCGCGCCTGGAGGTCGGCGGTGAACTTGAAGACGGGCGCGGGCAGCAGGTGCACCTCGTCGTAGACGATCAGGCCCCAGTCCCTGGAGTCGAAGAGCTCCAGGTGCGGGTAGACGCCCTTCCGCTTCGTCGTCAGCACCTGGTATGTGGCGATGGTGACGGGCCGGATCTCCTTCCGCGTACCGCTGTACTCGCCGATCTCGTCCTCCGTCAGGGAGGTCCGCTTGACCAGCTCGTGCTTCCACTGCCGGGCGGAGACGGTGTTGGTCACCAGGATGAGCGTGGTGGCCTTGGCCTGCGCCATGGCGCCCGCGCCGACGAGGGTCTTGCCCGCGCCGCAGGGCAGGACGACGACACCGCTGCCGCCGTGCCAGAACCCTTCGACGGCCTGCTGCTGGTAGGGCCGCAGGGACCAGCCGTTCTCGGCCAGGTCGATCTTGTGGGCCTCGCCGTCGACGTACCCGGCGAGGTCCTCGGCGGGCCACCCGAGCTTCAGCAGCGTCTGCTTGATCTGCCCGCGCTCGGAGGGGTGCACGACGACGGTGTCGGGGTCGATCCGCTCGCCCACCAGGGGCTGGACCTTCTTGGACCGCAGGATCTCTTCGAGGACGGGCCGGTCGGTGGTCGTCAGGACGAGCCCGTGGGTGGGGTGCTTGGAGAGCGTGAGCCGTCCGTACCGCGCCATCGTCTCGGCGACGTCGACGAGCAGGGCGTGCGGCACGGGGTAGCGGGAGAACTCCACGAGCGCGTCCACGACCTGCTCGGCGTCGTGCCCGGCGGCGCGGGCGTTCCACAGCCCGAGCGGGGTGACGCGGTAGGTGTGGATGTGCTCGGGGGCCCGCTCCAGCTCCGCGAAGGGAGCGATGGCGCGCCGGCAGGCGTCGGCCTGCTCGTGGTCGACCTCGAGCAGGAGGGTCTTGTCCGACTGGACGATGAGCGGACCGTTCACGCGCGTGCCCTTTCCTTAGGCCAAACGTCCAGTGTGCCGCATCGCACGAACCGAAAAAGGTGACGTCGACGACAGGCACGCCCCGGAAGGGGCGCGAGGAACCGCGCGACCAGCCCCCACCCACCCGCACCCAGAACACGACCTCAAGCCCCCGAAGGGGCGCGAGGAACTGCGCGACCAGCCCCCACTGACCCGCACCCAGGGACACCGCCCAAGCCCCGCAGGGCCCCGCAGGGCCCCGCACGGCGCCCCCGGCCCGCTAACGTGAACCGGATGAGCACCGACGAGCCGCCGCACCCCACGGCCACCGCGAACACCAGCGCGAACACCCCGCGCCCCGCGGACACTCCCCGCTCCCTCGCCGAAGCGCTCCGTTCCCGCGAGGACGACGCCCTGGCGGGGCTGCTGCACGCCCGCCCGGACCTGCTCAGCCCCGTCCCCACCGACCTGACGCAGCTCGCGACGCGGGCCGGCACGCGGGCCTCCGTTGTGCGCGCCCTGGAGCGGCTCGACCGGTTCGCGCAGCAGGTGGCGCAGACCCTGGCCGTGGCCCCGGAGCCCACGACGTACGACGAGGTACTGGGTCTGCTGGCCGGTGACGACGGGGACCCGGCCGTCGCCGAGGCCCTGCCCCACGCGCTCGGCACCCTGCACGAGCAGGCCCTGGTGTGGGGCCCGGACGACCGCCTGCGTCTGGTCCGCACGGCCCGGGAGCTGCTCGCCCCGAGCCCGCAGCACCCGTCCCCGACGGGTCTCGGCCCGACCGTGGCGGAGGCCACGGCCGGCATGTCGCCCACCCGCGTCCAGGGCATCGTGGCGGCGGCGGGCCTGCCCACCACCCACGATCCGGTCTCGGCGGTGGAGTCCCTCACCGCGCTGTTCACGGACCGCGCCCGCATGTCGGCGCTGCTCGACCAGGCCCCGGCCGAGGCGGTGGAGGTGCTGTCCCGCCTGGTCTGGGGCCCGCCCTACGGC
This sequence comes from Streptomyces sp. G44, assembly GCF_016905445.1. Classification (GTDB taxonomy): domain Bacteria; phylum Actinomycetota; class Actinomycetes; order Streptomycetales; family Streptomycetaceae; genus Streptomyces. The sequence continues at coordinate 11,874 of NZ_JAFEXF010000159.1, forward strand.
CAGGTCACCGCCGATCCGGCCCGCCACCTGCGCTGGCTCCTGGACCGGGGCCTGCTGCTGCCGACCGCGCCGGGCACGGTCGTCCTGCCCCGCGAGGCCGCCCTGCACCTGCGCGCGGGCCGCGCGCACCGCTCGCCCGAGCCGGTGCCGCCGCCGGTCGTGGCGGCGCGCGAACACCGTCCACAGGTTGTGGACGCGACGGCGGCGGGCCAGGCGTACACGGCGCTCGCCACCGTCGAGGAACTGCTGAAGGAGTGGGACGAGGGCGGCCCCGCCGTGCTGCGCGCGGGCGGGCTGAGCGTGCGCGACCTGAAGCGGACGGCGGTGGCGCTCGACCTGCCGGAGCCGGTGGCCGCGTTCTGGGTCGAACTGGCCTACTCGGCGGGCCTGGTGGCCTCCGACGGCGAGGCCGACGAGCGGTACGCGGCGACGCCCGCCTACGACGAGTGGCAGGAGCTGCCCGCCCCCGAGCGCTGGGCGGCCCTCGCCACGGCCTGGCTGCCGGCGACCCGCACGGCGGGCCTGATCGGCGGCCGTGACGGCAAGGACCGCACGCTGTCGGCGCTCGGCCCGCATCTGGACCGCTCGGCGGCCCCGGAGGTACGCCGCCGGGTCCTCGCGCTGCTCGCCGCGCTCCCCGAGGGCGCGGAGCCCGACGCGGACTCGCTGCTGGCCCGGCTGCACTGGGAGCGTCCGTCCCCGGCCGTGCGGGACCTGCGTTCCCGCATCGCGGGGTGGACGCTGAACGAGGCGGAGCTGCTGGGCGTGACGGGGCGCGGGGCGCTGTCGACGCACGGCAGGGCGCTGCTGGGCGACGACACCACGGCACGGGCCCGGGGCGCCGCGGCCGCCCGGCTCCTCGCCCCGCTCCTGCCCCAGCCGCTGGACCACGTCCTGCTCCAGGCCGACCTCACCGCCGTGGCGCCGGGCCCGCTGGAGCGGCCGCTCGCCGAGGCGCTCGCCGTGCTCGCCGACGTCGAGTCGAAGGGCGGCGCCACCGTCTACCGGTTCACGCCGGGTTCCGTGCGGCGCGCGCTGGACGCGGGGCAGTCCGCCTCGGACCTGCACGCGTTCCTCGCCGCCCACTCCCGTACGCCGGTCCCGCAGCCCCTCGCGTACCTGATCGACGACGTGGCGCGCCGCCACGGCCATCTGCGCGTCGGCGCCGCGTCGGCGTACGTGCGCTGCGACGACGAGGCGCTGCTCAACGAGATCCTGGCCGACAAGCGGTCCCAGGGCCTGCGGCTGCGCCGCCTCGCGCCGACCGTGCTGGCCGCCCAGGCGGACCCCGGCACGCTCCTGGAAGGCCTGCGGTCGATGGGCTTCGCGCCCGCCGCGGAGTCCGCGGAGGGCGACGTCCTGATCACCCGGGCGCATGCCCGCCGCACGCCGCCGCGCTCGGCGCCCGAGCCGGTGCCGGACGGACCGCCGCTGCCCGACGACACCCTGGTCGCGGCGGCGGTGCGGGCGATCCGCGCGGGTGACCTGGCGTCGACCGCGCCCCGCAAGGAGGTCCACGAGACGCCGAGCGGCTCGCTGCCCCGCACGACGTCCGCGGAGACCCTCGCCACGATGCAGGCCGCCGTGATGACGGGCGAGGCGGTGTGGATCGGCTACGTCAACGCCGAGGGCGCGGCGAGCCAGCGGGTGATCGCTCCGGTGCGGGTGGAGGGCGGCTTCGTCACGGCGTACGACCACACGGCGGACGAGGTCCGCACGTTCGCCCTCCACCGGATCACGGGCGTGGCGGAACTGGCGGACGACGAGTGACACGCAGTACCCCCGCGCCCCTGAAGGGGCGCCACCCAGGCCCCTGAAAGGGGCGCGGGGAACTGCGCGACCGGTCACGACCCACCCGCACCCGGAAAACCGTTTGGCACCACCCCCCACCTCCCACCTACGATGCCCCCTCCCCCGGCCTCCCGCGCGGAGCGCCGCCGCCCGGACGGAAACCGGCCGGCAGCAGCACCACACCCGAACCGCTGAACCGCCGGAGGCATCCGTGCAGGCGCACGCCCAGACCGACCCCGCCCCTGACACCGACCCTGACACCGCCCCCCTCGCCCGCGAGCGCGCGCACCTCGCCGCGTCCCGTGCCGCGCTGCGCGCCATGCGCGCCGACGCCGAGGCCCTCGACATCCGTGACGTCACCGCGAACTGGGTGAACGCCGCCGTCCTCGAACGGCAGATCGACGACCGCATCAAGTCCCTCGCCGACCTCGCCCACACCCCCCTGTTCTTCGGCCGGCTCGACTACCTCCACGCCCCCGGCGCCGAGCAGGCCGAGGGCGCCGAGGGCGAGCAGTTCTACATCGGGCGGCGGCACGTGCACGACGCCGAGGGCGACCCGATGGTCATCGACTGGCGCGCGCCCGTCTCCCAGCCGTTCTACCGCGCCTCCAAGAAGAACCCCATGGACGTCGCGCTGCGCCGCCGCTTCGGGTACACCGGCGGTGACCTCACCGCGTACGAGGACGAACACCTCAGCGATCCCGCCGAGGACGTGCGCGCCAGCAGGCTGCTCCAGCAGGAGATCGAGCGGCCCCGCGTCGGCCCGATGCGGGACATCGTCGCGACCATCCAGCCCGAGCAGGACGAGATCGTCCGCAGCGGGCTCGGCGGCAGCGTGTGCGTGCAGGGCGGCCCCGGCACCGGCAAGACCGCCGTCGGCCTGCACCGCGTCGCCTACCTGCTCTACGCCCACCGGGAGCGCCTGGCCCGCACCGGCACCCTCGTCATCGGGCCGAACGCCTCCTTCCTCCACTACATCGAGCAGGTGCTCCCCGCCCTCGGCGAGCTGGAGGTGAAGCAGGCCACGGTCGACGACCTCGTCGCCCATGTGGAGGTGCGCGGCACGGACGGCACCGCCGCCGCCCTCGTCAAGGGCGACGCCCGCATGGCCGAGGTGCTGCGCAGGGCCGTGCGCTCGCACGTCACGCTGCCGACCGAGCCCGTGATGGTCGTGCGCGGCTCCCGCCGATGGCGCGTACCGGCGTACGAACTGGAGGAGATCATCAGGGAGTTGCTCGCCCGGGACATCCGTTACGGCGCCGCCCGTGACGCCCTGCCGCAGCGCGTCGCCCACGCGGTGCTCGTGCGCATGGAGCAGGCGGGCGAGGCTCCGGACGACCGCGTGCAGGACGCCGTGGCGCGCGATCCCGCGGTGAAGGCGGCCGTGAAGGCCGCGTGGCCGCCGGTCGATCCGGCGAAGCTGGTGCTGCGGCTGCTGTCCGACGCGGAGTTCCTCGCGGCACACGCCGAGGGGATCCTGGAGGCGGACGAGCAGAAGGCGCTGCTGTGGGCGAAGCCGCCGAGGAGCGTGAAGTCCGCCAAGTGGTCGGCCGCCGACGCGGTGCTGATCGACGAGGCCCATGATCTCGTCTCCCGCACGCCGTCCCTCGGGCACGTCGTGCTCGACGAGGCGCAGGACCTCTCGCCCATGCAGTACCGCGCGGTGGGGCGGCGCTGCACGACCGGTTCGGCGACCGTCCTCGGCGACCTGGCGCAGGGCACCACGCCGTGGGCGACCCGGAGCTGGGCCGAGGCGCTGGGCCATCTCGGCAAGGCGGACGCGGTCGTGGAGGAGCTGACGGCCGGTTTCCGCGTGCCGCGCGAGGTCATCGCGTACGCGTCACGGCTGCTGCCCGCCATCGCGCCGGGGCTCGCGGCGGTGGCCTCGGTGCGGGAGTCGCCCGGCTCGCTCGCGGTGCGGGAGGTGGCGGACCTGGACGCGGCCTGCCTGGAGGCCTGCGCCGAGTCGTTGCGGCGGGAGGGTTCCATCGGGCTCATCGCGGCGGACGCGCGCGTGCCGGCGCTGGCACAGGCGCTGACGGCGGCCGGGGTCACGTATCTCTCCCCCGGCGAGGAGACCACGCCCGACACCCGGCTGACCCTGGTGCCCGCGTCCCTGGCGAAGGGTCTTGAGTACGACTATGTGGTGCTGGACGAGCCCGCCGCCGTGGTCGACGGCGAGCCCGACGAACGCACGGGCCTGCGCCGCCTGTACGTGGCGCTGACCCGTGCCGTGTCCGGCCTCATCGTGGTGCACGCGGCCCCGCTGCCGGACCGGCTGGCCTAGCGGGGGTCCTCCTCGGTCCGGGCGCCGGGCAGGTGGGTGACGACCAGCACGAGGCCCGCGAGTGTCACGACGCGGGTGGCGGCGTCCAGGCCGTTCCAGTCCTCGGACTGCCACATGGCGAACCACTCGCCGCCCACGCCGATGAATCCGGCCCCGAAGAGCAGCAGGACCATCAGCAGCCCGGCGGTGCCGAGGCGCCGCGCGCTCCGGTGACCGCCGTGTTGCCGCAGGGCCTTGGCCCACAGCGCGGTCGCCGCGACGAGGGCGAGCGCGGCGACGGCCTCCCAGACGATGATCGCCACGTACGCGGCGTCCTGGAGCGCGGTGGACTCCACCGCGCGCCACATCAGGTCCTCGTCCTTGAAGGTGGTGTCCATCGCGAGGACGTGGCGTACGAACTGCTGGTTGGTGCCGAAGTCCGTGATGTTCCCGAACGCGACGAGCGCCATGTAGAGCGCGACGGTCCCGGTGAGCACGGCGGCGGCGACGGGCAGGGCACGACTGCCGGATCGGTTCATGAACTCCCCTCCCTCTCCCCCCAGTTGTACCCCAGCCCCACCCGAAGCCTCCGACAGGGGTCGCCCCGTAAGGGACCCGACCCCCCCCCCCCGCTGGTGACGGGGCCCCCCCGGCTGGGGCTTCCCGCGCCATGCCTACGGCCGCCCCTATCCCCGCTGGGGGTGCCGCCGCGCCCACGACGCGACCAGGTACGCCCGCCCGGCGGGGGCCGCGGCCCCGGCACCCGCCCGAGGACCACCCCAGCCGGCACGAGCGGCGAGGACACCGGCGGCCGGGACAGCGGCCAGGACGGGGGCGGCCACGCCGGGCACGACGCACCCGGCGCGTACGACGGCGACGCGGACGGCGGCGGTCACGGTTCCCCGGAGCCCACCCCCGAGGAACTGGCCATGGCCGCCGCCGCGCGGACACCCGAACTCTGGCCGGATCCCGCCGCCCTGCTGCTCACCGCGCTCGGCCCGGGGCCCCGCCTGTGGGAGCGCGGCCCCTCCCACCCGGAGTCCCTCGCGGTGCGGCTCGGCACGGTCGACCGGATGGGCCCCGACGACGAGGGGCCGCTGCCCGCCGTGCCCGTCACCGTGAGCCTGCGCGAGGCGGGCGCGCTCGGCCTCGCCGGGCCCAGGGAGCGGCTGACCGGCCTGGCCAGGGCGGTCGTCGCCCAGCTGGCCGCGCTGCACTCCCCCGACTGCCTGGAGATCGTGCTGATCAGCACGGACCGCGCGCGGACCACCGCGGAGCGCACCGCCGAGTGGGCGTGGCTCGGCTGGCTCCCCCATCTGCGGCCCACGCACGGCCAGGACTGCCGCCTCCTGCTCGCCTACGACCGCGACCAGGCGGCTGCGCGCGCGGACGAACTGATCCGCCGTCTGGACGACAGCATCGCCGACAGCGCCGCCGAAGCGGACGGCGCCGACGGGCCGCAGAGCGGCGGCAGCGGCGGCACTGCCTGCGCCGAGCCCGCGTCCCGCACGGTCGTCGTCGTCGACGGCGACCCCGGTTCGGCCGGGCTGCGGGAGGCCGCCGTCCGGCTCGCCGCCGAGGGCGCGCGGGCCGGTATCCACGTCGTGTGCCTCGCCGAGACCGAGGCCGCGTCGCCCGCCTCCCCCGTCCTGGACACGTACGAAGCCGCCTGTTCGGTGTCGCCTCCCTTCCGGGCGTGCGGAGCCGTCGCGCTGCTCAGCGGTGACGTGGCGACCGCGCTGCGGC
>NZ_JAFEXF010000015.1 GCF_016905445.1 Streptomyces sp. G44
CCGCCCCGGCGAAGATGCCCCCAGGATTCTGCCCCATCTCGCCGTCGTCCTGGTCGCCCCCCCCCGCCAGGCCCACCACGTAGAGGTCGACCCCCAGCTCGCCGGCCACCACTTCGGCGGACACCGTCTTGCCGGTGCGGGAGCCCCCGGCGAACGGCGCGACGACGCGGCGCCCGCGCCCGCCCCCGCGCGGTCGCCGCCGCGGCCTGCGCCATCCTCGGGCTCGGCCTCATCGGCGGCGCCGTGACCGGGAGTTGGCTGACCGGCGAGTCCTCGGCCACCGGCTCCACCCGCAGCGCGTACGCGGCCACGGGCCGGCTCTGGCACAGCCTCCCCGTCGACCGGCTCTTCCCGCCCACCCTCAAGGGCGAGGGCGCGGGCCCCGGCGGCGCCGACCGTTCCTGGAGCCGGGTCGCCGTCGCCCCGGACAGCACCTGCGAGGCCGCCTTCGACCCGCTGCTGAGCAAGGCCCTCGCGCCCGCCGGCTGCCAGCGGCTGCTCCGCGCCACCTACACCGACGCCACCCGCAGCCATGTCACCACCGTGGGCCTGCTGTTCACCAAGGCGGACGCCGACGGCATGCGAGCCCTGCGGAACCGTTTCACGGAAGAGGGCCTGAACCGGCGGCCCGACCTGATGCCCCGGACCTACCCGGCCAAGGGCACCGTCGCCGAGGGCTTCGGGGACGCCCAGCGCGCCTCCTGGACCATGTCCGTGCTGCCGGACGCGCCCGTCGTCGCGTACGCCGTCTCCGGATTCGCCGACGGCCGCACCGTCACCGACCCCGAGCCCGCCACCGAGGCCATGGGCGGCGACACCGCCTCGGCGCCCGCGCAGTCCGGCCTCGGCCACGAGGCGAAGGGCATCGCCGACCGCGTCGAGCGAGGCCTGCGCAAGAGCATCGCCCGAGCGGAGGGGGCCTGATGAGGTCCGGGCGGCCCCGCCGCGTCCGCCGGCCCCTCGTCGCCGCCGCCCTCGCCGCCGCGCTGGCCCTCGCCCCCGCCACCACGGCCCACGCCGACGACGGCATCCGCGCCCAGCAGTGGGCCCTGGACACCATGCGCACCGGCGAGGCCTGGCAGACCACCCGGGGCGCGGGCGTCACCGTCGCCGTCCTGGACACCGGCATCGACGCCCGGCACCCGGACCTCACGGGCAACGTCCTCGAGGGCAAGGACATGGTCGGCTTCGGCGCCCGCCGCGGCGACCGCCCCTGGGCCCGCCACGGCACCGCCATGGCCGGCATCATCGCGGGCCACGGACACGGCGAGGGCAACGGCGACGGCGTACTCGGCATGGCTCCCGAGGCGAAGGTCCTGCCGGTCCGCGTGATCCTCGAAGACGGCGACCCCGCCCGCAAGAAGGCCCGCAACACCCGCGGCAACGCCCTCGCCGAAGGCATCCGCTGGGCCGCCGACCACGGCGCCGACGTCATCAACCTCTCCCTCGGCGACGACTCCAGGTCCGCCCACCCCGAACCCGCCGAGGACGCCGCCGTCCAGTACGCCCTGAAGAAGGGCGTCGCCGTCGTCGCCTCCGCGGGCAACGGCGGCGAGCGCGGCGACCACATCTCCTACCCGGCCGCCTACCCCGGCGTGATCGCCGCGACGGCCGTCGACGAGAACGGCGCCCGCGCCCCGTTCTCCACCCGCCGCTGGTACGCCACCGTCGCCGCGCCCGGTGACGACATCGTCATCGCCGACCCCGACCGCAAGTACTACGAGGGCTGGGGCACCAGCGCCGCCTCCGCCTTTGTCTCCGGCGCCGTCGCCCTGATCCGCGCCGCCCACCCCCGCCTCGCCCCCGCGCAGATCAAACAGCTCCTGGAGGACACCGCCCGCGACGCCCCGCCCGGCGGACGCGACGACTCCCGCGGCTTCGGCCTCATCGACCCGGCCGCCGCCCTCGACCGCGCCGGCAGACTCACGAAGGACAGGCCCGCGGCGGCGGTGTACGGCGAGAAGTACTTCGGCCGGGGCCCCGACGCGTACCACGGCGACGACGGCCCCGCGGGCTGGCTCGGACCGGCGACGGGCGGCCTCGGCGTCATCCTGCTCGCGGCGGCGGTCTCGCTCTGGCGGGGCAGGCGCATCCCGCCGGAAGGGCGCGGCGCGGGCCCTCTGTAGGGTCGGCACCGTGGCGAACAAGAACATTCCCGACCCCGGCTTCTCCGACGACGACGGCACCGCCGACCCCCGGCTGGCCGCGGCGCTCACCGCCTGGTCACAGGACCGCACGGCCCACGGCCCCGTCCTCGAAGCCCTGGCCGGAGCCCGGCTCCTCGTCCCCGTGGTCGCCGTGCTCGGCGAGGTCGAGGTGGACGAGAACGGGCTGCGCCGGGAGAAGACCAGCGACATGGCCGTGCCCACCCTGAAGGCCGGCGGTCGCACGGCGCTGCCCGCGTTCACCTCCACCGGGTCGCTCGCCCTGTGGGACCCGGCCGCACGGCCCGTCGCCGTCCCGCTGCACCAGGCGCTCCAGGCCGCCGCCCACGAACAGGCCGACACGATCGTCCTGGACCTCGCGGGCCCCGTCCCCTACGAACTGGGCAGGGCCGCGCTCATCGCCCTCGCCGAGGGCCGCGCCAGCGCCGACCCGCTCGCCGACCCCGCCGTCACCGGCGCGGTGCGTGACGCCGTCGCCGCCGAGCCCGCCGTGCTCCGCGCCCACCTCGGCCCCGGCAGCTCCGACGGCACCCTCGCCCTGGTCCTCGACCCGGCCGCCGACCCCGCCGAGGCCGCCCGGCGCGTGGCCCGCCGCATCGCCGCCGACGAAACACTGAGGGCCCGCCTGGTGCACGGCCTCGACCTGGCACTCCTGCCGGCCGAGGCCACGCCACCGGGCGAGCCCCTTTACGTACGTACGGTGTGACCTACGTATGCACGTACATGCGATCTGACATACGTACGCATGCCGTGCGGCTCAGCCGAAGACCGGGCCCGTGTACTTCTCGCCCGGGCCCTGACCCGGCTCGTCCGCCACGATCGACGCCTCGCGGAACGCCAGCTGCAACGACTTCAGGCCGTCCCGCAGCGGCGCCGCGTGGAACGAGCTGATCTCCGTGGCGCTCGCGTCCAGCAGGCCGGCCAGCGAGTGGATCAGCTTGCGGGCCTCGTCCAGGTCCTTGTGGCCCTCGCCGCCCTCGGCGAGACCGAGGTTCACGGCGGCGGCGCTCATCAGGTGGACCGCCACCGTGGTGATCACCTCGACCGCGGGGACGTCCGCGATGTCACGGGTCAAGGTGTCGAAGTCGGGGGAGTCGGGCCCGGGGGTCCCGGGGACCGCGGGAGACTCGGGGGTGGGGGTCGTGTCGCTCATGTCCCACACGATAAGCCGCGCCCCGCGTCCGCCCCTCCCTGGGAGCCGTCGCGGCCACCGGTTCGCCCCACCCCGGGGGAGCTGCTAACCTTGTGTAACGACCGGCCGGAGACCCGCGTGCCAACGCAAGGATCCGGCCCACAAGTGGAGGCTCCGATCTCCCACCTGACCGCTCCCCGGAGCGGCGGGTCACCGGTCAGGCGGCCGAAGTCCCCGAGGCTTCGGGTCGCCCGATGTGCGCCCCGCGATCACCGCGGAGGTGCTCCGGTAGTACGCGGAGCCCCTTCTGTGATCGGTCGGGGCATTTTTTGTGGCCTCGCTCGGTTGGTCCAGTCAAACAGACGTAACGCGGCTGTCCGCCAGACGGTCGCGTGGTGCTACCGAGGAGGATCCATCAGCGCCGAGCCCCGCATCAACGACCGGATTCGCGTTCCCGAGGTGCGACTTGTCGGTCCCAGCGGCGAGCAGGTCGGGATTGTTCCGCTTGCCAAGGCCCTGGAGCTTGCGCAGGAGTACGACCTCGACTTGGTCGAGGTCGCGGCGAACGCCCGTCCGCCCGTGTGCAAGCTCATGGACTACGGGAAGTTCAAGTACGAGTCGGCCATGAAGGCCCGTGAGGCGCGCAAGAACCAGGCGCACACGGTCATCAAGGAGATGAAGCTCCGGCCGAAGATCGACCCGCACGACTATGACACCAAGAAGGGTCACGTCGTCCGGTTCCTCAAGCAGGGCGACAAGGTCAAGATCACGATCATGTTCCGTGGTCGCGAGCAGTCCCGCCCCGAGCTGGGCTTCCGGCTGCTCCAGCGTCTCGCTTCGGACGTCGAGGACCTCGGGTTCATCGAGTCGAGCCCGAAGCAGGACGGCCGAAACATGATCATGGTTCTCGGTCCGCACAAGAAGAAGACCGAGGCGATGGCCGAGGCCCGTGAGGCCCAGGCGGCCCGCAAGGCGGACGCGAAGGCCAACCCCGGCCGCTCGCAGAACTCCGCCGAGGGGGAGGAGCCCGCCGAGGCTCCCGCCGAGGCCCCGGCCGAGGCCAACGCCGAGGCCTGATCCTCCCGGACGCGAGTCCAGGGGATCGCCACCTGACACATATGGCTCCCGGATGCCCGGTTTCACGACCGGGCATCGGAGTGCCACTGACGAGGAGAGAACGGCGCTATGCCGAAGAACAAGTCGCACAGCGGTGCCAGCAAGCGCTTCAAGGTCACCGGCTCCGGCAAGGTGCTCCGCGAGCGCGCCGGCAAGCGCCACCTGCTCGAGCACAAGTCGTCCCGTCTGACGCGTCGCCTCACCGGCAACGCCGAGATGGCCCCGGGCGACGCCAAGAAGATCAAGAAGCTTCTCGGCAAGTGAGCCGGGGCGCGCACCGCGCGCCTCAGCTCTGACCGGGACCCAATCGATATCGGGTCGTGTGAGTCCAACCACGGCCCCGCTACAAGGAGTTAACAAGTGGCACGCGTCAAGCGGGCAGTCAACGCCCACAAGAAGCGTCGGGCGATCCTCGAAGCGGCCAGCGGCTACCGCGGCCAGCGTTCGCGCCTGTACCGCAAGGCCAAGGAGCAGGTCACCCACTCCCTGGTCTACAACTACAACGACCGCAAGAAGCGCAAGGGCGACTTCCGTCAGCTGTGGATCCAGCGCATCAACGCCGCTGCCCGCGCCAACGGCATCACCTACAACCGCTTCATCCAGGGTCTGAAGGCCGCCAACATCGAGGTGGACCGCAAGATCCTCGCGGAGCTGGCCGTCAACGACCAGAACGCGTTCGCCGCGCTGGTCGAGGTCGCGCAGAAGGCGCTGCCGAGCGACGTGAACGCGCCCAAGGCCGCGTGACGCTGCGCTGAGCCGAGCGTTGTTTCGGACCCGTGGGCCTGGTGGCCTGCGGGTCCGTTTCTGTTCGGGTTCTCGTCTGCCATCCCCTGTCCGCTGCCGTCTGCCGGTCGTTCCTGGTTGATCGCGCAGTTCCCCGCGCCCCTGCGGGGCTGCCCCTGCGGGGCGCCCGCATAGTTTCCCGAAGGTGAGTTCATGACCGCCGCTCCCGAGTTGATCTCCCCCAAGTCGCCGCGCGTCAGCGCCGCCCGGCGACTGGCCAAGCGGAATTTCCGGGGGAAGGAGCGGCTGTTTCTCGCCGAGGGGCCGCAGGCCGCGCGGGAGGCCGCGGGGCACGCCGGGACCCTCGTCGAGCTGTTCGCCACCGTCGACGCCGCCGAGCGCTACGCCGACATCGTGGGGGAGGCCCGTACCGCCGGGGCCCGGGTGCACCTCGCCGACGAGGACGTCATCGCCGACATCTCGACGACCGTCACACCGCAGGGCCTCGTCGGGGTCTGCCGGTTCCTCGACACCCCCTTCGAGGACATCCTCGCCGCCCGGCCCCGGCTCGTCGCCGTCCTCGCGCACGTACGCGACCCCGGCAACGCCGGGACCGTGCTGCGCTGCGCCGACGCCGCGGGCGCCGAGGCCGTGGTGCTGACCGATGCCTCCGTTGACCTCTACAACCCCAAGGCCGTGCGCGCCTCGGTCGGCTCGCTGTTCCACCTGCCGGTCGCCGTCGGGGTGCCCGTGGAGACGGCCGTGCGCGGACTCAAGGACGCCGGCGTGCGCATCCTCGCCGCCGACGGCGCGGGCGAGGACGACCTCGACACCGAGCTCGACAAGGGCACCATGGGCACGCCCACCGCCTGGGTCTTCGGCAACGAGGCGTGGGGGCTGCCGGAGGAGACCCGCGCACTCGCCGACGCCGTGGTGCGCGTTCCGATCCACGGCAGAGCCGAGAGCCTCAACCTCGCGACCGCCGCGGCCGTGTGCCTCTATGCCTCCGCTCGTGCACAGCGCGCCGCCGGAGGGTGCCGCTCCGTCACATCGAGCTAGTAGGGTGACGGGCTCGGGGGCCCTCCCCCAGAGCTCACGCCTTTGCTCGAGCAGGGAGGCGCCTCCACCGCCAGTCCGAGAGGTGGGGTACGGGGCATGAGTGTCGGCATCAGCAGAGCACCGGGAGCACCGGACGTCGTCCGTGCTCGCGCGGACCGCCGCGACCCCGGTGATCTCGGCGACCTCGGACTCGACCCCGACGACCTGCCCGACGGGCTCGTCGTCGCGGACGAGACGGGCCACGTCATCTGCTTCAACGCGGCGGCCGCCCGGATCACCGCCGTCCCCGCCGCCGACGCCCTCGGCAGACCCCTGGAGCACGCCCTTCCCTTAGAGGACCTCGAAGGCCGCCGCTGGTGGCAGCTGACGAATCCCTACGGAGGCCTCGCCATCCGCGTCGGCCAGCCCGAGCGCAATCTGCTGCTGCCGGGCGGCCGCGAGGTCCTGGTCTCCGCCCGCTACCTGCGCACCACCCGCACCGGCCCCGTCCGCCGCGTCATCGTCTGTCTGCGGGACACCGAGGCCCGCCGCCGCACCGAGCGCAGCCACGCCGAGCTGATCGCCACGGTCGCCCACGAGCTCCGCTCGCCCCTCACCTCCGTCAAGGGCTTCACGGCGACGCTGCTCGCCAAGTGGGAGAGGTTCACGGACGACCAGAAGAAGCTGATGCTGGAGACCGTCGACGCCGACGCCGACCGCGTCACCCGGCTCATCGCCGAACTCCTCGACATCTCCCGCATCGACTCCGGGCGGCTCGAACTGCGCCGCCAGCCCGTCGACATCGGCGCCGCCGTCGGCCGGCACATCCAGGCGCACGTCGCCTCCGGCCAGGACGCCGCCCGCTTCCTGCTCCGCCTCCAGCAGCCGCTGCCCGACCTGTGGGCGGACCCCGACAAGATCGACCAGGTGCTGAGCAACCTCCTGGAAAATGCGGTGCGGCACGGCGAGGGAACCGTCACCATCGACGTGGCGCCGTCCTCCTCCCCGCGTGAGCGGGGCGGCGCCGAGACCGCCGTGACCGTGAGCGACGAGGGCCCCGGCATTCCGGAGGAGTCGATGAGCCGTGTCTTCACCCGCTTCTGGCGGGGCAGCAAGCGCGGCGGGACGGGACTGGGGCTGTACATCGTGAAGGGCATCGTGGAGGCGCACGGCGGGACGATCACCGTCGGCCGCGCCCCGGGCGGCGGCGCCCAGTTCCGATTTACGTTGCCCGTGGGGGCTCCCGCGTACCTCCTGTGAGTCCACGACGGACTCCGGCAAGGACGTTCCGAGCAGCCCGCGGGCGCATTCGATCACCGCACCCCCGTTAGACTCGGTCGTTGGCACTTTGCGTCCCCACTCCTGGGACACTCCGTCTCCGATTCGTCGACGGGGACCATCCGCCAGCCAACCGGAAGCACGGGAAGAGATGTCGGCACCGAACAAGTCGTACGACCCTGTTGAGGTCGAGGCACTGAAACCTGAAGAGATCGAGCGCATGCGGGACGAGGCGCTCGCCGCCTTCGCGGCCGCGGACTCCCTCGACGCGCTCCAGGAGGCCAAGGTCGCGCACACCGGCGGCACCTCGCCGCTGGCCCTCGCCAACCGCGAGATCGGCGCGCTGCCCCCGCAGGCCAAGGCCGAGGCCGGCAAGCGCGTCGGCATGGCGCGTGGCGCCGTCAGCAAGGCGCTGGCCGCCCGCCAGGCCGAGCTGGAGGCCGAGCGCGACGCCCGTGTGCTGGTCGAGGAGGCGGTGGACGTCACGCTGCCGTACGACCGCACCGCCGCCGGCGCGCGGCACCCGCTGACCACCCTCATGGAGCGCGTCGCGGACGTCTTCGTCGCCATGGGATACGAGGTCGCCGAGGGCCCCGAGGTCGAGGCGGAGTGGTTCAACTTCGACGCCCTGAACTTCACGCCCGACCACCCGGCCCGGCAGATGCAGGACACGTTCTTCGTCCAGGGCCCCGAGGGCAAGTCGGGCGACGAGTCCGGTGTCGTCCTGCGGACACACACGTCCCCCGTGCAGGCCCGCGCGCTCCTCGAACGCCGCGAGCCGCCCGTCTACATCGTCTGCCCCGGCCGCGTGTACCGCACGGACGAGCTGGACGCGACGCACACCCCGGTCTTCCACCAGATCGAGCTGCTCGCCGTCGACGAGGGCCTGACCATGGCCGACCTGAAGGGCACCCTCGACCACATGGTCCAGGCGCTCTTCGGCCCGGACATGAAGACGCGGCTGCGGCCGAACTACTTCCCGTTCACCGAGCCGTCCGCCGAGATGGACATGGTGTGCTACGTCTGCCGCGGCGAGTCCGTCGGCAACCCCGACCGCCCCTGCCGCACCTGCGGCAGCGAGGGCTGGATCGAGCTCGGCGGCTGCGGCATGGTCAACCCCAAGGTGCTGACCGCCTGCGGCGTCGACCCCCAGAAGTACAGCGGATTCGCCTTCGGGTTCGGCATCGAGCGGATGCTGATGTTCCGCCACAACGTCGAAGACATGCGAGACATGGTCGAGGGTGACATCCGGTTCACCCGGCCGTTCGGGATGGAGATCTGATGCGGGTCCCGCTTTCCTGGCTGCGGGAGTACGTCGACCTCCCCGCCACCGAGACCGGCCGTGACGTGCAGGCCAAGCTCATCGAGGTCGGCCTCGAGGTCGAGACCGTCGAACAGCTCGGCACCGGCCTCAAGGGCCCGCTCGTCGTGGGCAAGGTCCTCACCATCGAGGAGCTGGAGGGCTTCAAGAAGCCCATCCGCTTCTGCACCGTCGACGTCGGCACCGCCAACGGCACCGGCGAGCCGCAGGAGATCGTCTGCGGCGCCCGGAACTTCGCCGTCGGCGACAAGGTCGTCGTGGTCCTGCCCGGCGCCGTCCTGCCCGGCGACTTCGCGATCGCCGCCCGCAAGACGTACGGCAAGACCTCGCACGGCATGATCTGCTCCGGCGACGAGCTGGGCATGGGCGACGACGGCAGCGGAGGCATCATCGTGTTGCCGCCCGAGCACGAGGTCGGCACCGACGCCATCGAGCTGCTCGAACTGGTCGACGAGGTCCTGGACATCGCCGTCACGCCCGACCGCGGCTACGCCCTGTCGATGCGCGGCGTCGCCCGGGAGACCGCCATCGCGTACGGCCTGCCGCTGCGCGACCCGGCGCTCCTGGACGTGCCCGCGCCGAACTCCTTCGGCTACCCCGTCAAGATCAGCGACCCGCTCGGCTGCGACCGCTTCACCGCGCGCACCGTCACCGGCCTGCGGCCCGAGGCCCGCTCGCCGATCTGGCTCAAGCGGCGCCTCCAGAAGGCCGGGATGCGCCCCATCTCGCTCACCGTCGACATCGCGAACTACGTGATGCTGGAGCTGGGCCAGCCCCTGCACACGTACGACCGCTCCCAGATCCAGGGGACGATCGGCGTGCGCCGGGCCGAGCAGGGCGAGAAGCTCACGACGCTCGACGGCGCCCAGCGCGTCCTCGATGCCGAGGACCTCGTCATCACCGACGAGCGCGGGCCCATCGGCCTCGCGGGCGTCATGGGCGGCGCCAACACCGAGATCGCCGACCACGACGAAGAGGGCGGCACCACCGACGTCGTCATCGAGGCCGCGCACTTCGACGCGCTCTCCATCGCCCGCACCGCGCGCCGCCACAAGCTGGGCTCCGAGGCCGCCAAGCGCTACGAGCGCGGCGTCGACCCGCAGGCCGCTTCGGCCGCCGCGCAGCGGACCGTCGACCTGCTGGTGCTGCTCGCGGGCGGCACCGCCGAGGCCGGCGTCACGGAGATCATCGCCCCCACCGCGCCGCGCACGATCACCATGCCCGCCGACCACCCCGACAAGGTCGCCGGTGTCACCTACGGCCGCGAGACCGTCGTACGCCGCCTCCAGCAGGTCGGCTGCGACGTGTACGGCCAGGACGACCTGACCGTCACCGTGCCGTCGTGGCGCCCCGACCTCGCGGAGCCGAACGACCTCGCCGAAGAGGTCATCCGCCTGGAGGGGTACGAGAACCTCCCCTCGACCCTGCCGAAGCCCCCCGCGGGCCGCGGCCTCACCGAGCGGCAGCGCCTGCACCGCCGCGTCGGGCGCGCGCTGGCCGGCGCCGGGTACGTGGAGGCGCTGAGCTACCCCTTCATCGGGGAGAACGTCTTCGACCAGCTCGGCCTGGAGGCGGACGACCCGAACCGCCGCGTGGTCAAGCTCGTCAACCCGCTCTCCGACGAGGAGCCCGCCCTCCGTACGACGCTGCTGCCGGGGCTGCTCGCCGCACTCCGCCGCAACGACGGGCGTGGCAGCCACGACCTGGCGCTCTTCGAAACCGGCCTGGTCTTCCACCCCCGCCAGGAGCTGAAGGTCGCGGTGCGGCTGCCCGTCGACCGGCGGCCCACCGACGAGGAGATCGCGTCCCTCACCGACGCGCTGCCCGTCCAGCCCCGGCACGCCGCCGTCGTCCTCGCGGGCGCCCGCGAGCAGGCCGGCTGGTGGGGCAAGGGCCGCCCGGCCGACTGGGCGGACGCCGTCGAGGCGGCGCGCACCCTCGCCCGCGAGGCCGGTGCCGAGCTCATCGTCGACCAGGGGCAGTACGGCCCCTGGCACCCGGGCCGCTGCGCGGAGCTGAAGGTCGTCGTCGACGGCGACATCGTCTCCGTCGGCCACGCCGGTGAGCTGCACCCGCGCGTCGTCAAGGCACTGCACCTGCCCGCCCGCACCTGCGCGATGGAGCTGGACCTGGACCGCCTGGCACAGGCCGGTGAGGGCACGCTGCGCGCGCCGCGCATCTCCGCCTTCCCGGTGGCCACGCAGGATGTCGCGCTGATCGTCGACAAGGAGGTGCCGGCCGCGGTGGTCGAGTACTACCTGACCGGCGGCGCGGGCGACCTCCTGGAGTCCATCCGGCTGTTCGATGTATTTGTTGGGTCACAGATCGGCGAGGGCAAGAAGTCCCTGGCGTACGCCCTGCGCTTCCGCGCGCCCGACCGCACGCTGACGGTCGACGAGGCGTCGGCGGCCCGTGACGCTGCCGTCGCCCTGGCGGCCGAGCACACGGGAGCGGTGCTCCGCGGAGCGTAGTCACCGCCCGTAGGCGTCCACGGCGCACCTTGGGGCGGGCAGAGGGGCTCATCCGGATCGCCGGGTGAGCCCCTCACTCGTTGGGGTGACAAAGGGCTTCACTCTGGCCCGATCGGGTCACTCGGTCGACAGAATCATTCCGGCCGTAGGGGTCGGTCTGCGCGCCGCACGGGGCTGAGGGGGGCGACAGCATGATCCGTATCAGGGCTGGGGCTCCCCGCGGGATGATGTCGCGGGCGAGAGCCGGGACCAGGGGAGCACGAGCGCGTGGCAAGGGCCCGCGCGGCCCGAAGAGAGACTCCCGGCTGCCCTGCGTGGGCGGCCGTCGTCGCTTCCGGCTGGTGCTCACGCTGGGGCTGCCGACGGTGTGGGGTGCCGTCGCCATCACGTACAAGCTGACCTGTCCGCTGGCCCAGCAGGACGGCATGGGGGCGCGGATCGTCAGCAGCGCGGTCTTCTTCGTCGTCGGGACCGGGCTCATGGTGCACGTCCACCGGACGCTGCTGCGGGAGCTGCGCCAGGTCCGCGAGGTCGCGGGCGCCGCGCAGAACGTGCTGCTGAGACCGCTGCCGCCTCGCGTCGAAGGGCTCGCGCTCGCCGCCGGTCGGGTCTCGGCGTCGCGGGGCGCCTGCGTCGGCGGCGACCTGTACGAGGTCGCCGCCACCGACCACGGCGTGCGCGTCGTCATGGGTGACGTCCGCGGGCACGGCCTCGGCGCCATCGGGACCGTCGCCGCCGTCCTCGGCAGCTTCCGCGAGGCCGCTCACGACGAGCCCGAACTCCCGATGGTCATGCGCCGGTTGGAGCGGGCCCTCGGGCGGCACCTGCGGGAACGCTCGTACGCCGAGCAGCCCGTGAGCGGCAGAGCGGCACAGGACGGCGCGCTGGCCGAGGAATTCGTCACCGTCCTGCTCCTGGAGATCGGCGAGGACGGCGAGCTGCTGGCCATCAACTGCGGCCACCCCTGGCCGTACCTGCTCACCCGGCAGGCCCGGCCGCTGGCCGACGCCGAACCGCTGCCTCCGCTCGGCCTCTTCCCGCTCCCCGGCGAACTGCCCGTGGTGCACTGCGGGTGGCTGCTGCCGGGCGAGTCGCTCGTCCTGCACACGGACGGCATGGAGGACGCCCGCGACGCGGCGGGCGCGTTCTTCCCCCTCCAGGCGGCCCTCACCGAGGCGGCACGGGCCCGGCCGGCCGCCCCGCAGGACCTCATCGACGCGGTCTACGCCGAATTCCTGCGCCACGCGGGCCAGTTGCCGTCCGACGACGCGGCGCTGCTCGTCCTGCGCAACGACCGCGAGCAGGCCCCCACCCGGCAGCAGGAGCCCCAGCGGCCCGTCACCCGCACCATGAGCTGAGCGCCCCCGGTGGACGGAGCGAGCCGCGCGCCGTCCGCCCCGCCATGGAGTTGTCCGGGCAGACGGCGGGACGGACGGCGCCAGGAAGGGCCGCCGCACTGTACTGAGGGGGGAGCCGGCGGCCCGCCGACCTCCTCGACTGACGAGGCACCTCAGTCAAGCGAGCCCACACGGGACGCGGCAGAGCGCACACCCCCCGGATCCGGGCACTCCGTTCACACCCCGTGTGAAGGCGGCTCGACTACCCTGAACAGCACCGAGCCACCGGAGGGCATCCATGCAGCCCAACACCCTGCTCGACGCGATCCTCGACGAAGCCGGCATCTCGCACGCGGGACTCGCCGCCCATGTCAACCAGGCCGGGAAGTCCAGAGGCCTCGCGCTGCGCTACGAACACACCGCCGTATCCCGCTGGTTGAAGGGGCAGCGCCCGCGCGGCCAGGTCCCCGACCTGATCTGCGAGGTGCTCGCCGCCCGGCTCCAGCGGCCCGTCACCCTCGACGACATCGGCCTCGGCGTCCCCGGCGTTCCCACCGCCCACGCCGGCTCGGCGCCGTCCACGCTCTCCGGCTTCGTGGAGCGCGCCACCGCCCTGTGGCGCTCGGACGAACAGCAGCGCCCCCACCTGCTCGGCGCACCCGCGGTCACCGGCACCCCCGCGGTGATGCCGGTCTGGGAGTGGGAGAACCCGCCCGAGGACACCGACGTGTCGCGCGGCGGACGCCACCCCGTCAGCACGGCCGACATCGAGATGATGCGCGCGGCCCGCGCCCACTACGAGCAGATGTACCGCAAGACCGGTGGCGTGGCGACCCGCACCCGCATCGTCGGCTTCCTCAACGCTGAGGCGGCGCCCCTGCTGCGGGGCAGCTACACCGACGAGATGGGCCGCCAACTGCACCGCTCCACCGGCGGTCTTGTGGCCATAGCGGGCATCTGCGCCTACGACTCCGACGCGCACGGCCTCGCCCAGCGCTACTTCCACCAGGCCCTGCGCCTCGCGAAGGCCAGCGGGGACCGGGGTCTTGGGGCGTACGTCATCGCGTTGCTGGTCAACCAGGCGCTGTTCATGCGTGAGTACCGCCAGGCCGTGGCGTTCGCCGAGGCGGCGCTGCGGGCCGCGGGCCGTGACCTCACCCCGGCGCTGGCATCCGACCTGTACGCGATGCAGGCCAAGGCGTACGCACACCTGGGCGACGGCAGGAGCGCACTGTCGTGCATCCGGCGTGCGGAGGCCGCGGCCGACCGGATCCTGCGGGGCCGGGAGCCGGACGAGACGGGCTACGTGCAGCCGGGACTGGTCAACGTACAGGTGGCGGAGGCCCTGCTCAGCCTCGGCGATCTGGTGAGCGCCCGCGAGCACGCCGCCGCGGCCGTCGACACGCCGGCGCACGACCGGGGCCGGGTCCACCGGCTCGCGATGCTCAGCCAGATCGAACTGCGCCAGGGCAACACCGACGAGGCGGTGGCCACGGCCGTGGAAATGGCGGAGCAGGCCCGGGGGATGGAGTCCCAGCGGCTGCGGGACCGGCTGCGCGCGGTGCGCGAGCACCTCGTGCGCAGCGACTGCGCGGGCACGGCCGAGGCGGCCGCACTCATCGACGGGGCGTTGCGCGTCCCGCTCTGACCCCTGGCGCCCCATGACGCCCCCTGACGCCCACTGCTCTGCGGTTCTCCCTGCTGCGATATTGCCGTCAACTCGGCGAAAGGTGGCAGAACCGTGCAGTGGACGAAACAAAGCGAACAAACTGTGTATGGCAACCGGTGGTTCACGGTCAATCTCGCAGATGTCGAGCTACCCGACGGCCGGCATCTGGACCACTTCCTCATACGGATGCGGCCCGTGGCCGTGGCCACCGTCGTCAACGACGCCAACGAGGTCCTGCTGCTGTGGCGGCACCGCTTCATCACCGACAGCTGGGGCTGGGAGCTCGCGGCGGGCGTCGTCGAGGACGGCGAGGACATCGCGTACGCGGCGGCCCGCGAGATGGAGGAGGAGACCGGCTGGCGGCCGGGCCCGCTGCGGCACCTGATGAGCGTCGAGCCCTCGAACGGGCTCACCGACGCCCGGCACCACATCTACTGGTCCGACGAGGGGACCTACGTCGGCCATCCCGAGGACGACTTCGAGTCGGACCGCCGTGAGTGGGTCCCTCTCAAGCTCGTCCCCGACATGGTGGCCCGTGGGGAGGTCCCGGCCGCCAACATGGCCGCGGCGCTGCTCCTCCTGCACCATCTGCGCCTCGGCCACGACCCGCGCTAGCTAACGGCCGAGGGCCTGCCAGACCGCCACGGCGAGCGCCGCGACCGCCGCGAGAGCGACGATCGTGGGGAGCGGCCAGCGCGTGTGTTCCAGGGCGGTGACCCGGGACTGAAGGGCCTCCACGTTCTTGGCGGTCTGCTGGTCGTGCTGCGTCAGCAGCGCCAGCCGTCCGTCGACGCGGGCCAGCCCCACGTCCAGGCTGCGACGCAGCTCCGCGAGTTCTTCCGGGACCACGGCACGCTCGCCATCGGTGGTCACGAGTCCACTCCTCTCTGTAGTGGCGCGTCCCCCCTTCTTCCGCACGGGAAGTCAACTCGCGTGACGGACCGTGCGGGAGCGTGTGCGATGGGCATATGCGAGCCCACCGCGCACACGGTGTGTGAACGCCGCGGGCCCGGCACTCGAAGGAGTGCCGGGCCCGTCGCGCGGAGCGGTTCGTACGGGCGAAATCCCGTCAGGCGTGCACCCGGAGCAGGTCAGGAAGAGGTCAGGCGTACGGGTAGAAGCCCGAGCCGGTCTTCCGGCCGAGGCGGCCCGCGTCCACCATCCGCTGGAGCAGCGGGGGAGCGGCGTACAGCGGCTCCTTGTACTCGGCGTACATGGAGTCGGCGACCGAGGCGACCGTGTCCAGGCCGATCAGGTCGGCGAGCTTGAGCGGGCCCATCGGGTGGGCGCAGCCCATCTCCATGCCGTTGTCGATGTCCTCGCGGCTGGCGATGCCCGACTCGAACATCCGGATCGCGGAGAGCAGGTACGGGATGAGCAGCGCGTTGACCACGAAGCCCGAGCGGTCCTGGGCGCGGATGGCGTGCTTGCCGAGCACCTTCTCCACCATGACCTGCGCCCGGCTGATGGTGCCCTCGGACGTGGTCAGCGCCGGGATCAGCTCGACGAGCTGCTGCACGGGCGCCGGGTTGAAGAAGTGGATGCCGATGACCTGGTCGGGCCGCGAGGTCGCGACGGCCAGCTTCACCAGCGGGATGGAGGAGGTGTTGGAGGCGAGGATCGCGTCCTGCCGGGTCACCACCTGGTCGAGCACCTGGAAGATCTCGGTCTTGACCTGCTCGTTCTCCACCACGGCCTCGATGACGAGGTCACGGTCGGCGAACTCGCCGAGGTCGGTGGTGAAGCTCAGCCGGTCCAGCGCGGCGTCCCGCTCCTCGTCGGAGATCTTGCCGCGCTCGGCGGCCTTGGAGAGGGAGTTGTACAGCCGCGTGCGGCCGATCTCCAGGGCCTCGCCGGTGGTCTCCGCGACCTTCACATCCAGTCCGGAGCGGGCGCAGACCTCTGCGATTCCGGCGCCCATCTGGCCACAGCCCACCACTCCGACGCGTGCGATATCGGTCATGGAGTCGGTCACCTCGTGCCTTTCGCTGATCAACGGGGCCGGCAGGGTCCCCCGTATGGATGCGGTCCCTGCCTCGGCCGTGAACGTTACTCCGCAACTGAGGGTCCATGGCGTGCCGGGTCGGGCATGCTGGCCGCAACCCGGCGAAAGGTGCCGGACACAGCGAGCTCAGGGGCGTACAGATGAGGCGTATGTCACGTCGGGGTTTCTCGGTGGTGGCCGCGGCGACGATCGCGGGCCTGGCGACGGCGGGTGACGCGGTGGCGGCGCCGGGGGACGCGGCGGCGGTCCCCGGCCGGCGCCGGAAGAAGGAGCGGGAGCTGCGGGCCATGTGGCTGGCGACCGTCGTCAACCGCGACTGGCCCTCCAGACCGGGCCTGACGGCGCAGCAGCAGCGGAGCGAGCTCCTTGCGTTTCTCGACTCGGCGGTGAACCGCAGACTGAACGCGGTGGTCTTCCAGGTGCGGCCCACCGCCGACGCCCTGTGGCCCTCGCGGTACGAGCCGTGGTCGCAGTACCTCACCGGGGTCCAGGGCAAGGACCCGGGCTGGGACCCGCTGGGCACCGCGGTGCGGGAGGCGCACCGCAGGGGCCTGGAGCTGCACGCGTGGTTCAACCCGTTCCGCATCGCCAACCACACCGACCCCTCGCGGCTGGTGGCCACGCATCCCGCGCGCGTGCACCCCGAGTGGGTGGTGCCGTACGGCGGGAAGCTCTACTACAACCCGGGCCTGCCCGAGGTGCGGCGCTTCGTGCAGGACGCGATGCTCGACGCGGTCCGCCGCTATCCGCTGGACGCGGTGCACTGGGACGACTACTTCTACCCGTACCCCGTCGCGGGCCAGACCTTCGACGACGACGACGCCTTCGCGCGCCACGGCGGCGGCTTCGCGGACCGCGCCTCCTGGCGCCGCGACAACATCGACCGGCTGGTGCACGAGATGTCCGGCCGGATCAAGAAGACCCGGCCGCGCACGCAGTTCGGCATCAGCCCCTTCGCGGTCTGGCGCAACAAGGCGACGGACCCGACGGGCTCGGACACCCGGGCCGGCGTACAGACGTACGACGATCTGTACGCGGACACGCGCGGCTGGGTGACGAAGGGCTGGCTCGACTACATCGTCCCGCAGGTGTACTGGAACATCGGCTTCCCGGCAGCGGACTACGCGAAGCTGGTCCCGTGGTGGAACGACGTCGTACGCGGCACGGGCGTACGTCTGTACATCGGCGAGGCCCTCTACAAGGCGGGCGACCCGGCGCAGCCCGCCGCCTGGCAGGACCCGGCGGAGCTGTCCCGCCACCTCACGTACGCCGAGGGCTTCGGTGAGGTGCGCGGGCACATCTACTTCTCCGCGAAAGAGGTCGGCGTCGACAAGATCGGCGCGATGGCGCGGGTGGTCGCCGACCACTACCAGGAGCCGGCGAAGCCGCCGCGCTGACGACCCCGCGGACCTAGCTCGCCGGGTCCTCGTGCCGCACGACGGTGTCGGGGCCCGGCGACATCAGCGTCTCGTGGCCGTCCTCGAACCGGACGCGGTACGGCGGGCCGCCGTCGGCGCCGAGCACCTCGACGACCTCCGCGGTCCGGTCGTGCTGCCCGACGATCCTGCCGTGCAACACCAGCCTGTCCCCTACGGTTGCGCGCATGTGGAGTACTCCCTCGTCCCGCTCTGCGGTCGCGATCCGTGGCCTCCATTCTATGCCGGGTGCCGGGAGTCGGCGCCTGGTCGTACACCGTTCTGGCAGGGTCGGTGCATGAACAACAGTGTCACGCCCCATGGGACGTACGAGATCTCCGCCGACCCCGCCCGCATCGACGCGGCCCGCGTCCACCGGTGGCTCTCCACCGACGCGTACTGGGCCCTCGGCCGCAGCCGCGCCAAGCAGGACGCGGCGATCGCCGGGTCGCTGAACTTCGGCGCGTACGAAGGAAGTTCGGGGGAGCAGGTGGCCTACGCCCGCGTGGTGACCGACCGGGCCACCTTCGCGTGGCTCTGCGACGTGTACGTCGCCCCGGCCGCGCGCGGCAACGGGCTCGGCACCGCGCTCGTGGACGCGGTCCGCGCGCACCTGGAGCCGTTCGGCCTGCGCCGCGTGCTCCTGGCCACGGCCGACGCGCACGGCGTCTACGAGAAGGCCGGGTTCAAGCCCCTGGCGGACCCGGGGCAGTGGATGGCGCTGGGCGGTCAGTGACCGGCCGGGCCCGGGGCGGCCCGTACGTACTCCGTGACGAGCAGCAGGTCCTTGGCGGGGCCGCCGACGCGCCACCGGGTGCGCCAGCGGTCCGCGTCGTACACCTCGAACTCGCCCCGGTAGAGGTCCGCCGCGCACGGGTGGTCCGTCTCATGGCGGCCGGTGCGCAGGTCCAGGTCGTGGAAGAAGCGGCCGTCGGCGAACTCCACGCGGGCCGTGCCCGGGGTGGCGCCCGGCAGGAAGCGCAGGGTGCGCTCGGCGGGGCGCGCGACGCCGTGCCAGGTGAAGACGCCCGACTCGTGGTGGAGGAGCCCGCCCTCGTCCCGGGCGGACAGCGGTGCCGGCAGCGGCGTCGCCCGCAGCGGTGAGAAGAGCGTCGTACCGGTGAAGCGGCCCTCGGACCCGCCGGCGAGGTCGCGGACCGTGCGGGTCACGCGCCACTCGCCGACGAGATGCGCGAGGGCCTCCGGGACGGGGTGGAGGGAGGGCATGCCGGCAGGTTAGCCGCTACTTCTCGACCACCGACATGCTGCGCTCGTCGTACCGCGTGCCCGCGACCTTGTCGGCGGGGGCCGCCGCGTCGATGGCCGCGAGATCCTCCGCGGACAGCTCGATCGTGGCGGCCGCGACGTTCTCCTCCAGGTACTTCTCGCGGCGCGTGCCCGGAATCGGCACGACGTCGTCGCCGCGGTGCTGCACCCAGGCGAGCGCGAGCTGCCCCGCGGTGACGCCCCTGTCGGCGGCGAGCGCGTGCAAGGTGTCCACGATGGCGAGGTTCCGCTCCAGGTTGCCGTCGGCGAACCGGGGCTGGGTACGCCGCAGGTCGTCCTCGGGGAGCGCGTCGAGCGAGGTGTAGCGGCCGGTGAGGAAGCCGCGGCCGAGCGGCGAGAACGGCACGAGCCCGATGCCCAGCTCCCGGCAGACCGGCGCTATCTCCGCCTCCAGGTCGCGGGTCCACAGCGACCACTCGCTCTGGAGCGCGGCGATCGGATGCACGGCGTGCGCCCGGCGGATCGTGCCCGCGCCGGCCTCGGAGAGCCCGAGATGGCGCACCTTGCCTGCCTCGACCAGCTCGGCGAGCGCGCCGACGGTCTCCTCGATCGGCACGGTCTTGTCGACCCGGTGCACGTAGTACAGGTCGATGTGGTCGACGCCCAGGCGCCGCAGCGAGGCGTCGCAGGCCTCGCGCACGTAGGCGGCGTCGCCCCGGATGTACGGCGGCTCGCCGAGGCGGTTGGCGAAGCCGAACTTGGTGGCGACGACGGCCTGTTCGCGGCGCGCACCCGCGAGGGCGCGGCCGATGAGCTGCTCGTTGTGGCCGCTTCCGTAGAAGTCGGAGGTGTCGAGCAGGGTGACGCCGAGGTCCAGGGCGCGGTGGATCGTCGCGATCGACCGGTCGTCGTCCGACGCTCCGTAGCCGTGGCTCATCCCCATGCACCCGAGTCCCTGGGCGGAGACCGTCAGCGCGCCGAGCCGGCGGGTGGGAAGACTGGTCATGGTGGTACCTCCTGGCTGGTGCTCCGTGGTCGGCTCGACCCTAGGAGCTGGAGCGGACTCCAGGTCAAGACGGGCGGGCCTCGGGTGAACCGGAGCGCGCGTGCGGGGGTTGTCCCCAGGGGTGTTCGGCCCGGTGGCCCGATGGCGGCGCGCCGCGCGTCTTCCTAGCGTGGTGATCGTCGTCGGCCGGGTGGGCCGGGGACGCCCACCGACGGACCCAGGAGCACGATGCGCGTCGCCACGACCATCACCGCGGGCTTGGGGCTGGCCGGCCTCCTCGCGTCAGGCATGGCCGCCGCGGCCCCGCCGCACGCGCCCGAGAAGCCGCGTCCGGCGCTCAGTTGGGGCCCCTGCTCCGCAGGTCAGAAGGGACTGAACGAGGCGGGCGCGCGGTGCGCGAAGGTCACCGTGCCCCTCGATCACGCCGACCCCGGCGGCCGTACGATCCAGCTCGCGATCTCCCGCATCAAGGCGAAGTCGCCGCAGCGGCGCGGCATCCTGCTCTCCAACCCCGGCGGGCCGGGCGGCACCGGCCTCGCCCACACCCTCGCCCTGCGGCCCGCGTTGGGGGACGTGGCCGACCACTACGACCTGATCGGCTTCGACCCCCGCTTCCTCGGCGAGAGCACCCCGCTCACCTGCGGCCCCGCGCCGCGCCCGGCGCCGCCCGCGCCGACGACCACGCCGCGCGCGGACTTCGAGGCGTCGATGCGCGCCGCCCGGGACACCGCGCGCCGCTGCCAGGAGCACGGCGACAACGCCGCGCTGCTCCCGCACGCATCGACCCGCAACGTCGCCCGCGACATGGACGCGATCCGCGCCGCCCTCGGCGAACGCGAGCTGTCGTACTACGGCGTCTCGTACGGCGCGGACCTGGGCGCCGTCTACACCCAGCTGTTCCCGCGCCGCGCCGACCGCG
The DNA here is from genome assembly GCF_016905445.1 of Streptomyces sp. G44. Classification (GTDB taxonomy): domain Bacteria; phylum Actinomycetota; class Actinomycetes; order Streptomycetales; family Streptomycetaceae; genus Streptomyces. The sequence goes on from NZ_JAFEXF010000015.1 coordinate 20,823, forward strand.
TCGTCCTGGACTCCTCGACCGACCCGGCGGCCACCCAGTACGAGCTGTTCCGGCGCTCGGGAGCCCCCGCGGAGGCGGCGCTGGACAGCGGGGTACGGGCCGACATGCGCGCGCTGCTGGCGCGGGCCGAATACCGCCCCGTCCCCGTCGAAGGGCAGCGCCTGACCGCACCACTGCTGCGGATGATCTTCAAGCAGCTCGTCCAGCACGAGGAGTACGACCGCCAACTAGCCGAAGTGGTCTCCGACGTGAGGAGGGCCGCGGCGGGCGAGGACATCGAGCCGGGGCCCGCGCTCGCCGGACTCCTCGAACTCCTCTCCTCGCCGGAGCTGGAGAGCGGCATGGTCGGCGGCGCGATCTTCATGTGCGGCGACGGAGGATGGCCCGCGGGCGGCTGGCCGAAGAACCCGGAGACGTACTGGGAGAACATGCGGCGCAGCCGCGCCACCCAGCCGGTCTTCGGCCCGTACGTCAACGGCATGATCGCGCCGTGCGCGTTCTGGGGGAGCGAACCCCGCGAACCCGGCACGGAGATCGGCAACGCCGTGCCCGTCCTGCTCCTCCAGGCCCGCCACGACAACAACGTGCCCTACGAAGGCGCCCTCGCCCTGCACCGCAGGCTCACCGGGTCACGCCTCCTGACGGCGGACATCCGCGCGCACGGCGTCTACGGCCGGGGGAACGACGGCCTGACGCCCGTCCCGTGCGCCGACCGCGCGGTCAACACCTACCTGCGCGACGGCAAGCTGCCCGCCGCGGACCTCACCTGCCCGAAACCGGAGGCACGACCATGACGGACATCAGCAGGCGCACGGGGCTCGCGGCCGCCACCGCCGCGCTGCTCACGGGGGCGGCGGCCACCGCCTCGGCGGCGGCGCCCCGCGGGGAACGGGCCCTCCAGCGTCACGTGGACGCCCTCCACGCCACCGGAGTGACCGGCGTCCTCGCCGAGGTGCGGGGCCCGCGCGGCCGCACGGCCGCCCGCGCGGGCGTCGCCGACCTCACGTCGAAGGACCCGGTGCCCTGGAACGCGTACCACCGGATCGGCAGCGACACCAAGACGTTCACGGCGACGCTCCTGCTCCAGCTCGTGGGCGAGGGGCGGCTGAAGCTCACCGACACCGTCGAGCGGTGGCTGCCCGGCGCGATCCGGGGCCACGGCAACGACGGCCGCCGGATCACCGTCACCAACCTGCTGCGGCAGACCAGCGGCCTGAACGACTATGTCGCCCTCGGAGCGGACCCGGACGACCTCACCCCGGAGGCGTACCGCCGGAACCGCTTCCGCTCGCAGACCCCCGGGGAGCAGCTGACGGCGGCCCTGAGCAAGCCCCCGCAGTGGCTGCCCGACGCCGACGACCCGGCGGGGGAGCGGCGCTGGGGCTACTCCAACACGAACTACGTCGTCGCCGGGCAGCTCGTCGAGGCGGTCACGGGCCATCCCTGGGCCCAGGAGCTCCACGAGCGCGTCATCGAACCGCTCGGCCTGCGCGACACCCTCGCCCCCGGTACGTCGTCGTACGTGCCGAGGCCGACGGCCACCGGCTACACGTACTTCCCGAACGGCACCCGGCCCGTCGACACGACCCTCGGTTTCGGCGGCGGCGCGGACGGCTGCCTCATCTCGACGCCCCGCGACCACGGCGACTTCCTGCGCGCTCTCCTCGGCGGGCGCCTGCTGCGCCCGGCCCAGCTGGCGGCGATGCGGCGGACCGTGCCCGCGACGGACTGGGGTCCCGTGGACGGCGTCCGCTACGGCCTCGGCATCGCCTGGCGCCCGGTCGCCGGCCGCCGCGACGGCATCTGGTTCCACGGCGGGACGAGCCTCGGCTGCGTCTCCGAATGCGGAGTCACCCCGGACGGCGCCACGGCTGTGACCAGCGCGGCCTTCACGCTGCGTCTGGACAGCCGCGAGCAGCACGAGAAGCAGGCGCGGGCGGCTCTGCGGATGGTCGACGCGATGCTGGGGGGCGGTGCGGCCGGCGGTTAGCCTCCGCCGGGGGCATCCGGCGGGCCGGGGGCCGCAGTGGCCCCGGTTCCCGCCGCCCGCCCTGCCGCCCGCGCCGGCAGCCTCGTCCCCGCCGCCGCGCCGAGTGCCGCCACGGCTGCCAGGGCCGTCAGCGTGGGACCCATCGCCGCGAGGAACGCGCCGTCGGTCCAGTGGGGCCCCGTGCCGTGCGCGTGTCCCGCGAGGGCGGTCATCAGTGTGGTCGCGGCGGCGATGCCCAGGGTCGGGCCGACGTTCATCGCGGTCTGCTGGAGACCGCCCGCGACGCCCGCGCCGGCGACCGGGGCGTGCCGGACGACGACGGCCGTCGCGGCGACCATCACCGTGCCGAACCCGGCGCCGACCAGCAGGAACCCGCCACCGACCGCCACCGGCCCCGACGCCTGGTCCAGCCGGGACAGGGCGAGGACGCCGAGAGCGAGCACCGCCATGGCGGCCGTGACCGTCCGCCGCGGCCCGTACCGGCGCAGCAACACCGCCGCGCACGGCGCGCTCACGATCATCATGACCGCGAGCGGCAGCGCCCGCACCGCGCTGTGCAGCGGGTCGAGCTCCAGTACGTCCTGGAGGAAGTACGTCCCCACGAACAGCGTCCCGAACATCGCCGCGGAGGCGGCCACCAGGATGCCGAGGGCGGGCCCGACCGCGGCCGAGCCGATCAGGCGGGGCGGTATCAGCGGGCTCGCGGCGCGGCGTTCGTGCCGGAGGAACACCGCAGCGCCCAGCACCGCTCCGCCCGCCCCGAGCGCGGTGACCGCCGTCCGTCCGCTGTCCGCGACGCCGACCAGCGTGTACACGAGGCAGGCCAGGGTGACGGCGAGCAGCACGGCACCGGCCGGGTCGAGGCCGGGCGGGGGCCCCTCGCGAGGCGGCTCGGGCACGCGGACCACCAGCGCCAGGACGCCGATGACCACCGCGGGCACGACGCTCAGGAAGAACACCGAGCGCCAGCCCAGTTCCGTCGCCAGCGCCCCGCCGGCCACCGGTCCCGCCGCGGCCGCGAGCCCGATCGCGCTCGTGCGCACCGCGATCGGCATGCCGAGCCTGTCCGGCGGGTACGCCGCCCGCAGCATCCCGAGCGTGGCGGGCTGGAGCAGCGCGCCGAACACCCCCTGGGCGACGCGCAGCGCGATCACCCACCCGACGCCGGACGCGAGGCCGGTCCCCGCCGAGGCGAGCGCGAAGCCGAGGGCTCCGACGGCGAAGACCCGCCGGTGCCCGTAGCGGTCGCCGAGCCGCCCCGCGAACACCAGCAGGCTCGCCACGGCGATCAGATACCCGGTGCTCGTCCACTGCGCCTGCGCGAACGACGCGCCCAGATCGCGCTGGAGGGCGGGCTGCACGACGGTCAGCACGGTGCCGTCCAGGGCGACGATCATGGCGCCGAGGACGCTGCACGCGAGGACCGGCTTCCGCCGGACGCCATCCCCGGGCACCTCCTCACGACCGGCGCCGGCCGCGACCCCCGCTCGGGGCAGGACCGCCCCTCCGGGCCCCGCGCCGGCCCCCGCCGGGGCTGCGGCTTCCCTTCCCGCGCCCGACCCGCCCCTCACCGGGCCCTCGGCCCGAGATGCGCGTCCAGGGCCGCCTCGATCAGCGGTTCCACGTCCGCGGCCCCGGACGCCAGCCGCAGGCTGCCCCACCCCCACAGCTGCGCGATGCCGTGCAGGTTCGCCCACAGCGCCCCCGCGGCGACGCGCGCCCCGGCGCCGGACGCGGGGCGCGCCTCGGCGACGAGGCCGACCAGGACGTCGAAGAGGGGGAGGCTGATCTCCCGCAGCCCGAGCTCGTTGCTCTCCAGGAGATCGTGGCGGAACATCAGCTCGAACATGCCGCGGTTCTCCGCCGCGAAGCCGAGATACACGCGGCTCAGCGCCTTCAGCCGCGTACGCGCGTCCCCTCCGGTCACGGTCCCCGCCACCTCGGCGGCCAACGCGGCATGGCCCCGCCGCGCGATCGCCGACAGCAGCGCCACATGCGTGGGGAAGTGGCGCCGGGGAGCCCCGTGCGAGACCCCTGCCCTGCGCGCGATCTCCCGCAGGGTCAGCGCCCGCACGCCCTCGGCCGCCAGAAGCTCGACGCCCGCGTCCACCAGCCGGGCGCGCAGCCCGGCGTCCCGTGCGTTCTCCGCACTCATCTCCGCACTCATAGACACTGTCTACTACATCGCGTAGACAGTGTCTACGAAGAAAGAGGTGCCCAGGGCCCTGTCCGTACGGGGGGAGGTAGGAGATATCTTGATGTCGAGCAATGTTGCAGACGCGGAGCGGAGCACCCGGTGACTGACTCGACCATCATCTACACCCACACTGACGAGGCCCCGGCCCTGGCGACCCATTCGTTCTTGCCGGTGGTCCAGGCCTACGCCTCCACGGCAGGTGTCAGCGTGGAGACCCGTGACATCTCGCTCGCGGGCCGGATCATCGCGAGCTTCCCCGAGCGCCTGGAAGAGGGCCAGCGCATCAACGACGCCCTCGCCGAGCTGGGCGAGCTGGCGAAGACGCCCGGGGCGAACATCATCAAGCTGCCCAACATCTCGGCCTCGATCCCGCAGCTGAAGGCCGCGATCGCCGAGCTCCAGGGCCAGGGCTACGCGCTCCCCGACTACCCGGACGACCCGAAGACCGACGAGGAGCGCGACATCCGCGCCCGCTACGACAAGGTCAAGGGCAGCGCCGTCAACCCGGTCCTGCGCGAGGGCAACTCCGACCGCCGCGCCCCCGCGTCGGTCAAGAACTACGCCAAGGCCCACCCGCACCGCATGGGCGCCTGGTCGTCCGAGTCGAAGACGAACGTCGCCACCATGGGCGAGAACGACTTCCGCTCGACCGAGAAGTCCGCGGTGATCACCGAGAACGGCTCGCTGCGCATCGAGCTGACCGGCGACGACGGCTCCACCACGGTCCTGCGTGAGTCCGTGCCGGTCCTCGCGGGCGAGGTCGTCGACGCCTCCGTCATGCGGGTCGCCGCCCTGCGCGAGTTCCTCAAGCAGCAGGTCGCCCGCGCCAAGTCGCAGGGCGTGCTGTTCTCCGTGCACCTCAAGGCCACGATGATGAAGGTCTCCGACCCCATCGTCTTCGGCCACGTGGTCCGCGCCTTCTTCCCGAAGACCTTCGCCGCGTACGGCGAGACCCTCGCCGCCGCCGGCCTGACCCCGAACGACGGGCTTGGCGGCATCTTCAAGGGCCTGGAGTCGCTCCCCGAGGGCGAGCAGATCAAGGCGTCATTCGAGGCCGAGCTGGCCGAGGGCCCGGAGCTGGCCATGGTCGACTCCGACAAGGGCATCACCAACCTGCACGTGCCGAGCGACGTCATCGTCGACGCCTCCATGCCGGCCATGATCCGCACCTCCGGCCACATGTGGGGCCCGGACGGCGAGGAGCACGACACGCTGGCCGTCCTGCCGGACAGCAGCTACGCGGGCATCTACCAGGTCGTCATCGACGACTGCCGCGTCAACGGCGCCTTCGACCCGGCGACGATGGGCTCCGTCCCGAACGTCGGCCTGATGGCGCAGAAGGCCGAGGAGTACGGCAGCCACGACAAGACCTTCGAGATCCAGACCACCGGCAACGTCCGGGTCCTGGACGGCGCGGGCAAGGTCGTCCTGGAGCAGGCCGTCTCCGCCGGTGACATCTTCCGCATGTGCCAGACCAAGGACGCCCCGATCCAGGACTGGGTCAAGCTCGCCGTCACGCGCGCCCGCGCCACCGGCAGCCCTGCCGTGTTCTGGCTGGACGAGACCCGCGCCCACGACGCCGTGCTCATCGGGAAGGTCAGGCAGTACCTCGCCGACCACGACACCGCGGGCCTGGACATCCGCATCATGTCGCCGGTCGACGCCACCGCGTTCTCCCTGAAGCGCATCCGCCGCGGCGAGGACACCATCTCCGTCACCGGCAACGTCCTGCGCGACTACCTCACCGACCTCTTCCCCATCCTGGAGCTGGGCACCAGCGCCAAGATGCTGTCGGTCGTCCCGCTGATGAACGGCGGCGGCCTCTTCGAGACCGGCGCCGGCGGCTCCGCCCCGAAGCACGTCCAGCAGCTGGTCAAGGAGAACTACCTCCGCTGGGACAGCCTCGGTGAGTTCCTCGCCCTCGCGGTGAGCTTCGAGCACCTCGCCACCACCACGGGCAACGCCCGCGCGCAGATCCTCGCCGACACCCTGGACCGCGCCACGGCCACGTTCCTGGAGAACGACAAGTCGCCGAGCCGCCGCCTCGGGGGCATCGACAACCGCGGCAGCCACTTCTACCTCGCCCTGTACTGGGCGCAGGAGCTGGCCAAGCAGACCGAGGACACCCAGCTCGCGGAGGCGTTCGCGGCCCTGGCCAAGACGCTGACCGAGCAGGAGCAGACCATCGTCGACGAGCTGATCGCGGTGCAGGGCTCCCCGGCCGACATCGGCGGCTACTACCAGCCGGACGTCACCAAGGCCACGAAGGTCATGCGCCCGTCCGCGACGCTCAACCAGGCGCTGTCGATCCTGGGCTGACGCCCGGCACACAGCCGTGAAGGGGGCCTCCCGCCGCTCGGCGGGAGGCCCCCTCCATGTGTCCGCGTGGCCTAGGACCGCCGCCGCGGCTTGCCGCGCTTGGCGGCCTTGGGGCGGGCGACGGACTTCTTCTTCGCCTGGGCCGCGGGCTTGGCCTTGGCTTTGGCCTGCGGCTTCTCCTTCGCCGCCGGGGGCTGGGTCCGGCCCCGCGAGCTGTTGACCGTACGCCCCCGGACGATGCCGATGAAGTCCTCGACCAGGTCCGTGGTCGCGTCCTCCGGCCACGACAGGGCCACGCGCGACTCGGGGGCGTCGGTGACGGGGCGGTAGGTGAGGTCCTTGCGGTGGTGCAGACGCGCGAGGGACTGCGGGACGAGGAGCACGCCCACACCCGCGGCGACGAGCTCGATCGCGTCGGCCGTCGTCGCCGGGCGCTCGGCGGCGGGCTGCCCAGGGCGCCGCTCCCATTCGAGCGTCTCGTCCAGCGGGTGGAACACGACCTCGTCGGCGAGGTCCTCGGGAGACACCTCCTCGACCGCGGCCACGACGTGGTCCTTGGGGATCACCACGACCGTGGTCTCGGTGTAGAGGGGGATCGCGCTGAGATCCGTACGGTCGATCGGCAGACGTACGAACCCGGCGTCGGCGCCGCCCGCGCGCAGCACGTCGGGCGCCTCGGCGGGCGAGACCTGCACAAGGGTCAGGGGGACGTCGGGCAGCCGTTCGTTCCAGATACGCACCCACTTGGTGGGCGTCACCCCCGGGACGTAGGCGAGCCGGAACGAAGGGGTCACTTCCGAGCCTGTCACTTCGCCAGGCTACCCGCCGTGGTCAGAGGTGGCGCACATGCTCGATACCCTTGACACCATGACGTCGCACCAGAACACCCAGACCATGAAGCCCGCGACCGCGGCGAAGAAGCTGGGTGTGCTCCTCCAGGCCACGCCCACCGAGTTCCAGGAGGGCGTCGTCTCGCGCAGCGAGCTGAACGCGTTGCAGGCCGACCCGCCCCAGTGGCTCCAGGACCTGCGGCGCAACGGCCCCCACCCCCGCCCGGTCGTCGCCGCCAAGCTCGGCGTCTCCATCGCGGGCCTCGCCCGCGGCGGAGTCACCGAGCCGCTCACCACCGAGCAGATCGACGCCCTGAAGGACGAGATGCCCGGCTGGCTGCGCCAGGAGCGCGCCACCCAGGCCGAGGTCCGCAAGGAAGCGGTGCGGATCAAGGAGAAGCAGGCCGAGCAGGCCCAGCAGCGCGCGGCCCGCACCGCCGAGGACGCCCGCTAGCCCCGCGTGCGCAGACTCACCACCAGCTCGCGCGGCAGGCCATGGGTGTCGTGCAGATAGCGGAAGTCCTCCTCTCCCAACGGCCCCCGGAAGCGGGGCCGGGCCAGCACCTGCCGCCCGCGTTCCAGCAGCCGCCGGAAGCGGCGCTCCTCGTCGGTCAGCACCCGCCGCACGGCACCCGGGCCGGTGTCCTGCCGGAAGCGGTCGAGGGTGTGCCGCACCAGTTCCTCCGGGAGGTCGCCGAGCGTGCGCGAGGCGTCGTCCCGCCACAGCACGGTGAGGACGCGCCGCACCAGCCGGCGCAGCACGTAGCCGCGCCCTGAGGCGGCCGGGCCCACGCCGTCGCCGATCACCACGACGGCCGAGCGCAGGTGGTCGCAGACCAGCCGCAGCGACGGCTCGTCCAGCGGCCACAGGCCCGGCACGAGCCGCCGCCAGGGGTCGAAGACGTCGCACTCGAACACCGACCGGCGGCCCTGGAGCAGCGAGGCCAGCCGTTCCAGGCCGAGGCCGGTGTCGACGTTGCGCCGGGCCAGCGGCACGAGCGAGCCGTCGTCGAGGCGGCGATGGCGCATCATCACGTGGTTCCACACCTCCACCCAGCGCTCGTCGCGCGTGGGCGTCGACTCCGGCGGCCCGTCGCCGGTCCACAGGAAGATCTCCGAGTCGGGCCCGCACGGCCCGGCCGATCCGCTGGGCCACCAGTTGTCCTCGACGGTCGGCTCCACCGGCACGCCGCGGTCCCGCCACAGCTCCAGGGAGGCGGTGTCGGGCCCGGTCCGCCCGTCGCCGCCGAAGACCGTGGCGTGCAGCAGCCCGGGGTCGACGCCGAACCCCTCCGTCAGCAGCCCGTACCCCCAGTCGAGGCTCTGCGGCCCCTCGTAGTCGCCGAGGGACCAGGTGCCGAGCATCTCGAAGACGGTCAGATGGGTGGGGTCGCCGACCTCTTCGAGGTCCGTGGTGCGCAGACACCGCTGCACGTTGACGAGCCGGGTGCCGAGGGGGTGCGGGCGCCCTTCGAGGTGGGGGATGAGCGGATGCATCCCCGAGGTGGTGAAGAGCACCGGGTCGCCGGGCGGCGGCAGCAGGGTCGAGCCGGTGATCCGGCGGTGCCCGCGCTCCTCGTAGTACTCGACGAACGTCCGGACGACGTCCTCGGTGCTCGGCCCGGTCTTCAGGGCGGTCTTCATGGGAGTGGCTCCTTCGCGTCGCGACGGGAGGCACCGGAAGACGGCCCGTGCGATCACCGGAACCGGGACGAGAGGACCACGGAACCACCGGCGGGCCGTTTCCGGTCGCCGGTGGAGAGTTGCAGGACGTACGTACGTCAGGCAGCGGCGACCGGCGAGCGGGGCGCTCGCGCGGTCGCGGTGAGGCTGAGGCCGATGACGTTCATACGGCCGAAGATAACGCGGCCGGGCCGGGGAGGCACCCGATTTACGGCCCGGGATTCCACCGGCGAACCTCCCCCGACTGCCCAAGTAAGGGTACCCTTCCCAAGGGGTCCCGTATGGGTGTGTCCATGGCTCCGGCCCGCTTTCGCGGTCCTCGCCCGACCTCCGTTGCATAAAACTGCGGATGTGCGTATAGTCATGCCATCCAGGAGGAGGGTTCCATGGCGGTACGCGTAGCAGTGGCAGGGGCGAGTGGGTACGCGGGCGGCGAATTGCTGCGCCTGCTGCTCGCCCACCCCGAGGTGGAGATCGGCGCCCTCACGGCGCACTCGAACGCGGGCGAGCGCCTCGGCGCGCTGCAACCGCATCTGCTCCCGCTCGCCGACCGCGTCCTGGAGCCGACCACCGCCGAGGTGCTGGCCGGGCGGGATCGCCCGCACGACGTGGTCTTCCTCGCACTGCCGCACGGGCAGTCCGCCGCCGTCGCCGAACAGCTCGGGCCCGACGTCCTCGTCGTGGACATGGGCGCCGACTTCCGGCTGAAGGGCGCGGGCGACTGGGAGCAGTTCTACGGCAGCCCGCACGCCGGCACCTGGCCCTACGGCCTGCCCGAACTGCCCGGCGCCCGCGCCGCGCTGGCGGGCACCAGGCGCATCGCGGTGCCCGGCTGCTACCCGACCGCCGTCTCCCTCGCGCTCTTCCCCGCGTACGCGGCGGACCTCGTCGAGCCCGAAGCGGTGATCGTCGCAGCGTCCGGCACCTCCGGCGCGGGCAAGGCCGCCAAGCCGCACCTGCTCGGGTCCGAGGTCATGGGGAACATGACTCCGTACGGGGTCGGCGGCGCCCACCGGCACACCCCCGAGATGATCCAGAACCTCAGCGCCGCCGCGGGCGGACCCGTCTCCGTCTCCTTCACGCCGACCCTGGCCCCGATGCCGCGCGGCATCCTCGCCACCAGCAGCGCGAAGGCCAAGGCGGGCGTCACCGCCGCGTCCGTGCGAGAGGTGTACACCAAGGCCTTCGCCGACGAGCCGTTCGTCCACCTGCTCCCCGAGGGGCAGTGGCCCGCGACCGCCGCCGTGTACGGCTCGAACGCCGTGCAGGTCCAGGTCGCGTACGACGAGGCCGCCGGTCGCGTGATCGTGATCAGCGCCATCGACAACCTCGCCAAGGGCACCGCGGGCGGCGCCCTCCAGAGCATGAACATCGCCCTCGGCCTCGACGAGACCACCGGGCTCACAACGATCGGAGTCGCGCCGTGAGTGTGACGGCAGCTAAGGGATTCACGGCGGCGGGCATCGCCGCGGGGATCAAGGAGAACGGCAACCCGGACCTGGCCCTCGTGGTCAACACCGGGCCCCGACTGGCCGCCGCGGGCGTCTTCACCTCCAACCGCGTCAAGGCCGCCCCCGTCCTCTGGTCGGAGCAGGTCCTCAAGGGCGGTTTCGTCTCCGCCGTCGTCCTCAACTCCGGCGGCGCCAACGCCTGTACGGGGCCCCAGGGCTTCCAGGACACGCACGCCACCGCCGAGAAGGCGGCCGAGGTGCTGTCCCTGAACGCGGGCGAGGTGGCCGTCGCCTCCACCGGGCTCATCGGCGTCACGCTGCCGATGGACAAGCTCCTGCCGGGCGTCGAGAAGGCCGCGGGCGAACTCTCCGCGCACGGCGGCGAGAAGGCCGCCATCGCCATCAAGACCACCGACAGCGTGCACAAGACGTCCGTGGTGACCAGGGACGGCTGGACGGTCGGCGGCATGGCCAAGGGCGCAGGCATGCTCGCACCCGGCCTCGCCACCATGCTGGTCGTGCTCACCACCGACGCCGACCTCGACGCCGGCGTCCTGGACAAGGCGCTGCGGGACGCCACCCGTGTCACCTTCGACCGGGTCGACTCCGACGGCTGCATGTCCACCAACGACACGGTGCTGCTGCTCGCCTCGGGCGCCGCCGAAGTGGCCCCGGAGTACGCCGAGTTCGCCGAGGCCGTCCGCGAGGTCTGCGACGACCTCGGCCGGCAGCTCATCGGCGACGCCGAGGGCGCCAGCAAGGACATCAAGGTCGAGGTGGTCAACGCGGCCAGCGAGGCCGACGCCGTCGAGGTCGGCCGGTCCATCGCCCGCAACAACCTCCTCAAGTGCGCGCTGCACGGCGAGGACCCCAACTGGGGCCGGGTGCTCTCCGCGATCGGCACCACGTCCGCCGCCTTCGACCCGAACCGGCTGAACGTCGCCATCAACGGCGTATGGGTCTGCAAGGACGGCTCGGTGGGCGAGGACCGCGACCTGGTCGACATGCGCTACCGCGAGGTCGTCATCACCGCCGACCTGGCGGCGGGCGAGGAGATCGCGACCATCTGGACGAACGACCTGACCGCGGACTACGTCCACGAGAACAGCGCGTACTCCTCATGAGCAAGGACCCGGGCTCCCAGCCCACCGCCCGCAAGCACACCGCGCTGCCCAAGGCGCAGATCCTCATCGAGGCGCTGCCCTGGCTGACCCGGCACCGCGGCAAGACCGTCGTCATCAAGTTCGGCGGCAACGCCATGGTCGACGAGGAGCTGAAGGCCGCGTTCGCCCAGGACGTCGTCTTCCTGCACCACGCGGGCCTCAGGCCCGTCGTCGTGCACGGCGGCGGACCGCAGATCAGCAGGGCCCTCCAACGGCACGGCATCGTCAGCGAGTTCAAGGCGGGCCTCAGGGTCACCACCGAGGACGCCATGGACGTCGTCCGCATGGTGCTCGCCGGTCAGGTGCAGCGCGAGCTGGTCGGGCTGCTCAACCAGCACGGACCGCTCGCCGTCGGGCTCACCGGCGAGGACGCCCACACCATCACCGCCACCAAGCACCAGCCCCGCATCGAGGGCGAACTGGTCGACATCGGCCGGGTCGGCGAGATCACCGAGATCGACACGGGCGCCATCGAGGCGCTCCTCGCCGACGGCCGCATCCCGGTCGTCTCCTCGATCGCCCGCTCCCAGGACGATCACCATGTCTACAACGTCAATGCTGATACGGCGGCTGCGGCACTCGCTGCGGCGCTTGATGCCGAGACCCTGATGGTGCTGACCGACGTCGAAGGCCTGTACGAGGACTGGCCCCACTCCGACGAGGTCATCAGCAGGCTCACCGCCACCGAGCTGGAGAAGCTCCTGCCCGATCTGGCCAGCGGCATGGTCCCGAAGATGGAGGGCTGCCTGCACGCCGTGCGCAACGGCGTGGAGACCGCCCGCGTCATCGACGGCCGCGTCCAGCACTCGATCCTGCTGGAGATCTTCACCGACGAGGGCATCGGCACCATGGTCGTGCCGGACGCGCCGCACCACGCCGACACCGAGGGGGAGTCATGAGCAACCAGGAGCTGACGGCGCGCTGGCAGGGCGCGCTCATGGACAACTACGGCACGCCGCGGCTGCCCCTGGTGCGCGGCGCGGGCAGCACACTGTGGGACGCCGACGGCAAGGAGTACGTGGACTTCGTCGGCGGCATCGCCGTCAACGCGCTTGGCCACGCCCACCCGGCGGTCGTGGAGGCCGTGAGCGCCCAGATCGGCTCCCTCGGCCACGTCTCGAACCTCTTCGTCGCCGAGCCGCCCGTCCGGCTCGCCGAACGGCTCCTGGAGCTCTTCGGGCGCGAGGGCCGCGTGTTCTTCTGCAACTCCGGGGCCGAGGCCAACGAAGGCGCCTTCAAGATCGGCCGGCTGACCGGCCGCACCCACATGGTCGCCACCGACGGGGGCTTCCACGGCCGGACCATGGGCGCCCTCGCCCTCACCGGCCAGCCCGGCAAGCAGGAGCCGTTCCGGCCGCTGCCCGGCGACGTCACCCACGTCCCGTACGGCGACGCCGAGGCGCTGCGCGCAGCCGTCACGACCGAGACCGCCTTCGTGATCATCGAGCCGATCCAGGGCGAGAACGGCGTCATCGTGCCACCGGCGGGCTACCTGAAGGCGGCCAGAGAGATCACCCGCGCCACCGGGACCCTCCTCGTGCTTGACGAGGTGCAGACCGGGATCGGCCGCACCGGCCACTGGTTCGAGCACCTCGCGCACGACGGCGTCGAGCCCGATGTCGTCACCCTCGCGAAGGGGCTCGGCGGCGGACTGCCGCTCGGCGCGACCGTCGCGTTCGGCGCCGCCGCGGAGCTGTTCAGGCCCGGTCACCACGGCACGACGTTCGGCGGGAACCCCGTCGCGTGCGCCGCGGGGCTCGCGGTCGTCGACACCATCGCCGCCGAGGGCCTGCTGGAGAACACCAAGCGGGCGGGCGAGAAGCTGCGGAGCGGGACCGAGGCGCTCGGGCACCGGCTCGTCGGGCATGTCAGGGGCGCGGGCCTGCTCCTGGGTATCGTGCTCACCGAGCCGCTCGCGCCGCAGGTCCAGCAGGCGGCTCAGGACGCCGGCTTCCTGGTGAACGCCCCCGCCCCCGATGTCGTACGGCTGATGCCACCGCTGAACGTGCGCGACGACGAGGTGGAGGCGTTCCTCCGGGCGCTGCCCGGCGTACTGGACAAGGCCGCCGAGGCCGACGGGGACGGACGATCCGGAGAATGAGACGACGATGAGCCAGGCGCAAGGCAATGAGCACGGCGACCACACGGGTCCCGCCGTGCCGCAGACCCGCACCGCACGCCACCGCCGGATCGTGGACATCCTCAACCGGCAGCCGGTGCGCTCCCAGAGCCAGCTCGCGAAGCTGCTCGCCGACGACGGCCTGACCGTCACTCAGGCGACGCTCTCGCGGGACCTGGACGAGCTGAACGCCGTGAAGATCCGCAACGCCGAGGGCGACCTCATCTACGCGGTGCCGAGCGAGGGCGGCTTCCGCACCCCGCGCGCGCCGCTCGGGGAGTCGGCCAAGGAGGAGCGGATGCGGCGGCTCTCCGCGGAGCTGCTGATCTCCGCCGAGGCCTCGGCCAACCTCGTCGTGCTGCGGACGCCGCCGGGTGCCGCCCAGTTCCTGGCGTCCGCCATCGACCAGGCCGAACTGCACGACGTCCTCGGCACGATCGCGGGCGACGACACGCTGATGCTGATCAGCAGGGAGCCGGCGGGCGGCCAGGCGCTGGCCGACCACTTGCTGCGGCTGGCCTCCAACGAGTGACGCCGGGCCGCGCCCGGCCCGTCCTCAGCCGCCGGACGGGCGTGGACTCCTGCGTGCCATCCACGCCGCCACCAGCGCCCCCGACACGTTGTGCCACACCGAGAACACCGCCGAGGGCAGCGCGGCCAGCGGGCTGAAGTGGGCCGTGGCCAGGGACGCCGCGAGGCCCGAGTTCTGCATGCCGACCTCGAAGGCCATGGCGCGGGAGGCGGGCGGGCCGAGGCGGGCCACCTTGCCCGCGCCGTAACCGAGCGCGAGGCCGAGGCCGTTGTGCAGGAACACCGCGAGGAACACCAGTGCCGCGGCCGACTTGATGGCCGCGGCACTGCCCGCGACCACGATGGCCACGATCGCGGCGACGGTCAGCGCCGACAGCCACGGCAGCGCGCCGAGCACCCGGTCGACGTAGCCCCCGAAGAGCAGCCGCACGGCCAGGCCGCCGAGCACCGGAAGCAGCACGGTCTTGAGGATGTCCGTGACCATCGAGCCCGCGTCGACGGGCAGGTACTCGCCCGCGAGCAGCAGCGTCAGCGGCGGCGTGACCAGCGGCGCGAGGACGGTAGAGACGGTGGCGACCGAGACGGACAGCGCCACGTCGCCGCGCGCCAGATACGTCACCACGTTCGACGCGGTGCCGCTCGGGGCGCAGCCCACCAGGATCACCCCGGCCGCCAACTGCGGGGAGAGCCCGAGTCCGTGGGCGATCAGCCAGCCGAGCCCCGGCATGATCACGTAGTGCGCGACGAGCCCGAGCGCCACGGCCCAGGGCCGCTTGACGACGCCCTGGAAGTCCAGCGGGGTCATGGTCAGCCCCATGCAGAACATCACCACGCCCAGCAGATACGGGACGTGGGTGCCCCACCCTTCGAACGCCCCCGGCGCGGCGAGGCCGACGGCGCCGGCGGCCAGGACGAGGACGGGGAAGACGGTCACGGCGCGGCGGGCGGCCTGGTCGGCGCCGCTCGTGCCGTCGTCGGCGGGGTGAGGGATCGTCTGTTCGGCTCGCACGGCGCGATGCAACGCCCCGGCCCCGCACGCGTGCAACCCCGTCTCGATATGTGGTCCCTACACGAAGAGTCGGGCCAGGGGGCTCAGTACCGCGTGAGGGCGGTCGGCCCCGAGTCCGTCCCGATCGCGAGGTGGGGCCCGCGGTCCGGGTCCGCCCACCGCAGGATCGCGCGCATCGCCTCCGCGGGCACCGAGACGCACCCCGCCGTCGCGCCCTCCCCGTCGACGTGCAGGAAGATCCCGGCGCCCCGCCCGCGCACCGGCGAGGCGTAGTTGAAGTCGGTCACGAGGGCGTGCGCGTACTGCGTGCCGTACGTGATCAGGTGCTCGGCCTCGGCGGCGCGGCAGTCGGCGGCCCGCGGCTCGGACCAGCGGTTGTAGGCGCCCGAGCCGTTGTCCTGACACCACCAGGACTCCTTCGTCACCTGGCGGTAGGGGTACCGGGCGCCGTCGGGCTTCGGCGCGATCCCGAAGGCGTACGGGAGTCCGTACAGCCCGGTGGGTGTCGTGCGCGTCCCCTGCGTGCGCGAGGCGCCCTCCGTCAGGCCGTTCGCCCCGAACCGGGCGGGGGCGGAGCCCGCCGCCACCCAGCGCCCGTCGCGCCGGTCCCACCAGGTGAGCATGCCGGTGGTGGCGGTGGCGCGGGGCGCCTCGGCGGTGATGAGCTGGCTGCCGCCGCCGGTGTCGGCCATCCGCTCGGGCAGCGACGGCCCCGCGCCGGGCGGCGCCGCCCCGGCCGTGCCGAGGGCGGCGAGCAGGAGTGCGGCGGCGAGGGCGACGGCTCGGGGGCGCATGGTTCAGACGGTAGAGGGCGGCAGCGGCAGCGGCAGCCCGGGCAGTCCGTCGATGCTCCGCGCGATGTACTCCTTCTTGCCGAAGTAGGCGCTCAGAGAGGCGTCGTCCTCCCGCCCGAACCGCTTGCCGTGCAGGTCGCGGTCCTCGTCGTACGTCATGAAGGGCACCGCGTAGCCACAGGTGTCCCGGACGAGGTCGGCCGTCACGAGGATGACGGCGCGCAGGCCGTGCGGCGCGGGGTCGATGTCCGGGAAGTGGCCGAGCAGGTCCGTGAAGCGCGGGTCGTCCCGGAAGACGGGTTCGCCGCGGCCGTGCACCCGCACGATGTTGGGCGGCCCCTGGAAGGCGCACCACATCAGCGTGATGCGGCCGCTCTCCCGCAGATGGGCGATGGTCTCGGCGTTGCTGCCCGCGAAGTCCAGGTAGGCGACGGTCAGGTCGTCGACGATGGCGAAGGAGCCCTTGAGGCCTTTGGGGGAGAGGTTGATCGTGCCGTCACCGGAAAGGGGAGCGGTCGCCGTGAAGAACATCGGCTGTTCCTCGATGAAGGTGCGGAGCCTGCCGTCTATGCGTGCGTAGGTCTTTCCCATGGGGCTGAATTTATCCCCGAAAACCTTCGCCTGTCTAACGACTTCCCGCATTCATTCCGGCGGGACGCGTGACGGGGCGGCCGATTGACGAATCATGCGGTGTTCTGCATACTCATGCATCATGGCGTACGGCGGTGCGTCCACGAGTGACAGCCCGATGACAGCCCTGATGACAGCCCTGAGGAGTACGTGCAGTGAGCAGCAACAACGGCGGTGACGTCCGGCTCTGGGGCGGACGGTTCGCCGACGGGCCCGCCGAGGCCCTGGCCAGGTTGTCCGCGTCGGTCCACTTCGACTGGCGCCTCGCGCCGTACGACATCGCCGGCTCCCGCGCCCACGCGCGCGTGCTGCACAAGGCGGGCCTGCTCACCGAGGACGAACTGGCCCGCATGCTCGACGGGCTCGACCGGCTCGAAGCCGATGTGGCCGACGGTTCGTTCGTCGGCACCATCGCCGACGAGGACGTGCACACCGCCCTGGAGCGGGGACTCCTGGAGCGGCTCGGCCCCGACCTCGGCGGCAAGCTGCGGGCCGGGCGCTCGCGCAACGACCAGGTGGCCACGCTCTTCCGGATGTACCTGCGCGACCACGCGCGAGTCATCGGCGGCCTGATCGCCGACCTCCAGGGCGCGCTCATCGGGCTCGCGGAGGCGCACCCGGACGTCGCCATGCCGGGGCGCACGCACCTCCAGCACGCCCAGCCGGTGCTCTTCGCCCACCACGTCCTCGCGCACGTCCAGTCCCTGTCCCGGGACGCGGAGCGGCTGCGCCAGTGGGACGCGCGGACGGCCGTCTCGCCGTACGGTTCGGGAGCGCTGGCCGGTTCCTCGCTCGGCCTGGACCCGGAGGCCGTCGCCAAGGACCTCGGCTTCGAGCACGGCAGCGCGGGCAACTCCATCGACGGCACGGCCTCCCGCGACTTCGTCGCCGAGTTCGCCTTCATCACGGCGATGATCGGCGTGAACCTCTCGCGGATCGCCGAGGAGGTCATCATCTGGAACACGAAGGAGTTCTCCTTCGTCACCCTCCACGACGCCTTCTCGACCGGTTCGTCGATCATGCCGCAGAAGAAGAACCCGGACATCGCCGAGCTGGCGCGGGGCAAGTCGGGCCGCCTGATCGGCAATCTGACGGGGCTCCTCGCGACGCTGAAGGCCCTGCCGCTCGCGTACAACCGCGACCTCCAGGAGGACAAGGAGCCGGTCTTCGACTCCTGCGACCAGCTGGAGGTCCTGCTGCCCGCCTTCACGGGCATGATGGCGACGCTCACCGTCCACCGCGAGCGCATGGAGGAGCTGGCCCCGGCCGGCTTCTCGCTCGCCACCGACATCGCCGAGTGGCTGGTCAGGCAGGGCGTGCCGTTCCGCGTCGCCCACGAGGTCGCGGGTGAGTGCGTGAAGGTCGCCGAAGCCGAGGGCAAGGAGCTGGACGGCCTCACCGACGAGCAGTTCGCCGCGATCTCCGAGCACCTCACGCCCGAGGTCCGCACGGTCCTGAACGTGCCGGGCGCCCTCGCCTCCCGCGACGGCCGCGGCGGCACCGCCCCGTCCGCGGTCGCCGTCCAGCTCGCCGAGGTCAAGGCGGACCTGGCGGCGCAGCGGGAGTGGGCGGCCGCGCGCGGGTGACGTGGGGCGTAGGGGGCGTGGGGGCGCGGCGGTGACGTGGGGCGCGGGGAGCGGTCGCGGGGGTGGAGCGGGTGACGTGACGCGCGGCGGGTTACGTTGGCGGGAAGACCCCCTGCGACGAGGAGTTCGCGATGCCCTTCACCCGGCTGGCCGCAGCCACGACCCCGACCGCGCACATCGGGATCGGCCTCGCCGCCGTCGGCAGGCCCGGCTACATCACGCTGGGCCGCGAGGGCGACCTGCCGCCGTCCCGCAGCGTCGAGGCACTGCGCGAGCGCGCCTTCGAACTCCTCGACGCCGCGTACGCGTCGGGGGTCCGCTACGTCGACGTGGCGCGCTCCTACGGCTGTTCGGAGGAGTTCCTCGCCGACTGGCTGCGGGCGAGGCCCGGCAACCGTGACGTCGTCGTCGGCAGCAAGTGGGGCTATGCGTACACGGCCGGCTGGCGCACCGACGCCGAGGGCCCCCACGAGGTCAAGGACCACAGCGTCGCCGCCTACGACCGGCAGCGCGCGGAGAGCGCCGAACTGCTCGGCGACCGGCTCGACCTCTACCAGATCCACTCCGTCACGCCCGAGAGTCCGGCGCTCACCGACAAGGAGCTCCACGGGCGCCTCGCCGGGCTGGCCGACGCGGGTGTGACCGTCGGCCTCTCCGTGAGCGGCCCCGAGCAGGCGGCGGCGATCCGCGCCGCCCTTGAGGTGACCGTGGACGGGGAGCCGCTCTTCCGTACCGTCCAGGCGACGTACAACCTCCTGGAGACCTCGGCGGGCCCCGCGCTCGCCGAGGCGCACGAAGCGGGCCTCACCGTCATCGTCAAGGAGGGCATGGCCAACGGCCGCCTCGCCGCCCCGCACGCGCCCGCGCCGCTGCGCGAGGTCGCCGAGGAGACGGGGCTCGGCTGCGACGCGGTGGCGCTCGCCGCCCCGCTCCGCGAGCCGTGGGCCGGGGTCGTCCTGTCCGGGGCGGCGACCGCGGTCCAGCTCGTCTCCAATCTGCACGTGACCGCCGTCGACCTGGACGTGAGCCGCCTGGAGCGGCTCGCGGGGCTGGCGGAGGAGCCGCGGGAGTACTGGGCGCGGCGAGCCGACCTGCCGTGGCACTGACCCCGCCAGCACCCTTCGAGACATCATTATGAGACATTTACGTCTCAACGGGCGTATGGTCGTCTCATGTCTGTCGATCGCGACCAGGTCCTGCGCAGCGCCGCGGCCCTGCTCACCCGAAAATCCACCTCCACCATGGACGAGGTCGCCCGCGCCGCCGGGATCAGCCGGGCGACCCTGCACCGCCACTTCGCGGGCCGCGACGCCCTCGTACGCGCCCTGGAGGAGCTCGGACTCCAGGAGTGCGAGGCGGCCCTGGACCGGGCGGGACTCGGGGAGGGCGGCGCGCAGGAGTCCCTGCGGCGCCTGGTGAAGGAGCTCGAGCCCGCCGCCGGGCTCCTGGCGTTCCTCTACACCGAGAACCAGCTGTTCGAGGGGGAGACGCAGCACGAGGGCTGGTCCCGGATCGACGCCCGTCTCGCCGCGCTCTTCCGGCGCGGCCAGGAGAGCGGGGAATTCCGCATCGACCTGACCCCCGCCTGGCTCACCGAGGCGCTCTACGGCCTCATCGGGTCGGGCGCCTGGGCCGTGCAGGACGGCCGGGTGGCGGCCAAGGACGTCTCATACATGATCTCCGAGCTGCTGATCGGCGGCGCACGACGGAGAGTGGAGTCATGACCAGCACACACCAGCGGGCCTCCGGGGCCGACGTGGAGCGCGGCCCCGGCCGCTGGCTCGCGCTCGCCGTACTCGTTCTCGCCGTGCTCCTGGTCGCCGTTGACGCGACCGTGCTCGGCCTGGCGACGCCGTACATCAGCGAGGACCTCAAACCCTCCGGCACCCAGCTGCTGTGGATCGGTGACGTCTACTCCTTCGTCATCGCCGGCCTGCTGGTCTCCATGGGCAGCCTCGGCGACCGCATCGGCCGGAAGAAGCTCCTGCTCACCGGCGCCGTCGCCTTCGGCGCGGTCTCCGTCCTCAACGCCTACGCCACCAGCCCGGAGCTGATGATCCTGGCCCGCGCGCTGCTCGGCGTCGCGGGCGCGACCCTGATGCCGTCCACGCTGGCGCTGATCCGCAACATCTTCCACGACCCGCGCGAGCGCAGCCTCGCGGTCGGCATCTGGGGCGCCATGGCGTCCGCGGGCGCGGCCGTGGGGCCCGTGGTCGGCGGCTTCCTGCTCGAACACTTCTGGTGGGGTTCGGTCTTCCTCATCAACCTGCCGGTGATGGCAGTACTCGTCCTCGTCGGCATCAAACTGCTGCCCGAGTCCAAGAACCCGGCGCCGGGCCCCTGGGACCTGATCAGCGTCGGGCTCTCCCTCGTCGGCATGATCGCCGTGGTGTACGCCATCAAGGAGGCGGCCGCGCACGGTCCGCGCTGGGACGTCGTGGTGGCTGCGGTCATCGGCGCGGCGGCACTCACCTGGTTTGTACGCCGCCAACTGACCCTCCCGGCGCCCCTGCTGGACATGCGGCTCTTCCGGAACCGGGGCTTCTCCGGGGCGGTGCTCGCCGACCTGCTGACCGTCCTCGGCCTCTCCGGCCTGGTCTTCTTCCTCTCCCAGTTCCTGCAACTGGTCCAGGGCAGGCGACCGTTCGAGGCGGGCCTCGCGGAACTCCCCGCCGCCGTCGGCGCGGTGGCGGCGGGCCTCATCGCGGGCGTGGTGGCGCGGCGCTTCTCCGTCCGGATCGTGGTCGCGGGCGGCCTCGCGGCGGTGGGCCTGGCGCTCGCCGCGCTCACGGGCCTGAGCCAGCACACCGGCTATCCGCTGCTCGGCGCCTCGCTCCTGGTCGTCGGCATCGGCGCGGGCTTCTCCTTCACGGTGACCGCCGACGTCATCCTCTCCAGCGTCCCCAAGGACCAGGCGGGCGCGGCCTCCGCGGTCTCGGAAACGGCGTACGAACTGGGCGCGGCCCTCGGCATCGCCCTCCTCGGCTCCATCGTCACCGGCGTCTACCGCGACTTCACGGCCCCACCGGGCACTCCGCCCGACGTGGCGTCGGCGTCCCACGAGTCCCTGGGCGGCGCGGTGGAATCGGTGACGTCCCTGCCGCCCCACGAGGCGAACGCCCTCCTGGAATCGGCCCAGACGGCTTTCGTGGACGGCCTGAGACTGGCGGCAACAGCGGGCGCGGCGGTCCTCCTGGCGACGGCGATAGCGGCGTGGTTCCTCCTGAAGGGCCAAAAACTGGAAGAAAGCCCGGACCCCACGGAGGACGCCCCGTAGGGGGCGCGACCAGCAACGGTGGGCTGCGGCCCCGTAAGGGGGCGCGGGGAACGGCGCGAGTAACCACGACGGGCCTGCGGGGACAGGCGGGGCTGCGGCCCCGTAGGGGGGCGCGGGGAACGGCGCGAGCAACCACGACGGGCCTGCGGGGACAGGCGGGGCCGCGGCCCCGTAAGGGGGCGCGGGGAACGGCGCGAGCAACCACGACGAACCCGCGGGGACAGGCGGGGCCGCGGCCCCGTAAGGGGGCGCGGGGAACGGCGCGAGCAACCACGACGAACCCGCGGGGACAGGCGGGGCCGCGGCCCCGCAAGGGGCGCGAGCAACTACAACGAACCCGCAGCCACACGCAGGCCTATCCCCCCCAGAACACGCAACGCCCGCCCCGGCCCGAAGGGCAAAGCCCCCCACACCGACGCGGGCGCACAAACCAATCCGCCCAAGCCCCGCAGGGCTACGCCGCCTTGGCCTTGGTGGCGTACATGTCCACGTACTCCTGCCCGGACAGCCGCATGACCTCCGCCATCACGGAATCCGTCACCGCCCGCAGCACATACCGGTCCCGGTCCATCCCGTCGTACCGCGAGAACTCCATCGCCTCACCGAACCGCACCGTCACCTTGCCCGGCCGCGGCAGCCCCTTGCCGCCGGGCTGAAGCTTGTCCGTGCCGATCATCGCGAACGGCACGACCGGCGCCCCGGTCATCAGCGTCAGCCGCGCGATGCCCGTACGCCCCCGGTACAGCCGCCCGTCGGGCGACCGCGTGCCCTCGGGGTAGATGCCGAAGACCTTGCCGTCGTCGAGGATGCGCCGCCCGGTCATCAGCGCGGCGACACCACCGCGCCCGCCGTCACGGTCCACCGGGATCATGCCGACGCCCGTGAAGAACCACGCCATCAGCCGGCCCTTGAGCCCCTTGCCGGTGACGTACTCGTCCTTGCCGATGAAGAACACCGGACGGTTGGTCACGAGCGGCAGGATCATCGAGTCGATGAACGTCAGGTGGTTTCCGGCCAGAATGACGGGCCCGGTCCCGGGAATGTTCTCGGCGCCTTCTACCCGTGGGCGGAACATCAGGCGCAAGATCGGTCCGAGCACTGCCTTGATGAGCGCTAGACGGGACAACAGGCCCTCCGGTGTCAACGGGTCGACGACGAGTAGGTGACGAGTAAGTGCAGGTGAGTACGGTACTCGCGGGTCACCGCCGTTTGCACATCGGGTTCACGCACCCGATACGCAGTGTTGACACGGCTCTGCGCCACGTCGCTCCGGGTCGAGGCCCTTGCGACGACCGTATCCCCGTGGGAACGGTGTGGCCCTAAGTAGTGGTGCTTGTCACCCACACACTTCTCTCTGCGTAGCGGCCGTTCCGCACGGGCCGCGGCCGGCCGCGGCCTCCATGGTGCGCCCATTCGCCATGTCGCGTCACCCCGCCGTTCCGTCCAGGGTCTCCCACCCGTCACTCCCGGCCACCTACGATCAGTCCCGCTTTGTCAGGTGCAAGGCGGATGCACAACGGGAGGAACGCCAATGGCGACGCAGGAGTCGGGTCAGCAGCAGCCGGGAACGAGCCGGGGACGCCGAGCGGTACTGGGGGCGGCGCTCCTCGGCGCAGGCACCGCCGCGGTCGGCCTGCCCGCGGTGGCGAGAGCCGACGAGCGGCACGGGCCGGGACACGGACACGGCCACGGGTACGAGGGCCTGCCCAAGCCGACCGTGGTCGCCCACCGGGGCGCCAGCGGCTACCGGCCCGAGCACACCCTCGGCTCGTACCAGCTCGCCCTGGACATGGGCGCGCACGTCATCGAGCAGGACATCGTGCCCACCAAGGACGGCCATCTCGTATGCCGTCACGAGACCGACATCACCGGGACGACGGACGTCGCCGCGCGCCCCGAGTTCGCCTCCCGCAAGACCACCAAGTCCGTGGACGGCGCCCAGCTCACCGGCTGGTTCACGGAGGACTTCACGCTCGCCGAGCTGAAGACGCTGCGCGCCAAGGAGCGCATCCCGGGCACCCGCCGGAACAACACCCTCTACGACGGCCGCTGGGACATCCCCACCCTCGAAGAGGTCTTCGAGTGGGCCGAGAAGGAGGGCCGCAGGCGCGGCCGGCCGGTGTGGCTGCACATCGAGGCCAAGCACCCCACGTACTTCCGCGCGCTCGGCCTCGGCCTCGAAGAGCGGCTCGCCAAGCTCCTGCGCCGCTACGGCCGCCACAAGAAGAACTCGCCGAACTTCCTCCAGTCCTTCGAGCCCAGCAGCATCCAGCGCCTGGCCAAGCTGGTCTCCGCGCCCCGCGTCGTACTCCTGTCCGGTGCCAACTCCCGGCCGTGGGACTTCGTCGAGGCGGGCGACCCGCGTACCGTCGCCGACCTGATCAAGCCCGAGGGTCTGGAGTGGATGGCGCGCTTCGCGCAGGGCATCGGTCCGACGCTCGACCTGATCATCCCGAAGAAGGCCGACGGCAGCCTCGGCACGCCGACCACGCTCGTCGAGGACGCGCACGCGGCGGACCTGATCCTGCACCCGTACACGATGCGCAACGAGAACACCTTCTTGCCCGCGAACTTCAGGAAGGGCACCGACCCGGCCGCCTACGGGGACGTCTTCGGCGCCCTCAAGGCCTACTTCGAGACGGGCATCGACGGCATCTTCTCCGACAACCCGGACACCGCGCTGCTGGCCGCCGCGGACTTCGCCAAGGACTGAGCCACACCCGTCAACGGCCGCGTGAACGCCCCCGGTTGGGGTGAGAGACGGCCGCTCCGGAAACCTTCCGCCGGAGCGGCCGCGTCCCGCCGTGCATGACGTACGAGCCCACCCCCACGCTCATCCCCACCCTCATCCCCGCGCTGCGTCCGCTGCTCGCCGCCGAGGCGTCCGCGGAGGCACTCGACTCCGGCGCCGACGCGGGCGACCTCGAACAGGCCGTCTGGCTGCGCCTGTTGGAGCGCCTCCAGTCCGACGGCCCGCCCACCGACCCGGCGCTGTGGCTGCGCGGCGCCGTCCGCTCCGAGGCGCGCCGCTCCCGCCGCGCCAGCCGGCACGAGGTGGCGTACGCGGCCGAGCCCGCCGACGACATCGACCGCGGCCCCGAGCAGCGCGCCCTGACCGCCGACCGGCACCGCACCCTGCACGCCGCGGTCCGCAGACTGCCCGGCCGCTGCCCCCGGCTCCTGGCGGCACTGCTGTCCCCCAAGGACCTCACCTACCGTGAGATCGCAGGGGAGTTGGGAATGTCACAGGGGAGTCTGGGGCCGGAACGTTCCCGATGCCTGGGATGCCTGCGCAGAATGCTGGCGGCGGAGGTTGCGGCTCCTGACCCACGGGGAAAGGAGCGTTAGACAACCGGTGGAGCAGGTGAGCGGGAGGCATGCACACATGGGCATGAGCGTGACCATCTCGGAGGCGTCCGAAGCGGACGCCGAGCAGATCCTCAAATTGCAGTACCTCTGCTACCAGAGCGAGGCCGAGCTCTACGGCGACTACTCGATCGAGCCGCTGACCCAGTCCCTGGACTCCATCACGACCGAAGTCGCCACGGGCACCGTCCTGGTGGCCAGGCTCGGCGACGAGGTGGTGGCCTCCGTACGCGGCACCGTCGACGCCGACGGCACGGCGCGGATCGGCAAGCTCATCGTCCACCCCCGCATGCAGCGGCACGGCCTGGGCGGCCGCCTCCTGAACGCGATCGAGCGGCAGCTCGGCGCGGACAGGACGACCAAGAGCTTCCAGCTCTTCACCGGTCACCGCAACGAACAGAACCTCCAGCTCTACCGCAAGCACGGCTACGCCCCCGTGAAGACCCAGCGGGTCAACGACCGGCTCACCGTGGTGACCCTCGCCAAGGACTCCGCCACCCGCGCGTACGCGGCGAGCGCCTAGCGGGACCACGGGACCCGGACACCGGCCGCCGTCACAGGTGCCACTCCGCCGCGACCAGCCGGGCCTTCCCGCTCGCTGGACGCACGAATTTTTCCCGTGCAGTTTCCTCGCGTTCCGTGAGGGCCCCGGTCCGTCCCGGCGGCGAGCTGGCTGATTCGCGTACGGACGCAGTGACCCCGCACGGCGCCGCACAGTGACCACGAGGCGCTCTTGCGCCTTGGGGCGCAGGGGACCGGTGACTGGCCGAAAGTGGCCGCAGGCAACCACGTTCCGTCACCTCGTGGAGGGTGGCGTCAGATGCGTGTGTCCTGCATCACATTGACGGCCTCGTCGGCCGGAGCATTGACTCACCCCCGCTGTGAACATCTTGTGACGGTGTTCTGACAATCTGGGGTGGGGACTGTGGAGTCGAATTCAGGCGTGTGCCGGTGCGTACGGGTCACCAGGTGGGGGGTGGCCGCGGCGCTGCTCGTCGCGGCCACGACGTCGTTCTCGGCCGGGGCGTCGCCCGCCGCCGCCGTCGCCTGCACCGCCGGTCTGGGTTCGGACTTCAACGGCGACGGCATCCGCGACATGGCCGTCGCCGACCCCGAGGCGACGGTCGCGGGCAAGGCGAACGCGGGCCTGGTCCGGGTCGTGCTCGGCGGCGACAAGGGCGTCACCGAGATCTCGCAGTCCTTGAGCGGCATGGCCGCCGATCCCGAGACGGGCGACAAGTTCGGCGCCTCGATCGCCATGTACGACGCCGACAAGGACGGCTGCGACGACCTCGTCGTCGGCGCCCCGTACGAGGACGTCACCACCGCCGACGGAGCCCAGGCGGACGCCGGAGCGGTCTACGTCATTCACGGCAGGCCGGCGGGGATAGGCGCGGGCTCCACGATCGAGAGCTACACGCAGGCCGGTCTCGACGGGAGCACCGTCACCGAGGCCGGCGACCTCTTCGGCTACGCCCTGGCCGCCGGCGTCAGGTCGGGAGGCAAGCCGTACCTGGCCGTCGGCGTACCGGGAGAGGCCATCGGTGCCCTCTCGGACGCCGGATGCGTCCACTACGTCCAGGGCACGACCGAGACCACGATCAACCAGGACGACCCGGACGTGCCGGGGGTGGCGGAGGCCAACGACCGGTTCGGACGCTCCCTCGCCGCCACGAGCCGCTTCATCGCGGTCGGCGCGCCCGGCGAGGCGATCGGCGACGAGTCGTACGCCGGGGCGGTGACGCTGTTCAACCACACCATCGAGGACGGGCGTCCGACAGCCCTGGACGGGGTGGACGAGAACCACCCGGCCCTGGTGTCCGGTGCCTCCGCCAAGGACGACCGGTTCGGCACGGCCGTCTCGATGATCCCCTACCGGCCCTCTGGCGCGGAATCCGAGACGGACGCGCTGCTGGCCGTCGGGGCGCCCAACGAGAACGTGGGCACGGTCGCGGACGCGGGCGCGGTCACGGTCCTCCGGATCAAACCGTCCGGGGCGCTCACCGAAGTGGGCTTCGTCGACCGGCTGGCGTCCGGCGGCGACGAGCGGCCCGCGGCCGCGGACTTCTTCGGCCAGCGGGTGGCCCTGGCCAGCACCGACCCGGGCGCGGTCGGCACCGCCGAGACGATCAGGCTGGCCGTCAGTGTCCCCAACCAGGAGGTGGGGGCCATGGAGAACGCGGGCGCCGTGCACGTCCTGTCCCCGCTCGGCCCGGCGGGGAGGGCCAAGGTCCTCACGCGGGGCAACGGCCTGCCGGGCACGGCCGAGGCACGTGACTTCGCGGGACTCGGGCTGTGGGCCACGTACAAGGACCTGTACATCGGAGTGCCCTACAGCAAGACGCCGGCCGACCGGAAGGGCCTGGTGTACGCGACGTCCTGGAAGCACATCGACGGTGGCACCGGGTCGGTGCGCACGGTGAAGCCGGGGGCCGACGGCATCCCGGACGAGGGCAAGGCGTTCGGCTCGGACATTCGATAGGCGCCGTCGGGCAGGCGCGCGTCACTGTGCGCCTGCCCGCACTCCGACCGCGGTGCAGGCAGCTCTCGACGCAGGGGGATCAGGGGACATGGGGAAGAGCGGGGCAGTGCGGCGTGCGCGCAGAGCGGCCGTCACGGTGGGGCTGATCACTTCCGTGCTGGCGGCCGGGGTCACCGGAGTGCCCGCGGCGACCGCGGCACCGTCCGAACGGGCGCCCGTGTCCGGAACCACCGGGCCGGGCACCGAACTGACGAGCGACGCGGCCGCCCGGCGTGCGGACGCGTCCGGGAAACGGGTCGAAGTCCTCGGCCGGCGCTCCGAACGCGGCCAGACGTTCGCGAACCCGGACGGCACCTTCACCACCAAGGAGTACGCGCAGCCCGTCCGCACCCGCAAGGGCGACCGCTGGACCGACATCGACACGACGCTGGTCGAGCAGCCGAACGGAACCCTCGCCCCCAAGGCCACGCCCACCGCTGTCACGCTCTCCGGCGGAGGCGACGGACCGTTCGCCACGATGACGCGCGACGGCAAGACGCTCTCCCTCTCCTGGCCCGGCCGGCTCCCCG
Organism: Streptomyces sp. G44; assembly: GCF_016905445.1. Taxonomy (GTDB): domain Bacteria; phylum Actinomycetota; class Actinomycetes; order Streptomycetales; family Streptomycetaceae; genus Streptomyces. The sequence continues at coordinate 48,819 of NZ_JAFEXF010000015.1, forward strand.
CGCCCCGGGTCGAGGGCGCGACGGCCACATACCGCGCGGTCCTGCCGGACGTCGACCTGGTGGTGCGCGCCGAACCCGAGGGCTTCGCACACCTGCTGGTCGTCAAGTCCGCCAAGGCCGCCGCCGACCCGAGGCTGGCCGGCATCGACCTGCCCATCGTCTCCCGCGGCCTCGACGTGCGCGAGACGGCCGGCGGGGGACTGGTCGCGAAGGACGCGGGCACGGGCGGCACGGTGTTCGAGGCCCCGCAGCCCGTCATGTGGGACTCCCGCGGCGGCAGCGCGGCCCCGGCGCGGCACAAGCGCGCGTCGGCGGCGGTGGCCCAGGCCGCGCCCGGTGACGGCGCCCGGGTCGCGGACGTCTCGCTCGGCCTGCGGCGCGACACCATGACCCTGAAGCCCGACCTGCGTCTCCTGCGGGGGAAGACCACGCGCTACCCCGTCGTCATCGACCCGGTGGCCAGGACGAAGGGCCGCACCTCCTGGACCTGGGTGTCGTCCGCGAAGCCGGGCCTCGAAGGCTGGAAGTTCCCCAACTCCGACGACGGCATCGAGTCCGGCAAGGGCGTCGGGCGCTGCCCGGCGAACTACTCCGTGCGCTGCACCGGCAGCGACGACGTCCAGCGGCAGTACTACGCGCTGCCCACGGGAACCTTCCAGGGCAAGAAGATCCTCAAGGCCGAGTTCGCGATCACGCTGGTCCACACGTACAACAGCGAGGCGCGCTCGGTGCAGCTGCACCGCGTCAACAGCTCCGGCGGCAGCGCCATCAACTCCCGCACCAACTGGTCCAACCGCCCGTCGAGCAAGGACCACATCACGTCCGAGTCACCGACGAACCCCACCGGTTCCTGCTCGGCGACCAATCAGAACGTGCGCTTCGACGTGCGGGGCACCGTGCAGAAGGCGGCCTCCAGCGGCTGGGACACCACCACGTTCGGACTCCAGGCCGCCACCGAGGACTCGTACGTGTCATGGAAGCGGTTCTGCAACAACGCGGCGCTGGAAGTGACGTACAACCGGCCGCCCTACCAGCCGAAGCTGGACGAACTGTCCATGGACCCCGGCGGCAAGTGCACCTACGGCGAAGCCACCAAGCACTACACGAAGAAGACCCCGACGCTCTCCGCGATCGTGTGGGACCCCGACCACGGCGACGTGAAGGGCAACACGGAGAAGCTCCGGGCGCAGTTCGAGATCTTCTGGACGGACAAGGACGGCCACGAGAAGAAGCACGTCGTCACGACCGGCTACCAGCAGTCGAACACCGACCGGAGCCGGGACAGCGGATTCGAGGAGTTCACCTACAAGGTGGGCGAGGACATCCCCGGTGACGGCACGGCGTCCTTCACGCTGCCGCAGAACACCGTGATCGGCTGGTGGGTGCGCGGTGGCGACGACATCGGGGGATCGGACGCGTCCTGGGGCCCGTGGAGCCACGAAGGGGGCGGCACGCGCTGCGAGTTCATCCTCGACTCGACGAAGCCCGACGCGCCGGAGGTGAAGTCCGAGAAGTACCCGAACGACGGGAAGTGGCATGCGGGCGTCGGCGAGTACGGCACCTTCGAGCTGCACTCCGAGGGCACCGACGTGGTCAAGTACCGCTACCAGTTCACGGGCGAGGCGGAGCGGACCGTCGTACCTAGTGCTCCGGGCAGGCCCGCCCTCGTGCGGTGGATGCCGCAACGCGAGCGCCCCGTGACGCTGTACGTCGAGGCGGAGGACCGGGCGGGCAACAACCGGGAGATCACCAAGTCCTACCGGTTCCGGGTCGCCAAGGGACGCTCGGCGAAGGCGTCGTGGGCACTGGCCGATCCGGCGGGCGCCGGGCAGGCCGCGGGCGGTGACGGGACCCCGGCGGCGACCGCGGGACCCGGCGTGACCTTCGGTGCGGACGGTCCGCACGGCTCCGTGCGCACGGCGGCGGTGCTCGACGGCACCAGCGGCGCCTACCTCAACACCGGCCGGCACGTGGTCGACACGGACGAGACCTTCTCGGTCGCGGGCTGGGTGATGCTCCCCGAGCTGCCGAAGACGTCGATGAGCGTGGTCAGCCAGGACGGATCGGCACAGTCCGGCTTCTCCCTCGGGTACGACGCCGCTTCCCGGCGGTGGTCCTTCCTCGCGCCCGACAGCGAGATCGATTCGGCTTTTTCCTGGGAGGTGCAGGGGCCGAAGGCGGTGCCCGGCGACTGGACGCACCTGGTCGGCGTCTACGACAAGGACGAGGCCGGGGACGGTGGCTCGGGCACGATGCGCATGTACGTCAACGGCACGCTCATGCGGGGCGATGTCCAGGAACGCCCGACGACGTGGAACGCCACCGGCTCGCTTCAGATCGGGCGGGCACTGGAACCCGCCGGATACACGGCGAACCTGAAGGGCACCGTGGCGGACGTCCAGGTCTTCGACCGCGTCCTGGCCGCCTCGGAGACGCAGAGCCTCGGCGGCGTCCCGCCGTTGCAGCGCGCCTACTGGGACATGGACGAGCCCGAGGGCGGCACCGTGCCCGACCGCACGGGCGGCCCGGGCATGACTCTGCGCGGCGGTGCCTCCGTCCACCAGGCGGACGACACCTGCGAGGTCCTCGACCCGGACTGCAAACCGGCCGAGGAGCCGGTGTGGGGCGACGGTCACCTCGCGCTGAACGGCAAGGACGGATACGCGAACCGTGCGGCCGGACTGCTGAAGTCGAAGGCCGGCTTCACGGTCACGGCACGGGCCAGGCTCGGCTCACCCGACGCCACCGCGACCCAGGCGGTGTTCTCGCTGCCCGGGACCAAGGGCTCGGTGACCAGCGTCCGGTTCGACAAGGAGAGCAAGCGCTGGAAGCTCAGGCTGACCGAGAAGGACGCCGCCGACGCGACGGTGACGGAGGCGGAGGCCGGCGCCGTCCTGCCGAGCAGTGAGGGGCGGGGCGACCACCTCGCCCTCTCGTACAACGCGCTGTTCGAAGAAGTCCGCCTGTACGTCAACGGGGAGTGGACGGGCCAGGTCGTGCGGTGGCCCAACGACTGGGACTTCTCCACCGCCGGGTTCCAGGTGGGGCGTGCGGGCCTGACCACCGGATCGCAGTACTTTTCCGGGGCCGTCGACGAGGTACGTGTCTTCGAAGGCGCGCTCGACGAGCCCCTCGTGGCCGCCGTCGCAAACCTCAAGTCCGGCGTGAACCTGGACGGCACGGTGACGTGACCGCCGGGAGGCGGGGCGGGCCCTCCTCGTCGGTCGCCCCGCCCCCCTCTCCCTCCGCCCTCCCTGCCCCGCCCCCCTGCCTTCCGGAGATCCCACGTGCCCACGTCCCCCTGGTTCCGCCTGCCCTCCCGGTCCGCCCGCCCCCGTCTGCGCCGCCATGTCGTCGTCACGCTGGGTGTCTCGCTCGCCGTGGGCCTGCTGCCGCAGTACGCCCCGCAGGCGGCGGCCGACGACAAGGGCCGTACCCGTCCGGACGTCCAGAAGGGCCTCGGCGCCGCCGTGCCCGGTACCGACCTGAAGGCCGGCAGGAGCCGCCCCAACCCGGCGGAGCAGGCACGGGCGAAGGGGCCGGCCGACATCACCTGGCCCCGGGCGGCGAGCGACACCGTGGCGCTCGGCGGCAAAGCCACCCGGGCGGTCAAGGCGAAGGGCCTGCCCGTCGAAGTCGGCCCACCCCGAGAAAACGAACGGCACAGACCCGCCGCCCCCGACGCGCTGAAGGTCGTCGTCGCCGGACGGCACGAGGCACGGGCGGCGGGCGTCGACGGGGTCCTGCTCACGCTCGCCGACGCGGGCAGGACCACGGCGACGGACAGCACCGGGGAGGCGACGAGGCCGAAGGTGAGGCCCGCAGCCGCGCGCCTCACCCTCGACTACTCCGGGTTCGCCGACGCGTACGGCGCGGGCTACGGCTCCCGCCTGCGCCTCGTCGAGCTCCCGGAGTGCGCCGTCAGCACCCCGGCCAAGAAGGGCTGCACCACCCCGCGCGAGCTGCCCGCCACCAATGACGCCGACGCCCGGACGCTCAGCGCCGACGTGCCGGTGCGGGCCCGCGGCGACCGGTCCTCGGGACCCGCCACCGTGCTCGCCGCGACCGCCGGCGCCTCCGGCGGCCAGGGCAGCTTCGGCGCCACCCCTCTGGCGCCGTCCGCCGAATGGAGCGTCTCCAACTCCTCGGGCGCGTTCAACTGGACGTACCCGCTGCGCACACCGCCCGCCCCGGGCGGCCTCGTGCCCTCGGTCGGCCTCTCCTACAACTCCCAGTCCGTGGACGGCCAGACCGCCGCGACCAACAACCAGGGCTCGTGGATCGGACAGGGCTTCGGCTACGAGCCCGGCTTCATCGAGCGGCGGTACAAGCCGTGCGCGGACGACGGCCACGCCAAGACCAACGGCGACCAGTGCTGGGCGTACGACAACGCGACCATCCAGCTCGCCGGCGGCAGTTCCGGTGAGCTGATCAAGGACGACACGACCGACACGTGGCGGATCAGCGGCGACGACAACAGCAAGGTCGAGAAGCTGTCCGGCGCGAGCAACGGCGACGACAACGGCGAGCACTGGCGCGTCACGACGACGGACGGCACCGAATACTACTTCGGCCTGGACAACCTGCCCGGCTACGCCTCCGGCAAGGAGCAGACCGGTTCCGCCTGGACCGTTCCCGTCTACGGCGACGACTCCGGCGAGCCCTGCTACAACGCGACGTTCGCCGACGCCCACTGCAAGCAGGCCTGGCGCTGGAACCTCGACTACGTCGTGGACCCGCACGGCAACGCCATGTCGTACTACTACGGCAAGGAGACCAACTACTACACACAGGGCCTGAAGACCGACGAGAACGGCAAGTCGTACACCCGCGGCGGCTACCTCGAGCGGATCGACTACGGCCAGCAGGACGGCAAGGTCTACAGCACCCCGGCCGCCGCCCGCATGGTCTTCGACACCGACGAGCGGTGCCAGGGCGCGGCGGCGGACTGCGAGACCGGTGACCTGACGGACGCGACCGCGGGTCGCTGGCCCGACGTCCCGTGGGACCTCAACTGCAAGTCCGGCACCAAGTGCAAGGGGCAGAACAGCCCCACCTTCTGGACCCGCAAGAAGCTGAGCAAGGTCACGACACAGATCCGCTACGGCGAAGGCTACGCGGACGTCGACTCCTGGTCCCTCGGCCACCTGTTCACGGACAACGGCGACAGCTCCAAGTCGCTGTGGCTCAACACCATCACCCAGACGGGCCACGCCGGATCCGGCACGGTGACCACACCGGCCGTCGAGCTCCTCGGCACCCAACTGCCCAACAGGGTGGACAGGCCGGGGGACAACATCCAGGCGATGAACCGCTTCCGCCTCGCCGGTGTCGACAACGGCACGGGCGGCCGGATGGACGTCCTCTACCGCGACGCGGAGTGCAAGGCGGGCGACCTGCCGTCGGCGGACGCACCGAAGACGGCCTGCTACCCGGTCAAGTGGAACCCGCCGGGCGCCGCGGACCCCATCACCGACTGGTTCCACAAGTACGTGGTCGACCGCGTGGTCGAGGACGACGTGACCGCGGACGCGCCCAACAGCGTCAGCGACTACGACTACCTCGGCGACGCCGGCTGGAAGAAGGCCAAGGCCGACGGCATCACCAAGGACGAGTACCGCACGCACAGCGACTGGCGCGGCTACGGCAAGGTCCGCGTCACCAGGTCCGGCGGCACCGTCAGCACCGCCGACCAGCGCACGGAGCACGTGTTCCTGCGCGGTCTCGGCGGGGAGGTCGAGGACTCCACCGGCAAGAAGCACGCCGACGACGACGCACTCTCCGGCCACGAGCTGGAGACGACCACCTACGACGGCGCCTACACCGCCGACAAGATCGTGTCGAAGAGCGTCAGCACCGCGTGGACGCATGTGACGGCCACACGTGTGAGGGACTGGGGCACGCGCAAGGCGTACTACGTGCGTCCCCAGACCACCCGGACGTATACCGCCCTCGACGGCGGCAAGTGGCAGGAGGTCGCCGCCACCAGCCGCTACGACGCGCAGACCGGCCGCGCGGTCGAGACGGACGACTACGGCAGGATCGGCGACGGCTCCGACAACCAGTGCGCACGCACCGAGTTCGCGGACAACAAGACCAAGCACATGTACGAGCTGGTCTCCCGGGTCGAGAAGGTCGCCGTCACGTGTGAGACGAAGCCGGACCGCAAGACCCAGGTCATCTCCGACGACCTGACGTTCTACGACGGCAAGGGCCTCGGCGAGGCGCCCGTCAAGGGCGACGTGACCAAGGTGCAGCGCCTGTCGAAGCACGACGGCACCATCGCCACGTACCAGACGGTCACCGAGTCCGCGCCGACGGACTTCGACCGGTTCGGGCGCCCCCTGAAGGTCACGGACGCCAAGGGCACCGAGACGAAGTTCGCGTACACCGAGACCGACGGGCTGACCACCAAGCAGACGGAGACCAACCCGCTGGGCTGGGAGGTCTCCACCGAGTACGTGCGGTCGTGGGGCAGCCCGGCCGCGCAGATCGACATGAACGGCAAGCGCAGCGACACGGCCCGTGACGCGCTCGGCCGCGTCACCTCGGTCTGGCTCGCCGACCGGTCCAAGACCGGCCCTCCGTCGATCAAGTACACCTACCTGGTCCGCAAGAGCGCACCGACCGTGGTCAAGACGGAGAAGAGCGCGAAGCACGGCGGCTACGGCGTGGAGTACACCCTCTACGACGGATTGCTGCGCCCCCGCCAGCAGCAGTCCGAGGGCCCCAATGGCGGCCGTGTCCTCGCCGACACCCACTACGACGGTCTCGGCAACGTCGTGGAGACGACGTCGGACTACTTCAACGCCAAGCCGCCCACCGACCAGATCTTCAAGCCGACCGGCGAGGTGGACGGCCATACCGTCATGCGCTACGACGGTGCCGGACGCAAGACCGCCGAGATCCAGCAGGTGGCCGACGAGGAGAAGTGGCGCACCACCTACTCGTACGGCGGCGACCGCGTCCACGTCGACCCGCCCCCCGGCACGGCACCCACGACGACGATCACCGACGGCCGCGGCAGGACCGCGGAGATCCGCCGCTACAAGGGCGACAAGCCCCTGCCGAACGGCACGTCGGCGGATTACGAGAGCACGCTGTACGGCTACACACCGGCCGGACAGCTCAAGACCGTCGAGGACGCGGCGGGCAACACCTGGTCGTACGGCTACGACCAGCGCGGACGCAAGACCTCGGCCACCGACCCGGACACGGGCAAGTCGACGTTCTCGTACGACACCCTGGACCGTCTCCTCTCCACGACGGACTCGCGGAACAAGACGGTGGCCACCAAGTACGACGTACTCGGCAGGCCGCTGTCCACGTGGGAGGGCGAGCCGGACAAGGGCACCCAGCTCACCGCGACCACCTACGACCAGGTCGCCAAGGGCCAGCCGTACGGCAGCTACCGGTACGACAACGGCAAGGTGCAGACGGCGACGGTCAACGTCCACCTGGACGACTTCTACCAGCCCGAACTCACCAGGGTCGCGCTCGGCGGTGACGTGGCCGAGGAGCTGAAGGGCACCTACGAATACAGCACCGAGTACAACGCGGACGGCACGGTCCAGTCCCAGCAGCTCCCGGCGGCGGGCGGCCTCGGCCCCGAGACGCTCACCTACACCTACGACGAGTTGCAGCGCCCGACCCAGCTCCTGTCGAACCTCGACGGAAAGCAGCAGGGCGCGTACGTCGGACAGGCGTCCTACGCCCCGACGTCCCAGCTCCAGCAGCTCGAACTGGGCACGATCGGCGGTTCGGACGGCAAGAAGACCTGGCTCACCTACGAGCGCGAACGCGGCACCGACCGGCTGACCAAGTCCACGGTGGACGTCTCGGGCGTCGATGCGGTGACGTACGACGCGGACTACACCTACGACGCGGCCGGCAACGTCACGTCGGTCGCCGACACCCCGACGGGCGGCCAGGAGGACGTCCAGTGCTTCCGCTACGACTGGCAGCGGCGGCTGAAGTCCGCATGGGCGACGGCCAACGCCTCCGACGAGGCGGCGGGCACCGGAAAGCAGAACAAGGCGTGCGCGAGCGACCCGAGCGCGCCCACGCTCGGCGGGCCCGGGGCCTACTGGCAGGACTTCGCCTACGACGCGTCCGGCAACCGCAGCAAGCAGGTCCTGCACGGCGTGAGCGGCAGGCCCGACGTGACGCGGACGTACACCTACGGCAAGGACCCCGAGGGCGACGGCGGCCCGCACACCCTCACCAAGGTCGTGACGGACACGCCGGCCAGTGGCAGCGGCCCGGCGGTCACGTCCCAGGACACGTTCGCCTACGACGCGGCGGGCAACACCACGCAGCGGGTGCTGAACGGGACGACGCAGGACCTGTCCTGGAACACCGAAGGCAGGCTGACGAAGTCGTCGAAGCCGTCGAAGCCGGACACGGAGGCCACGTCCTTCCTGTACGGCGCGACGGGCGAGCGCCTGCTGCGCAAGGAACCCGGCAAGCAGACGCTGTACCTGCCGGGCATGGAACTCACCCTGAAGACCGACTCGCGCGCGGTGGAGGCGACCCGCTACTACAGCTTCGCCGGCCAGACGGTGGCGATGCGCACCACGAAGGGCGTCCAGTTCCTGGCGGGCGACCACCACGGGACGTCACTGGCCGCGGTGGACGCGAAGTCGGGCGCGGTCACCCGGCGCCGGATGGACCCGTTCGGCAACGAACGCGGCACGGCCGTGACCGATCCCTGGGTGGACGACAAGGGCTTCCTCGGCAAACCGGTCGACGCGTCGACGGGCCTGACCCACATCGGGGCCAGGGAGTACGAACCGGAGAACGGCCGCTTCGTCTCCGCCGACCCGCTGATCGACTTCACGGACCCGCAACAGATCAACGGGTACGCGTACGCCAACAACAGCCCGGTGACGCTGTCGGACCCGACGGGCCTGAAGCCGGACGAGTGCACGCTCGCGGGCGTGCAGTGCCGGATGAAGAGCAACGGCGGCTGGGAATCCAAACCGACCAAGACCTACTACAAGTATTACCAACTGGACAAGACTCCGGCTCAGCGGACGGCCATAGTCGCGCGGTCCAGAGCCGACGTCGAGAAAAGCTTCGCGGTCTCGGCCGCCAAGGAACTCGGTCAGATCCTCGCGGACGAGCTGGGCATCACCGACGCACTGGACTGCTTCAGCACCGGCAGCCTCGGCGCTTGCGGCGCCACGATCGTGAACGTCGTCGCGAGCGCGATCGGTGCGAAGATCGGCCAGTTGGCCAAGAAATACTTGTGGAACTGGAAGAAGGGCGCAGCTCTCGCCAAGAGGATCTGGGGCCTGCTCGGCAAGCTCAAGAGCAGCTACGGCAAGTGGCGCAGTCTGGACAAGAAGGCCGACCGGCTGGAAGACGTAGCCGAACGCTGCGAAAAATCCAATAGCTTTACACCCGGCACCAGAGTCCTGATGGCGGACGGCAGTACGAAGTCGATCAGAGACGTCGACATCGGCGACAAGGTCCTGGCCACCGACCCGAAGACCGGCAAGACGAAGGTCCGCACGGTCACGGCGGAGATCAAGGGCAAGGGCGCCAAGCGTCTGGTCAAGGTCGCGTTCGATGTCGACGGCAAGAAGGGCACGAAGAAGGCCTCCGTCACGGCGACGGCCGGCCACCCCTTCTGGGTCCAGGAGTTGAACGCCTGGATCGACGCGACGGACCTGCGGCAGGGCCAGTGGCTGCGCACGAGTTCGGGCACGTACGTCCAGATCGCCTCGGTCGAACGCTGGACCAAGCCGGCGACGGTGCACAACCTGACGGTCGCGGATCTGCATACGTACTATGTGGTGGCGGGGGCCACGCCGGTTCTTGTTCATAACTGCAACAGAGCTGGTTTGGATTTCACTGATGCTGAGAGGCAGAAGGTCTACGACGCTAACGCCGCGAAGAATGGCGGCGAGTACAAGTGTGACTACTGTGGGCAGACGGTGGAGCGACGTGCATCGCGAGATGCGAATGGAAACGCCATCAAGGGGAGACCCGACGATGCTCAGATCGACCACGTAGAGCCGAGGGCCAGTGGCGGACATGGCGGCGACCACAATGGGGCCGTGGCCTGCCGTCGATGCAACAGGGATAAGTCCACGAAGCCTCTGGAGGATTGGGACGATGAGCTCAGGGAATTCCTCGATGACTAGCGCCGGAAAGTCTGCGGCGGACGATAAACCTGAGAGGCTGTACAAGGTAGCCTTCGACCTCCCTGAAGAGGCAGCCCACTGGGCGCGTGCATCTTCGGAGCGGCTCTGGACTGGGAAGACTTCCGTGAAGATGGAGGTTCAGGTTCGGAACACCCCTTTCTACGTGAAGGGTGTGGCCTTCGGGGATATCGTGCGAGTCAGGGCTGATCACGAGCGCAGGGAATTGGTGTTCGAGGAGTTCGTTTCTGAATCCGGCCATTCCGCAGTCCGCATCATCATCAAAGGCGACGGTGCGGAAGGGGAAGTCGACGCCATGCTTCGCGGCTTTGATTGTTCCTGGGAGGTTGATGCAACCGGATCCTTGTGGGCAATCGATGTGCCGCCGCACGTTGATTACGCATCCATCAGGACCGCGCTCCTTCGTATTGCCGGTGAAGGGAAAATCGGCATCGAAGAGAGCGCCCTTGCGTTGGGTCACCGCAACGGACTCGGATTGCCAGAGTCAGATCATTGATCTGGTCTCCCAGTAGCCCCGCCGGACTTCATTCCGGCGGGGCTACTGGGGTCTTGACGGCAACGGTGACGGCAACGTCGGCTGCGGCGGGTGAGGCGTCGGGGGGCAGTGGGCTGAGGGCGTTGCCGAGAGTGTCGATGGCCTGGGCGCTGGAGGCGGAGCCGGACGTGGGCGTAGCTGCCTGCCATGACGCCGATGTGGGCGTGCCCGAGGAGTTCCTTGATGACGACGAGGTCGACGCCTTGTTCCAGGAGCAGGACGGCGGTCGAGTGGGGGAGGTCGTGGAAGCGACCCTGCACACCCTGGCCGCTCCCTGAGCGTGACCACGGCAACCCTGCTGGCCCCGGATGCCCCCAGCCCGTGGGGCGGAGGGGGCCGAATCGGGTGTCTGCTCTGCGCTAGACGGCAAGGTGGGGTCGTCTCGCAACTTTCACAAGGAAAGAGCAAGAAAGAATGGTAGCTCATAGCCCTGTAGTTGCATTCCTGGCAAAAATCGAGCACGGATGCCTGTCGAAAGGGCAGTTCACTCATCTTCGGCGTTCAGGCCAGTGCCGACGGTCTTGTCAAATGCGAGGTATGGAAGTCAGCTCCGCCTGCCATGCCGTCGGCGAACCTCTGCGAGGTGCCACTTCCATTTGAGGTCGGGAGGTAATCAGGTCTTGGCGCTCGCGGGAACGGACGAGGTCGACAGCGACCTTCCCGCGCCGTTCCGAACCGCACAGCAGTTGACGGCAACGGCGGCGGACCGAGGTGTCCGCCGCCGTCCCTTCCGGATGGTTCAGAAATTCCTGCGGAACCCTTGGAAGCGCCTGGAAGGAACCCGTGATCTCGAACTTAAAGGCTCTCCAGCAGTGGTGCGCAGTCGCCTGTGTCGGAGATTGGGAGCACTCATACGGCATTAACCGTCGTGCGCAGCGGCTCGACCGTCGGCACCTTCGGTGCCGAGAACCAGGAGGCGCCCCGAGAGGCCACGGACCCCGACCCGCACCTGATCCGGACCCAGTTGCAGAAGTTGGCGAAGGCGCGTGCCAAGGTCGGGACCCCGTCCGGCCCGCGCGCGGCGGTCAGCGCCCCGTCCGCCCCGTCCGCCGCGCCCTGACCAGCCAGAAGATCGCCGTCACCGGCAGGATCACCGGGATGAACAGGTAACCCATCCCGAAGTCCGACCACACCGTGGCGTCGGGGAAGGCGGACGGCTCCGCCAGCGTCCACGTGCCGACGGCCAGTACGCCCACCAGCTCGGCGGCGCAGCACACCAGCGCCGCCTTGCGGGCCGTGTCGCCGCCGCGCACCAGGGAGTACGTGATGAAGCCGTAGACGAGGCCCGCGAGCGCCGAGAGGGAGTACGCGAGCGGGGCCTTGTCGAAGTCCGCCGAGATCTGCACCGCCGAGCGCGACACCGCGCCGACGACCATCACGCCGTACAGCCACAGCAGCAGGATGCCGGGGCCGGTGATCAGCTTCCGGCGGCCCGCGGCGTCCACGTTTCCCTCGGTGTCCGTCGCCTCAGCCACCTCAGCCACCCCAGATGTCGTAGAGCCGTACCTGGAGCACGGCGAGGACCACACCGCCCGCGGCGACCGTGAGCGAGCCCCAGCGCGTGCGTTCGGCCAGCGACATGAAGCCCGCCGCCGGGACGCACGCGAAGGAGCCGAGCAGGTACGCCACGAAGAGCGTCGCGCCCTGCTCCGGGTCCTCGCCGCGCACGAGCTGGACGATGCCGACGATCAGCTGGACCAGCGCGAGCAAGGTCACCACGCCCATGCCGATGAAGTGCCAGTCCTTGGTCGGCTGGTCCCGGTAGGCGGCGAAACCGCACCAGGCGGCGAGGGCGAGCGCGGCCACGGCGGTCGCGATCGTCAGGGCAACGAGCATGCCGTCGACTTTATTACGGGCCCTTTGACCCGATGCGGGTGCCCCCGGGGTGCCGCGTACGCTCGGCCACCATGAAGATCCAGGCTGAAGCGCTCCTGTTCGACAACGACGGCACCCTCGTCTCCTCCGTGGAGTCGGTGTACCGCTGCTGGACACGGTGGGCGCGGGAGTACGGGATCACCGCCGAGGAGTTCGCCCGCGTCGAACTGCACGGCCGCCCCGCCGCCGAGATAGCCGCCGACCTGCTGCCCCCGGAGCAGGTCCCCGGGGCCGTCGCCCGCATCGACGAGCTGGAGGTCTCGGACGTGGCCGGCGGCGTCGCGCTGCTGCCCGGCACCCGCGCACTCCTCGATTCGCTCCCGATGAACCGCTGGGCCGTGGTCACCTCAGCCACCCGCGTCCTGGCCGAGGCCCGGCTCGCCGAGGTCGGCATCCGGCCCGCCCTGCTGATCGCCGCCGACGACATCACGCGCGGCAAGCCCGACCCCGAGCCCTACCTGCTCGCCGCGGAGAAGCTGGGCGCCGACCCGGCCCGCTGCGTGGTCTTCGAGGACGCCCCGGCAGGCCTTCAGGCCGGACGGGCCGCGGGCATGACCACCGTGGCGTTGGCCACAACCCACGACGCCGCCGAGCTCTCCGCGGACGTCCTGGTCAAGGACCTCTCCGCCGTGTCCGCGCAGGCCACGTCCGGTGCCGTGGAGATCACGGTCGCCGACTGACCGTCCGGCGCGCACCGCCCGGCCCCGTCCCACCGCTGTCCGCTATACGGACAGCGGTGGCGGACGGCGACCTCACGCGTGTTTTACTTGGGCCCATGACCACGACGAGCAGCCGCACCCTTGCGACCGAGGCGACGATGACGCCCGGTGCTCGTTGTATGTGTCGAATGTGCGCCTTCTGAGGGCCCCCGCACCACGAAGAGCCTCGCGCCCCGAAGCGAAGCCGCTGTGCCGCACCTCCCGCACGACGTACGCGACGAAAGAGCCGTACTGACGCAGGAAGCGAGCCTGCCCCGCGCACACGTCCTCCGGTTCCCTTCGCCACCGCGAGAACCGTGCCGCGTTCCGAACGAATGCCCCGTGCCCGGCGACACCCGCGCCGCGCACTCGACAGTGACGGAATCCCCTGTGATCACCACTTCCGGCCTCACCAAGGTCTACCGCTCACGCGGTCGTGAAGTAACCGCCCTCGACGGAGTCGACCTGCACGTCCGCGAGGGCGAGGTGTACGGCGTCATCGGCCAGTCCGGCGCCGGCAAGTCCTCCCTCATCCGCTGCGTCAACCTCCTGGAGCGCCCCACCTCCGGCACCGTGACCGTCGCCGGACAGGACCTCACGGCCCTCGCCGGACGCGGCCCGCGCGCGGGCAAGGAGCTGCGCCGGGCCCGCAGCCGCATCGGCATGGTCTTCCAGCACTTCAACCTGCTGTCCTCGCGCACCGTGCAGGACAACGTCGAACTGCCGCTGGAGATCCTCGGCCTCTCCGGCCAGGAGCGCTCCCGCAAGGCCCTCGAACTCCTCGACCTCGTCGGCCTCGCCGACAAGGCCAAGTCCTACCCCGCGCAGCTCTCCGGCGGCCAGAAGCAGCGCGTCGGCATCGCCCGCGCGCTCGCCGGCGACCCGAAGGTACTGCTCTCCGACGAGGCGACCAGCGCCCTGGACCCGGAGACCACCCGCTCCATCCTCCAGCTCCTGCGCGACCTCAACCGGCAGCTCGGCCTGACCGTCCTGCTCATCACGCACGAGATGGACGTCGTCAAGAGCGTCTGCGACTCCGCCGCCCTCATGGAGCGCGGCCAGATCGTCGAGTCCGGGACCGTCAGCGAACTCCTCGCGACGCCCGGCTCCGAGCTGGCCGCCGCGCTCTTCCCCGTCAGCGGTGACACCACCGGCGAGAACCGCACCGTGGTCGACGTGACGTTCCTCGGTGAGGCCGCGACCCGGCCCGTCATCTCGCAGCTGTCGCGCACGTACAACATCGACATCTCGATCCTCGGCGCCGCGATGGACACCGTCGCGGGCAAGCAGGTCGGCCGCATGCGCATCGAACTGCCCGGCCGCTTCGAGGACAACGTGGTCCCGATCGGGTTCCTGCGCGAGCAGGGCCTCCAGGTCGACATCGCGGGCGAGGACCCCGTGCCCGCGCCCCGCAACGAGACGCTGCTGGTCAAGGAAGGTGCCAAGTGACCTGGTCGGAGATGCGTCCCCTGCTGGAGCAGGCGTGTTGGGACACCCTCTACATGGTGGGCTGGTCGACGCTGATAGCCGTCGTCGCCGGGCTGCCGCTCGGCATCCTGCTCGTCCTCACCGAGCGCGGCGCGCTGTTGCAGAACGCCGTGCTCAACAAGGTCATCGGGCAGGTCGTGAACATCGCCCGCTCGATGCCCTTCATCATCCTCATGGTCGCCCTCATGGGCTTCACGCGCTGGATCACCGACACCACCATCGGCCGCGAGGCCGCCCTCGTGCCGCTGGCCGTCGGCGCCATCCCGTTCTTCGCGCGCCTGGTGGAGACCTCGATCCGTGAGGTCGACGGCGGGCTCGTGGAGGCCGTGCAGTCGATGGGCGGCTCCACCTGGACCGTCGTACGCAAGGTTCTCGTCCCCGAGTCCCTGCCCTCGCTGATCTCGGGCGCCACCACCACGATCGTCGCCCTCATCGGCTACTCCGCGATGGCGGGCACGGTCGGCGGCGGCGGCCTCGGCGACCTCGCGCTGCGCTACGGCTACCAGCGCTTCGAGACCGAGCTGATGTGGATCACCGTGGCGATCCTCGCCGTGGTCATCTCGATCATCCAGTTCGCGGGCGACTACGCCGCCCGCAGGCTCCACAAGCGCGGCGGCGGCTCCGGTCCGCTGCTGCTGTTCCGGCCGCTGCGCGGCGTGCTCCCCGGCACCGCCGCCGCGGAGTCGCACACCAAGACCGGCTGACCGGGCGCAGGCCCGCCAGTCCGCCCCGCCCACCCGCGCGGGGCCGCACCACCCATGGAGAAAGGCACTTTTCGTGCGTAACACCGCCAAGATCACCACCGCCGTCCTCGCCGCCGGAGCCCTCACCCTCGGGCTGACCGCCTGCGGCTCCGACAAGGGCTCCGCGGGCGACAAGGACGGCCCGCTCGTCGTCGCCGCCACCCCGACGCCGCAGGGCCAGATCCTGGACTACGTCCAGAAGAACCTCGCCAAGAAGGCCGGGCTCGACCTGGAGGTGAAGGAGTTCACCGACTACGTCACGCCGAACACCGCCGTCCAGCAGGGCGAGGTCTTCGCGAACTACTTCCAGCACAAGCCGTACCTGGACGACTTCAACAAGAAGAACGGCACGGACGTCGTGCCCGTCCCGGGCGCCACCGTGCACCTGGAGCCCCTCGGCGTGTACTCCAAGGGCGTCAAGAAGCTCGGTGACCTGAAGGACGGCGCCACCGTCGCCGTCCCGAACGACACCACGAACGAGGCCCGCGCCCTCAAGCTCCTCGCCGACAACGGCCTCATCGAGCTCAAGAAGGGCGTCGGCTACGAGGCGACCCCCAAGGACGTCGCCAAGAACCCGAAGAACCTCAAGTTCAAGGAGCTGGAGGCCGCCCAGCTGCCCCGCTCCCTCAGCGACGTCGACGCCGCGGTGATCAACGGCAACTACGCCCTGGAGGCCGACCTCAGCCCCGCCAAGGACGCCCTCGTCGCCGAGAAGGCCAAGGGCAACCCCTACGGCAACTTCCTCGCCGTGAAGAAGGGCGACGAGAACGACCCGCGCGTGAAGAAGCTGGCCAAGCTCCTCACCTCGCCCGAGGTCAAGAAGTTCATCGCCGACAAGTACGACGGCGCCGTCGTCGCGGCGTTCTGATCATGCGTACGTCCGTCATCGCCGCCGCCGCGGGTGCCCTCGCCCTCACGCTGGGGCTCACCGCGTGCGGCGGCGGTTCGGACCGGGACTCCGACGACGGCCCGCTCGTCGTCGGGGCCACCCCGACCCCGGCCGGCGAAGTCCTCACGTACATCCAGGACAACCTCGCGAAGAAGGCGGGGCTCGATCTGGAGATCAAGGAGTTCACGGACTACGTCACGCCGAACACCGCGCTCCAGGAGGGCTCGCTCGACGCCAACCTGTACCAGCACACCCCGTACCTCAAGGACTTCAACGCGTCCAAGAAGACGGACCTGGTGCCGGTCGCCGAGGCCTACCTGCCGCCCATGGGCGTGTACGTGAAGAAGGCCGGGGAAGCCAGGGCCGCGAGGGACATCGCGAAGCTGCGGACGGGCGCGACCGTCGCCGTCCCCAACGACACGACCAACGAGGGCCGGGCGCTCCAGCTCCTCGCCGCCAAGGGCGTCATCGGGCTCAAGAAGGGCGTCGGGGGCACCGCGACGCCCGAGGACATCACGGCCAACCCGAAGAAGCTCACCATCAAGCCGCTCGACCCGGCGCAGCTGCCGCGCTCGCTCGACGACCTCGACGCGGCTGTCATCAACAACAACTACGCCCTCGACGCCGGGCTCAGCCCCAAGAAGGACGCCATCCTCCTGGAGTCGCCGAAGGGCAACCCGTACAACAACGTCCTCGTCGTCAAGAAGGGCGACGAGAACGACCCGCGGGTGAGGAAACTGGCGAAGCTGCTCACCTCGCCCGAGGTGAAGCGGTTCATCGAGGACACGTACAAGGGCTCGGTCCTGCCCGTCGAAGAGGCGGCCCGCGAAGGGAACTGACGCACAGTCCGCTCCCGCCCGCACCCCGGGGTCCCCTCCTGATGAAGGAGCGGACCCCGTGGTGCGTCCACGCGCCGACATGCTGCATGCTGGGCACTTCAGCAGGCCCGAAGGTTCCAGGTTACGGAGCGGCGCATGACTACCACCTTCCCCGACATCTCCATCAGCACGGAGCGGTTGGTGCTGCGCCCGTTCGAGGACGCCGACGTGCCCGCGTACGCCGAGATGATGAACGACGAGATGGTCACCGCCTGGACCTCCGTCCCCCAGCCCTACACCGAGGCCGACGCCCGCGACTGGATCACCCGCCTCGCGCCCGCCGAGCGCACCGAGGGCCGCGGCATCGCCCTCGCCGTCACGGAGTTCCTCACCCAGCGCCTGGTCGGCGTCGTCCACCTGCGCAACACCGACTGGCGGGTGCGCGCCAGCGAACTGAGCTACGTCGTCGCCCCCTGGGCCCGCGGCGAGGGCTACGCCTCCGAGGCCGCGCTCGCCACCGCCCAGTGGCTCTTCAAGGACCAGGCGTTCGAACGCATCGAGCTGCGCACCGCCGCCGACAACACGGCTGCCCAGCAGGTCGCCCAGAAGATCGGCTGCATCAGCGAGGGCGTCCTGCGCGGCGCCTGGATAGCGCGGATGAGAAACGGCGGCGACCCGTTCGGCGGCTGGCTGGAGGTCCGCACCGACCTCATCGTGTGGAGCCTGCTCCCCGAGGACCTCGAAGGCGTCAGCGACAGCCTCGCCGACAGCGGCTTCTCGGCGTTCTCCGACTGGAACTGAGCCGGGCCCGCCGCCTTCCGGGCACCCCCGAGTAACACCAGGTACGCTCGCCCCTGGCCGCGTGCGCGGTCGCTCCCGCAGCCACCGCCCCGCACTGAAGACCCGCGAGAAACCAGGAGACAGACGACGATGGCCGACCGGGTCACGGTGATCGGCTGGGACGGTACGCCGCTGACCGCCGCGGCACGCTCCGCGCTCAGCGCCGCCACCCTCGTGGCGGGCGCCGCCTACCACCTGGCACTGGACGAAGTACCCGCCCGCGCCGAGCGGATCCGCCTCGGCAGCGTGAGCCTCGCCGCCCGCCGCATCGCCGCCCACCGCGGCACCGCCGTGGTCCTCGCCGACGGCGACCCCGGCTTCTTCGGCGTCGTACGCACCCTGCGCGACCCCGAATTCGGCCTGGAGGTCGAAGTGGTGCCCGCCGTCTCCTCCGTCGCCCAGGCCTTCGCCCGCGCGGGCATGCCCTGGGACGACGCCGAGGTCGTCGTCGCCCACCGCCGCACCCTGCGCCGCGCCGTGAACGTCTGCCGCGCGCACACCAAGGTCGCCGTCCTCACCTCGCCCGGCGCGGGCCCCGCCGAGCTGAGCCTGCTGCTCCAGGGCGTGCACCGCACCTTCGTCATCTGCGAGGAGCTCGGCACCGACCGCGAGCGGGTCACCGTCGTCACCTCCGACAAGGCCGCCGACCACACCTGGCGCGACCCGAACGTCGTCATCGTCGTCGGCGGGGCCGGCCCCACGCCTTCCTCCGACACGGGCTGGATCGCCGGGCGCGAGCCGGCCGCCTCGCCGCGCGGCTGGGCGCTGCCCGCCGCCGAGTACGGCGGGGACATCTGGCTCGGCGAGGGGGAGAACGACCGGCTGCGGGCCGCGCAACTCGCCCGGCTCGGCCCGCGCGTGGGCGACCTGGTCTGGGACATCGGCTGCGGCAGCGGCGCCTTCACCGCGGAGGCGGCCCGCTTCGGCGCCGCCGTGATCGCCGTCGACCACGACGCCGACGCCCTCGGCAGGACCACCGCCGCCGTGCGCCGCTTCGGCGTCCAGGCGCAGACCGTGCACGGCGTCGCGCCGCACGTCCTCGAAGACCTGCCCGAACCGGATGTCGTACGCGTCGGGGGCGGGGGAGCCGCGGTCGTCTCCGCGGTCGCCGACCGGCGCCCCGAGCGCATCGTGACGCACGCCGCGACACGCGACGCGGCCGAACTCGTGGGCAGGGACCTGTCCGAGCACGGATACGTCGTCGAGTGCGCCCTCCTCCAGTCCGTGGAGCTCGACACCCGCGCCTGGCGGGAAGAGAAGCGGACCGTGGCATTCCTGCTCTCCGGGCGCCTCCCGGACCGTTCCCCGTGACCCTGGCGCGGCAGGGTGCGAGGTAGGCTGGCCGATCGTTGTACCGCACCCGGGTGCCCGGCGATTCGTTGGTCAAGGTCCGGAAAGTCCACCCGCTTTGGGGGAGCCGTGTGGTACGGCGGGACCGGAGGACGCGCAACGTGGCGCAGTCCACAGCGGACCGTGGCCGATCAAGCTGCCATGAGGGCGGGCCGACCGGGACAATGCTGGTTGTCCGGTAAGCGGTTCGTGCCGCCCGGCGCGCACGCTCGTTGAGGATGACGGGCGGTTGGTGCGCCGCTCCGGTCAATGGGGCCTCCCCGGCCGAGGGCTGAGGGGCGGTCGAAGAAGCACTAACCGATGGGCGAGGGGTTACGCATGACCGACACCGGCCAGGTCCCGGGCGAGGGGCTGCCGGAGGGCGCAGGCAACAGTGTGCCTTCCGGGCCCGTGCAGGGCATGGGGGCACAGCAGCCGAGCGTCCCCGCCTCAGGCGCGTACACCTTCGTGGACCCCGCTGACCCCGCCGGCCTCCCCGATCCGTCCGATCCGTCGGCGCACCCGGCCGACGACGACGATCTGCTGCTGATGCCGAGCGCCCAGGGGGCGTGGAGCGAGGCCCAGGCCGCCGCGCACGGCACCCATGGCGGGAACGGCGGGCTCGGCGGACATGGCGGGCAGGCGCAGGCCGCTCATCAGCCGGGCCCGCACGAGACGGGCGGCCGGGACAGCGGCTCGGTCGACCTCAACGGCGTCCGCATGCCCGGCGCGGCCCCGGCAGCGTCCCACCAGGCCTCCTCCCGCAGACCGCTGCACCACGGCCCCTCGGGCCCCGCGGCTCCCGACAGCTCCGGCAGTCCGGTGCGCTCGCTCGCCCCCCGGGGTCCGGCCGGCGCGGGGCCGCCCCCGGCGCCGCAGCCGGCCTGACCCTTACACACGTCTCCCAGCCCACGCGCCCTCCCCACCACACGTATG
>NZ_JAFEXF010000160.1 GCF_016905445.1 Streptomyces sp. G44
GGCGGCGCCCGGCGCGCTGCCGCCCCCCCCCCCCCCCCGCGGCGGCCGCCCGGGCCGGCCCGGGGGCGCCGGCCCGGCGGCCCGCCGCCCGCCCCCCGCGGGACGGGCCGCGGGCGGGCCCGCGCTCCCCGCCGGGCCGGGCGCGGCCGCCCCCCCCGCGCGGGGGGGGCCCCCCCGCGGGGCCGCCCGCCCCCCCGCCGACGTCGAACGCCTCCGGGGGCGGCCCGCGCCCGCCAGCTCCGTCGTGGCGGGCGCCGAGGACCGCGTGGAGCTGCACTCGCTCGGCACCGGCCGCAGGCCGCGCGCCGCGCTCGCCGTCGGCACGGCGTCCACCCTCGGCACCGCCGAGCGGTACGCGGTGCACTCCGCGATCGCGCTCCTGACGCTCACCACCGAGCGGTCGCGTTCGCTGCACGCCGCCGAACAGCGGATCGGCGCCGCCGTGCTGCGGATGCTGCTCGCCGGGGAGCCCGACCACGCGCGGACCGTCGCCGGGGACCTCTACGGCAGGCTCCTGGACGCCCCCTTCCGGCTCGTCGTCGCCGAGGTGGCGTCCGCCTCGGCGGCCCGGGTGCGGGCGGGCGCGGTGGCAGCCACCGAGGACGGCGGCGACAAGGCCGACGCTCCGGCACCGGCCCCCGCCCCGGCCGCGGTGCTCGCCGTGGTGGCCGACGCCTCGGGCGGCGGTGATCCGCTCAGCGGCCTCGTCGACGTCGTCGAGGCCGCCGCGGCCCGCTCCGGCGAGGCGCTGCTCGTCGTCCCGTACGGGGAGCGGCTGGTGCTGCTCGTCGTGGACGGCGGAGCCGGGGCCCGGGCCTGCGCGCAGTACGCCGCGGCCCTGGAGGCCGGGCGGGGCGCCGCCGGGCGTGAGGTCACGCCGTCCGGCGAGGAGGCCGAGCTGGTGATGGGCCTGTCCGCGCCGGCCGGACCGATCGCCGCGGCCACCGCGTACAAGCAGGCCGAGCAGGCGCTGTCCGTCGCGCGGCGGCGCGGCCGGGCCCTGGTCGAGCACGAGGAGCTGGCCGCCGGGTCCGTGCTCCCGCTGCTCGCGGACGACGCGGTGCGGGCCTTCGCGGACGGCCTGCTGCGCGCCCTGCACGAGCACGACGCGACCGGCCGCGGCGACCTCGTCGCCTCACTGCGCGCCTGGCTCTCCCGGCACGGCCAGTGGGACGCGGCGGCGGCAGACCTCGGCGTCCACCGGCACACGCTGCGGTACCGCATGCGCCGCGTGGAGGAAATCCTCGGCCGCTCCCTGGACGACCCGGACGTACGCATGGAGCTGTGGCTGTCCCTGAAGGCGACATCGACAACAACGGACTGAGCCACGAAGACCGCGCCCCGTAAGGGGCGCGGGGAACTGCGCGCCCAGCCACGACGCTCCCGCACCCACAAGCCACACCCGCACCGCACCGCACCGCACCCACAAGCCACACCCGCACCGCACGGCACATTCACCCAACAACGCCCCACCCCTGCCAAACCGGCGCGCGCCCCCAGCCCAGTACTCCGCCCCGGACAAACGTCAAGAACTCCACCTCCCCCTACGGTGAAGGACGTACCCCCAGACACACCTCCGCGGAAGGGCCGGAAATCCACATGACTTCCATCCACGCCTTCTGGCTCGCCGGTCGCCAGACCACCGGCGAGACCACGTTCGACGTCACCTCGCCCTGGGACGGGCGGCTCGTCGCCAAGGCGGCCGTCCCGACCGACGCCCAGGTCGAGGAGGCCGTCGCCGCCGCCTACGCCGTGCGCGACGAGTTCGCCGCGACCCCGGCCCACGCCCGCGCCGCCGCCCTCGACCACGTGAGCCGCCGCCTCGCCGAGCGCACCGAGGAGATCGCGCAGCTCATCTCCGCCGAGAACGGCAAGCCGATCAAGTGGGCCCGCGGCGAGGTCGGCCGCGCGGTCTCCGTGTTCCGGTTCGCCGCGGAGGAGGCCCGCCGCTTCAACGGCGGCGAGGCCCAGCGCCTGGACACCGACGCGGGCGGCCAGGGCCGTCTCGCCCTGACCCGCCGCTTCCCCAAGGGCGTCGTCCTCGGCATCGCGCCGTTCAACTTCCCGCTGAACCTCTGCGCGCACAAGGTCGCCCCGGCCATCGCCGTCGGCGCGCCGATCATCCTCAAGCCCGCCCCGGCGACCCCGCTGTCCGGCCTGATCCTCGGCGAGCTGCTCGCCGAGACGGACCTGCCCGCCGGCTCCTGGTCGGTCCTGCCGGTCGCCAACGACAAGATGCCCGCCCTGGTCCAGGACGAGCGCATGCCGGTCATCTCCTTCACCGGCTCCGACAAGGTCGGCTACGCGATCATGGACTCGGTGCCGCGCAAGCACTGCACCCTGGAGCTGGGCGGCAACGGCGCGGCCGTCGTCCTCGACGACTTCTCCTCGGACGAGGACCTGGACTGGGCCGCCTCGCGCATCGCGACCTTCTCCAACTACCAGGGCGGCCAGTCCTGCATCTCCGTGCAGCGGGTCATCGCCGACGCGGCCGTGTACGACCGGCTGGTGCCGCGCATCGTCGAGGCCGTCGAGGCCCAGGTCACCGGCGACCCGTCCGACCCGAAGACCGACGTAGGCCCGCTGGTCAACGAGGACGCCGCCCGGCGCGTGGAGTCCTGGGTCGACGAGGCCGTCGAGGCGGGCGCCCAGCTGCTCACCGGCGGCAAGCGCGACGGCGCCACCTACGCGCCGACCGTCCTCGCCGACGTGCCGGCCGACGTGACCATCGCCTGCGAGGAGGTCTTCGGACCCGTCCTCACCGTCAAGAAGGTGAACGGCGAGGCCGAGGCGTTCGCCGCCGTCAACGACTCCAAGTACGGCCTCCAAGCGGGCGTCTTCACGCACGATCTCCAGACCGCCTTCCGCGCGCACCGCGCCCTTGAGGTCGGCGGCGTGGTCATCGGCGACGCCCCGTCCTACCGCGCCGACCAGATGCCGTACGGCGGCGTCAAGCAGTCCGGCGTCGGCCGCGAGGGCGTCCGCTTCGCGATGGAGGACTACACCTACGAGCGGGTCATGGTCCTGACGGGCCTCGCCCTGTAAGCGACCGGGTCCCCCGAGGACGAACGGCCGGAGCCCACTGTGCGGGGGCTCCGGCCGTTCTCGTACACGGGCACGCGACTCCCGTACGCGACCCGCGACTCCCGTACGAACGCTGCACGAGGACTGGTGGGTCCGTGACGAATGGGGTACCAACGATCCAGTAGCACCAGTCAGTAACCGAAGGCTCAGTCAGCAACCGACCGGGTCAGGATCGGGCCGATCGGTCCGGCGGGCCCCTCTGCGCGGCGAGGTGAGCTCCTCATGACCGCACCAACCCCCAAACCGTCCGTGAGCGAACGCGAGGCCCGGCAGGTCGCCGAGGCAGCCCGCGAGCAGGACTGGCGCAAGCCCAGCTTCGCCAAGGAACTCTTCCTCGGGCGCTTCCGGCTCGACCTGATCCACCCGCACCCCATGCCCCCGCCCGAGGACGCCCTGCGCGGCGAGGAGTTCCTCGCCAGGCTCCGCGCGTTCTGCGAGACGAAGATCGACTCGGCCCGCATCGAGCGCGAGGCGCGCATCCCCGACGAGACCATCAAGGGCCTCAAGGAACTGGGCGCCCTCGGCATGAAGATCGACACGAAGTACGGCGGCCTCGGCCTCACGCAGGTGTACTACAACAAGGCCCTCGCCCTCGTCGGCTCCGCGAGCCCCGCGATCGGCGCGCTCCTCTCCGCCCACCAGTCGATCGGCGTCCCGCAGCCGCTGAAGATCTTCGGCACGCAGGAGCAGAAGGACGCCTTCCTGCCGCGCTGCGCCACCACCGACATCACCGCCTTCCTGCTGACCGAGCCGGACGTCGGCTCGGACCCCGCGCGGCTCGCCACCACGGCCGTGCCCGACGGCGACCACTACGTACTGGACGGCGTGAAGCTGTGGACGACCAACGGCGTCGTCGCGGACCTGCTCGTCGTGATGGCCCGCGTACCGAAGTCCGAGGGCCACAGGGGCGGCATCACGGCCTTCGTCGTCGAGGCGGACTCCGAGGGCGTCACCGTCGAGAACCGCAACGCCTTCATGGGCCTGCGCGGCCTGGAGAACGGCGTCACCCGCTTCCACCAGGTCCGCGTCCCGGCCGCGAACCGCATCGGCCCGGAGGGCGCGGGGCTGAAGATCGCCCTCACCACCCTCAACACCGGGCGGCTCTCCCTGCCCGCCATGTGCGTCGGCGCGGGCAAGTGGTGCCTGAAGATCGCCCGCGAGTGGTCGGGCGCCCGCGAGCAGTGGGGCAAGCCGGTCGCGCACCACGAGGCGGTCGGCGCGAAGATCTCCTTCATCGCGGCGACCACGTTCGCGCTCGAAGCCGTCCTGGACCTCTCCTCGCAGATGGCCGACGAGGACCGCAACGACATCCGCATCGAGGCCGCGCTCGCCAAGCTGTACGGCTCCGAGATGGCCTGGCTGATGGCCGACGAACTGGTCCAGATCCGCGGCGGCCGCGGCTTCGAGACCGCCGAGTCCCTCGCGGCCCGCGGCGAGCGCGCCGTCCCCGCCGAGCAGATCCTGCGGGACCTGCGCATCAACCGCATCTTCGAGGGCTCCACGGAGATCATGCACCTGCTGATCGCCCGCGAGGCCGTCGACGCCCACCTGAAGGTCGCCGGCGACCTCATCGACCCCGACAAGACGCTGTCCGACAAGGCGAAGGCGGGTGCACGGGCCGGCGGCTTCTACGCCCGCTGGCTGCCGAAGCTGGTCACCGGCCCCGGCCAGCTCCCGCGCTCGTACGCCGAATTCCACCCGCCCGGCCACGCGGACCTCTCCGGCCACCTGCGCTACGTCGAGCGCGGCGCCCGCAAGCTGGCCCGCTCCACCTTCTACGCCATGTCCCGCTGGCAGGGGAAGATGGAGACCAAGCAGGGCTTCCTCGGCCGCGTCGTCGACATCGGAGCCGAACTGTTCGCGATGAGCGCGGCCTGCGTACGGGCCGAACTGCTGCGCACCACCGAGGACCACGGCCGCGAGGCGTACCAACTGGCCGACGTCTTCTGCCGCCAGTCCCGCATCCGCGTGGAGGAACTCTTCGCCCGGCTGTGGACCAACACCGACGAACTGGACCGCAAGGTGGTCAGGGGCGTCCTCTCCGGCACCTACACCTGGCTCGAAGCGGGGGTCATCGACCCCTCCGGCGACGGGGCGTGGATCGCGGAAGCGGTGCCGGGCCCCTCCAAACGCGACAACGTCCACCGCCCCATCCACTGAGACGACCCGGCAAGACGGCGTCTGGACGCGCTCCGGCGCCGGCAGGGACCGCGGGGCACCGGAGGGAAGGCCGGGCCCCGCGGACCGTCCCCGCGAGGGCGCCGCCGCGAGAAGCGGTGACCGCGCCGGACGCCACGTACGCCCTGTCGGGGCCCGCGGGGTCCGGGCGCGGAGATTGTGCGGCCACAATGGGGGCATGAGCGACAGCCCATCCCCCCTCGCCGACCCGCATCTCGTCTTCGACCCCGCCTCCACCACGGACGGGGACGGACCGCGGGACATCGTCATCCTCGGGTCCACGGGTTCGATCGGCACCCAGGCCATCGACCTCGTCCTGCGCAACCCCGACCGCTTCCGCGTCACCGCGCTCTCCGCCGCGGGCGGCCGCGTCGGCCTCCTGGCCGAACAGGCACGCCGACTGCGGGTCAGGACCGTCGCGGTCGCCCGCGAGGACGCCGTACCGGCGCTGCGCGAAGCCCTCAAGGGGCAGTACGAGGCGGGGGAGCCGCTCCCCGAGATCCTGGCCGGACCCGACGCAGCGACACAGCTCGCCGCCTCCGCCTGCCACACGGTCCTCAACGGCATCACCGGCTCCATCGGCCTCGCGCCGACGCTCGCCGCCCTCGAAGCGGGCCGCACCCTCGCGCTCGCCAACAAGGAATCGCTGATCGTCGGCGGCCCGCTCGTCAAGGCGATCGCCAAGCCCGGCCAGATCATCCCGGTCGACTCCGAGCACGCGGCCCTCTTCCAGGCGCTGGCTGCCGGTACGCGCGCGGACGTACGCAGACTCGTCGTCACCGCGTCCGGCGGCCCCTTCCGGGGACGTACGAAGGCCGATCTCGCGCACGTCACCCCCGAGGACGCGCTCGCGCACCCCACCTGGGCCATGGGCCCGGTGATCACCGTCAACAGCGCGACGCTGGTCAACAAGGGCCTGGAGGTCATCGAGGCGCACCTCCTCTACGACATCCCCTTCGACCGCATCGAGGTCGTCGTCCACCCGCAGTCGTACGTGCACTCCATGGTGGAGTTCACCGACGGCTCGACCCTCGCCCAGGCGACCCCGCCGGACATGCGTGGCCCGATCGCCATCGGCATCGGCTGGCCCGAGCGGGTGCCCGACGCGGCGCCCGCCTTCGACTGGACGAAGGCGTCGAACTGGGAGTTCTTCCCGCTCGACGGCGACGCGTTCCCGTCGGTGGGACTGGCCCGGCACGTCGGAGAGCTCGCGGGCACGGCCCCGGCGGTGTTCAATGCCGCCAACGAGGAATGCGTCGACGCGTTCCTCAAGGGCGCGCTGCCCTTCAACGGCATCATGGAGACGGTGACGAGGATCGTGGACGAGCACGGCACACCCACGGGGGGAACCTCCCTCACCGTCGCGGACGTCCTCGAGGCGGAGACCTGGGCGCGCGCCCGGGCACGCGAACTGGCAGCACAGACGACCGCGGAGGCTCGTGCATGACGACCTTGATGATGATCCTCGGGATAGTCGTCTTCGTGATCGGGCTGCTCTTCTCCATCGCCTGGCACGAGCTGGGGCACCTGTCGACCGCCAAGATGTTCGGCATCCGCGTGCCGCAGTACATGGTCGGCTTCGGCCCGACCCTGTTCTCGCGCAAGAAGGGCGACACCGAGTACGGCATCAAGGCGATCCCCCTCGGCGGCTACATCCGCATGATCGGCATGTTCCCGCCGGGCGCGGACGGCCGTATGGAGGCACGCTCGACGTCCCCCTGGCGCGGCATGATCGAGGACGCCCGCTCGGCGGCCTTCGAGGAGCTCAGGCCCGGTGACGAGACCCGCCTCTTCTACACGCGCAAGCCGTGGAAGCGCGTGATCGTGATGTTCGCGGGCCCCTTCATGAACCTGGTCCTCGCCGTGGCGATCTTCCTCGGCGTGATGATGACGTTCGGCATCAGCAGCCAGACGACGCAGGTCAGCAAGGTCTCGGACTGCGTCATCCAGCAGAGCGAGAACCGCTCCAAGTGCGAGAAGGGCGACAAGGCCGCGCCCGCCAAGGCGGCGGGCCTGAAGCCGGGCGACAAGATCGTCGCCTTCCAGGGGCAGTCCGTCGACGACTGGTCCACGCTCCAGTCGAAGATCCGCGAAACCATCGGCCCGGCCACCCTCACCGTCGAGCGCGACGGCAAGCGCCTCGACCTGCACGCGAACCTCATCAAGAACCAGGTCACCAAGACCGACGGCGAGGGCGCGTACGTCGAGGGCAAGTACGTCTACGCCGGCTTCCTCGGCTTCACCCCCGCCACCGGCATCGTCCAGCAGTCCTTCGGCCAGTCCGTGGAGCGCATGGGCGACATGATGGAGAGCGGCGTCGAGTCGATCATCGCCCTGCCGTCCAAGATCCCGGACCTGTGGGACGCGGCCTTCGGCGACGGCGAGCGCAAGCAGGACTCGCCCATGGGCGTGGTGGGCGCGGCCCGCGTCGGCGGCGACGTCTTCACCCTGGACATCCCGCCGCAGAACCAGATCGCGATGATGCTGTTCCTCATCGCGGGCTTCAACCTCTCGCTCTTCCTCTTCAACATGCTGCCGCTGCTCCCGCTGGACGGCGGCCACATCGCGGGCGCCCTGTGGGAGTCCGTGCGCCGCGGCACGGCCAAGGTCCTGCGCCGCCCCGACCCGGGCCCCTTCGACGTGGCGAAGCTGATGCCGGTCGCCTACGTGGTGGCGGGCATCTTCATCTGCTTCACGATCCTGGTGCTCATCGCGGATGTCGTGAATCCGGTGAGAATCTCCTGACGCGGTGAGGTTCGCGACGGCCCGGCACGGTATGTGCCGGGCCGTCCTCCATCGGGTGGTGTTGGGGACGTGATGTGCCCGGGCCCCCCGGGGTGCCGTAATCTCGGATCCTGGAGCCCGCTGATCTCGGGACCTCGATCCACGCTCTTGTGACCACGCTCTTGTGATCCACACTCTTGGGGATGCTCGCCAGATGACTGCCGTATCGCTCGGAATCCCGTCCGTTCCGACCAAGCTCGCCGACCGCCGGGTCAGCCGCAAGATCCAGGTCGGTTCGGTGGCCGTGGGCGGGGACGCACCGGTCTCGGTGCAGTCGATGACGACGACGCGTACGTCCGACATCGGGGCGACACTCCAGCAGATCGCCGAGCTGACCGCCTCGGGCTGCCAGATCGTGCGCGTCGCCTGCCCGACCCAGGACGACGCGGACGCGCTGGCGACGATCGCCCGGAAGTCGCAGATCCCGGTGATCGCGGACATCCACTTCCAGCCGAAGTACGTCTTCGCGGCGATCGACGCGGGCTGCGCGGCGGTCCGGGTGAACCCGGGCAACATCAAGCAGTTCGACGACAAGGTCAAGGAGATCGCGAAGGCCGCCAACGACGCGGGCACGCCGATCCGCATCGGCGTCAACGCCGGCTCCCTGGACGCGCGCCTGCTGAAGAAGTACGGCAAGGCCACCCCCGAGGCCCTGGTCGAGTCCGCCCTGTGGGAGGCGTCCCTCTTCGAGGAGCACGGCTTCCGGGACATCAAGATCTCGGTCAAGCACAACGACCCGGTCGTCATGGTCAACGCCTACCGCCAGCTCGCCGCCCAGTGCGACTACCCCCTGCACCTCGGCGTCACCGAGGCGGGCCCCGCCTTCCAGGGCACGATCAAGTCGGCGGTCGCCTTCGGCGCGCTGCTCTCCGAGGGCATCGGCGACACGATCCGGGTGTCCCTGTCGGCCCCGCCAGCCGAGGAGATCAAGGTCGGCATCCAGATCCTGGAGTCCCTCAACCTCCGCCAGCGCCGCCTGGAGATCGTCTCCTGCCCGTCCTGCGGCCGCGCCCAGGTCGACGTCTACAAGCTGGCCGAAGAAGTCACCGCCGGCCTGGAGGGCATGGAGGTGCCGCTGCGCGTCGCCGTCATGGGCTGCGTCGTCAACGGCCCCGGCGAGGCCCGCGAGGCCGACCTCGGCGTCGCCTCCGGCAACGGCAAGGGCCAGATCTTCGTCAAGGGCGAGGTCATCAAGACCGTCCCCGAG
This sequence comes from Streptomyces sp. G44, assembly GCF_016905445.1. Lineage (GTDB taxonomy): Bacteria > Actinomycetota > Actinomycetes > Streptomycetales > Streptomycetaceae > Streptomyces. The sequence continues at coordinate 9,254 of NZ_JAFEXF010000160.1, forward strand.
TCGAAGATCGTGGAGACCCTCATCGACGAGGCGATGAAGATCGCCGAGCAGATGGAGAAGGACGGCGTGGCCTCCGGCGAGCCGACGATCTCCGTGGCGGGCTGAGCCACCCGCCCCCCTCCGGGCTGAGCCACCCGCCCCCTCCGGGCCGATCCGCGCGGACAAAAGGCGCCCCCCGCACAAGACGCCCTCGCCAGGTACAGTGCGGAGATCAGCAGACCGTATGGTGAGGCCCCCGCACGTGTTGACTCAGACCACCACCAGGGTCCTCGAACCGAGTGACCTCGACGCCGCGATGGCCGTGCTCGACCGCGAGCCGGTCGCGAACGCCTTCGTGACCGCTCGCGTCCAGGTGGCCGGTCTCGACCCGTGGCGTCTCGGCGGCGAGATGTGGGGCTGGTACGAGGGCGGCATGCTGGAGTCCCTCTGCTACGCGGGCGCCAACCTCGTCCCCATCTGCGCGACCCCGCGGGCCGTGCGCGGCTTCGCCGACCGCGCCCGCAGGGCCGGCCGCCGCTGCTCCTCCATCGTCGGCCCCGCGACCGCCACGGCAGAGCTGTGGCGGCTCCTCGAACCGTCCTGGGGCCCCGCCCGCGAGGTCCGCACCCGGCAGCCCCTGATGGTCACCGACCGGCTGCCGGACGACATCACCCCCGACCCGTACGTCCGCCGCGTCCGCAAGGACGAGATGGACACGATCATGCCGGCGTGCGTGGCGATGTTCACCGAGGAGGTCGGCATCTCCCCGATGGCCGGCGACGGCGGACTCCTCTACCAGGCCCGGGTCGCCGAACTCGTCGGCTCGGGCCGCTCCTTCGCCCGCCTCGACGACGACGGCAAGGTCGTCTTCAAGGCCGAGATCGGCGCCGCCACCCCCCGCGCCTGCCAGGTCCAGGGTGTCTGGGTGGCCCCCGAGTACCGCGGCCGCGGCCTCGCCGCCCCCGGCATGGCCGCCGTCCTGCGCTACGCCCTCGCGGACATCGCCCCCGTGGTCAGCCTGTACGTCAACGACTTCAACACCGCGGCCCGCGCGGCGTACCGACGCGTGGGCTTCCGCGAGGTCGGCGCGTTCATGAGCGTCCTGTTCTGAACGGCCCGCGCCGCTGGCCCCGACCGAGCGCCCTGTTCAGAAGCGGGGCGGCGCGAAGTAGGGTCGCCCCATGACTGACGACGTCGTGATCGGGCCCCTGGACCTCGCCGCGCGGGTGGACGAAGCGCTGGACGTCCAGGCCCACGCCTTCGGGCTCAGCGACGAAGAGGTGGCCGTGCGGCGCCAGATCGTGCTGCGCCACCTCACCTACCCCGGCGCCCGCTCGTTCGGCGCGACGACCTCCGACGACCGGCTCGTCGGCTTCGTCTACGGCATGCCCAACGACCGCCGCCACTGGTGGTCGACGGTCGTCGAGCCCTACCTCCGCGGCCGGCAGCTGGACGGCTGGCTCGACGACTCCTTCGTCATCACCGAACTGCACGTCCACCCCGGCCACCAGAACCGCGGCATCGGCCGCTCACTGATCACCACCATCACCGACGGCGTCGCCGAGCCCCGCTCGATCCTCTCGGCGATCGACGTCGAGAGCCCGGCCCGCGGCCTGTACCGCTCCCTCGGCTACACCGACCTGGCGCGCCGCGTCCTGTTCCCCAGCGCCGCCAAGCCGTACGCCGTGATGGGCGCCCCGTTGCCGCTGCCGCACCGGGGCTGAACCGGAACCGATTTCCGCCCGCGCCCGCGCCCCGGCTAACCTCCTAGCCAAACCCTTCCCCGAGCTCCCGGCCCCGCCCGGGCAGAGGGGGACCTTCTTGTAGCAGGAGTTCATCATGGCCCAGGTCCAGCGCATGTCCCGGTTGATGGTCAAGACACTGCGCGACGACCCCGCGGACGCCGAGACGCTCAACCACAAGCTCCTCGTCCGGGCCGGCTACGTCCGCCGCACCGCCGCCGGCATCTGGACCTGGCTGCCGCTCGGCAAGAAGGTCTACGAGAACATCGCCCGCGTCGTCCGCGAGGAGATGGACGCCATCGGCGGCCAGGAGGTCCTGCTCCCGGCCCTGCTGCCCAAGGAGCCCTACGAGGCCTCTGGCCGCTACGACGAGTACGGCGACCTGCTCTTCCGCCTCAAGGACCGCAAGGGCGCCGACTACCTCCTCGGCCCGACCCACGAGGAGATCTTCACCCAGGTCGTCAAGGACCAGTGCTCGTCCTACAAGGACCTGCCGGTGATCCTCTACCAGATCCAGACCAAGTACCGCGACGAGGCCCGCCCGCGCGCCGGTGTGCTGCGCGGCCGCGAGTTCCAGATGAAGGACTCGTACTCCTTCGACACCACGGACGAGGGCCTCGCCGAGTCGTACGCCCTGCACCGCGGCGCCTACCAGCGCATCTTCGAGCGCCTCGGCCTCGACTACCGCATCGTGTCGGCCGTCGCGGGTGCCATGGGCGGCTCCAAGTCCGAGGAGTTCCTGGCCCCGGCCCCGGCCGGGGAGGACACCTTCGTGGACTGCCCGGCGTGCGACTACGCCGCCAACACCGAGGCCGTGACCTTGGCGCTCGCCCCGGTCGACGGCTCGGCGCACGGCCCCGTCGAGGAGCTGGACACCCCCGACACCCCGACCATCGAGACGCTCGCCGAGCACCTCGGCGTCCCGGCCTCCGCGACCCTGAAGAACCTCCTGGTCAAGGTGGACGGCGAGATCGTCGCCGTCGGCGTTCCCGGCGACCGCGAGGTCGACCTCGGCAAGCTCGGCGAGCACCTGGCCCCGGCCGAGGTCGAGCTGGTCACCGCCGAGGACTTCGAGGGCCGCGACGACCTCGTACGCGGCTACGTCGGCCCGCAGGGCCTGGCGAAGGTCCGCTACATCGCCGACCCGCGCATCGCGCCCGGCACCGCCTGGATCACGGGCGCCAACAAGCAGGACAAGCACGCCAGGAACGTCGTCTGCGGCCGTGACTTCGAGGTCGACGACTACCTGGACGTCGTGGTGGTCGAGGAGGGCGACCCGTGCCCCTCCTGCGGCGCCGGCCTCAAGCTGGACCGCGCCATCGAGATCGGCCACATCTTCCAGCTCGGCCGCAAGTACGCCGACACCTTCCAGCTCGACGTCCTCGGCCAGCAGGGCAAGCCGGTCCGCGTGACCATGGGCTCGTACGGCATCGGCGTCTCCCGCGCGGTGGCGGCCCTCGCCGAGCAGACCGCCGACGACAAGGGCCTGTGCTGGCCCAAGGAGGTCGCCCCCGCCGACGTCCACGTGGTCGCCGCGGGCAAGGCCCTCCAGACGGAGCTGGCCCTGGAGGTCGCCGAGAAGCTGGGCGCCGCGGGCGCGCGCGTCCTCGTGGACGACCGGGCCGGGGTCTCCCCGGGCGTGAAGTTCACCGACGCGGAACTGATCGGCGTCCCCCAGATCCTGGTAGCGGGCCGCCGCTCCGCGGAGGGCATCGTAGAACTGAAGGACCGCCGCACAGGCGAACGAGAAGAACTCACGGTGGAAGAGGCCATCACCCGCCTCACGTCCTGACGCCCTGACGGGCCGGAACCGACGCCCCTGAAGGGGCGCGGGGAACGGCGCGCCCAGCCACAAACGGCCCGCACGTCCCCACCCGCCGCCGGACCCCGCGCCCTGAGGGGCGCGGGGAACTGCGCGAGCAACCACAAACGGCCCGCGGCTCCACCCCAAGAGCAGCCACCCACGGCGGCCCCCACCGCCCCACCCTCACAACCAGCCCGCGAACTCCAACAACAGCTCCGCGTCCTGCCCCCGCCCCACCCGCAGCGCCCGCACCCCCGACTCCACCGCCCGGAACAACGTCCACCCCCGCAGCCGCTCCTGATCGACCTCAAGGGACTCCGCCAGCTTCTTCACGCGCCGCCGCGTGACCGCCGCACCGGACGGCGAGGCGATCAGATCCTCCACGCGGTCCCGCACCAGCCGCGCCAGATCGAACGCCGGATCGCCCGCCACCGGATCCGGCCCCACGGCCAGCCACGGCACCCGATCCCCCGCAAGGACCTTGCTCTGCCGGAAGGTGCCGTGCAGCAACCGCGGCGCCACCTCCGCCGAGAGCAACTCCTCCCGCGCCGCGAGCGCCGCGCCGACCAGCGGAGCGACCTCCGCGTCCGCGTCGGCGGACCCCCGCATCGCCTCGGCCTGCCGCCCCGTCCGCTCGGCGACCGTCTCGAAACGGTGCCCGGCGGGCGGCTCCACCCACAGCCGCCGCAGGGTCCCCGCCGCTTCCAGCAGCGCCTTGGCCTCGGGCAACGACCGCAGGGACACATCCCGGTGCAGCCGCTCAAGAAGCAGCGCCCCGTCCGCGCACTCGGGGTCGAGCAGCCGGGCCGCGCCCAGACCGTTCCAGTGCGCGAGGGCGGCCCGCTCGCTCTCCGGCCGGGACCGGGGCGGCACGAGCTTGAGCACGGCAGGGGTGCCGTCGGCCCGGACGACCATCAGGACGAGACTGCTGCGCCCCCCGGGCACATGGACCCGCTCGACGGACAACTCGCGCGCCGCGACGGCCTCTTCGACCGCCTTCGGCAGTCTCTCCAGCCAGCCGTCGCCGTCCTGCGCCGTCTCGCCGAGTGCGGTGACAAGGCGCCGCGGCGGTTCGAAAGCCATGCGCGAGGTGTTCCCTTCCCTGAGCGTCACGCCTTGGGCGTCGTCGGTGCGGAGGCGGGCGCCGTCCGCTCGGCGAGCCCTGGGAAGGCTACGCTCCCGCCCCGCCACCGCGCCGCCCGGACCGCCGCCTCCCGCAGCGCGCGGGCCGCGTCACCGCGCCGGGCGCCCGAAGAGGCGCGTACGAGATCGGAGTAGACCCCGGCGACCCGGTCCTCCAGCTCGGCGGCGAGCCGCACCGCTGCGGCGGTGTCCGGTACCGGGAACGGCAGCGCGTAGGCCGCGTCGGCGGGCTGCGGGTCGCCGCCGAGGTCGCGTACGGCGCGCCGCAGCTCGTCGCGCCGGGCGCGGTGCGCGTCGTACGCCGTACGCGCCTCGTCCCTGCGCTTCTCGCCGACCCGGCCGCCGACGACGCCGTAGCCGTACACGGCAGCGTGTTCGGCGCTCAGGGCGGCCTGGACCGCCTTCAGCTCGTCGTCCTTGGAGCTCTCGGAACTCCCGGAGCCTTTGCCGTCACTCACTTGTCCCCCTCCGGCAACGTCAGCAGATACGCGTGCGCCGCCCCCGCCGCGGCCACCGAGGCGAGCAGCCTGGCTTCCGCGGCCGGGGCGTCGACCAGAGCCGCTCCCCGCCGGTCGGCCAGTTCCCGCTCGGCCTTGGCGAGGTCGCTCACGGCCTTCCCGGGATCCGACGGGACGGACGACGACGGCGATGGCGACCCAGGGCGAGACCCCGACGGCGCGGACGCCCGGGAGCCGGCGGCCGACGGGGCCCCGGAAGCCGGAGCGCGGCCGTCCTCGAACGCCTCCGCATGCTTCTTCACCTCCGCCCGCAGCGGCGCGAGCCGCCCGGCGAGCGAGGGATGCGCGGCGAGCACGGCGTCGTACCGCCCGAGCAGTTCCGCACTGTCCCGGGCGGCCCGGGCACGCAGGCGGCGCGCGGCGGAGGCCTCCCCGTCGGAGCCGGCGGAGTCCGCACAGCCCGTGAGCAGCGCCGCGGAGGCGGCGCCGGCGGCCCCGGCGAGCAGGCTCCTGCGGCCCGGCCCCGGGCGGGACCGGGGAGCGGTGAGATACGACGGCACGGCAGACGTCCTCGGAAAGGAAGGCCAAAAGGCGCGGGCGAAGGAAGGAGTGGGGCGCGGGCCCTGTGATCACCGTACCTTCGGACGGTCTCCGTACGGGTGAGCGGCTCGGGACGGAGCGGCACAGGGCCCCGCACGTGGGCACAACACCCCTCGGGACCGGATACCCTTTGACCTGACACGCAGACTTGCAAGCACCCACAACAGCACACGCGGCCGAGGAGTCACCCGGATGAGCACCACCCAGAGCGAGAGGCTGCGGCAACTACTGGAACCGCTCGTCAGCTCCCAGGACCTGGATCTCGAAGAGATCGAAGTGGCCTCGGTCGGACGCAAGCGAGTGCTGAGAGTCGTCATCGACTCCGACGACGGCGTGGACCTGGACCAGATCGCGGAAGTGAGCCGCCTGCTCTCCGCGAAGCTCGACGAGACCGACGCGATGGGCGAGGGCGAGTACGACCTGGAGGTCGGATCCCCCGGCGCCGAGCGCGCGCTGACCGAGCACCGTCACTACGTGCGTGCCGTGGACCGCCTGGTGAAGTTCCAGCTCACCGAGGGCGGCGAGCTGACCGCCCGCATCCTCGCGGTGGACGAGGAGGGCCTCGACCTCGAAGTGCCCGGCGTGAAGGGCCGCAAGCCCACCAGCCGCCGGATCGCCTTCGCGGAGATCGACAGGGCCCGGGTGCAGGTCGAGTTCAACCGCAAGGACAAGAAGGACCAGAAGGACATGAAGGAAGAGGAGGAGGCGTAGCCGTGGACATCGACATGAGTGCCCTGCGGGGTCTGGTGCGGGAGAAGGAGATCTCCTTCGACCTGCTCGTCGAGGCGATCGAGTCGGCCCTCCTCATCGCCTACCACCGCACCGAGGGAAGCTTCCGTCGTGCCCGTGTGAAGCTGGACCGCGAGAGCGGCCACGTCACGGTGTGGGCGACGGAGGACCCGGCGGATCTGGAAGAGGGCCAGGAGCCCAAGGAGTTCGACGACACCCCGTCGGACTTCGGCCGCATCGCCGCGACGACCGCCAAGCAGGTGATCCTCCAGCGGCTGCGCGACGCCCAGGACGACGCGACACTCGGTGAGTACGCCGGGCGCGAGGGCGACATCGTCACCGGCGTGGTCCAGCAGGGCCGCGACCCGAAGAACGTGCTGGTCGACATCGGCAAGCTGGAGGCCATCCTGCCGGTGCAGGAGCAGGTCCCGGGCGAGGAGTACCCCCACGGGATGCGCCTTCGTTCGTACGTCGTCCGGGTGGCGAAGGGTGTCCGCGGCCCGTCCGTGACGCTCTCGCGCACCCACCCGAACCTGGTGAAGAAGCTCTTCGCGCTGGAGGTGCCCGAGATCGCCGACGGTTCCGTCGAGATCTCGGCCATCGCCCGCGAGGCCGGCCACCGCACCAAGATCGCCGTGCGTTCGACGCGCTCGGGGCTCAACGCCAAGGGCGCCTGCATCGGCCCGATGGGCAGCCGCGTGCGCAACGTCATGGCCGAGCTCAACGGCGAGAAGATCGACATCGTCGACTGGTCGGACGACCCGGCGGACATGGTCGCCCACGCGCTCTCCCCGGCCCGCGTCAGCAAGGTCGAGATCGTCGACCTCGCCGCCCGCTCGGCCCGGGTCACCGTGCCGGACTACCAGCTCTCGCTGGCCATCGGCAAGGAGGGCCAGAACGCCCGCCTGGCCGCGCGGCTCACGGGCTGGCGCATCGACATCAGGCCCGACACCGAGCAGCCCGAGCAGTAGCCGACCGGCGCCGCGGCCCTCTCCGCGAGGCGGGAAACCGCTCCGGAGGCGGCCGCGGGAATAAATCCGGGCGATCACCGCTTGGAACACGACAGTATGTGGCGAGTAGCCGTTCGATTTTCGCCCGGCATGGGTGAGGTCGGTACGGGGAGGTAGACTTAAGCGTGTCTGGCCGGACGCATGCCCGCGCACGCCCTGAGCGCACCTGTGTGGGGTGCCGGGAGCGAGCGGCCAAGAGTGATCTGCTGCGCATCGTGGCGATCGAGGGCGATTGCGTCCCCGACCCAAGCGGTACGCTGCCCGGCCGGGGTGCGTACGTGCACCCCGCCCCGGTCTGTCTTGACCTGGCGGTCCGCCGCCGGGCGTTTCCCAGGGCCTTCCGAGCCCAGGGACCGTTCGGCACCGAGGCGCTGCGCCGAGCTGTCGAGACAGTTGCCGAGCAGGCAACACCGTAAGACGTGGTCGCACGGAACCCCGTGCGGCCTTGGTATTCCGCGAGTTGGAAGTAGGTCGAGATTGCGATGAGCACTCGATGAGCACGCGATGAGTACGCCCATGAAGTAGCGACGGTCCGGCGTAACCCGGACCTAAAAGGAGCGAAGTGGCTAAGGTCCGGGTATACGAACTCGCCAAGGAGTTCGGAGTAGAGAGCAAGGTCGTCATGGCCAAGCTCACAGAACTCGGTGAATTCGTACGTTCGGCGTCCTCGACGATCGAGGCGCCCGTGGTACGCAAACTGACTGACGCATTCCAGGGCGGCGGCGGCAAGTCCGCGGCCAAGCCCGGCGCGCCGCGCAAGCAGGCCGCCCCCAAGCCGGCGTCCCCCTCCGGGCAGGCGTCGCCCTCTCCCGCGC
>NZ_JAFEXF010000161.1 GCF_016905445.1 Streptomyces sp. G44
GTTCAGGGCGCGGGCGGTGGCCCTGCGCTCGGGGCCGTGCGGGCGCAGCAGGGCGGGCGCCATGCAGACGAGCCAGGCCACGGCTCCCCCGGCGAGGGTGAGCGCGAGGTGGCCGGGGACCTGTCCGAGGCTCTGCGGGGCGAAGAGAGTGGCCGAGCTGATGAAGGTGAAGATCAGATGGCCGGGCGGCCCGATGCGGGTCGCGTCGCACAGCGTCTTCTGCGCGGCGGCGAGGACCGCGCCGACGGCGACGAGGACCGCGGCCGAGCCGGTCAGCGAGGCCGTGACCAGGGACACGGCCACCCCGGCGGACATCCCCGCGACGACCCAGGCCAGGGCACGCGCCCTGGCGGCGTAGGGGAGGTTGTGCGCGTACAGGGCGCAGAACGAACCGGCCATCGTGTACATCACGAGGTCGAGCCGCCCGAGGACGAGGAGGGTCAGGTTCGGTATCGCGGTGGCGACGACGACGCTGCAAGCGGGCTTGAACCAGATGTCGGACGGCTTTCCCGGGCGCAGCACACCGGCGAGCGGAAGCCTGCGGGGGCGTGCGGGGCGGCGGGCGGGGTGCGGGGACGGCGGAGTACTGCTCATACCTAAAACATTAGCAAGTGTTTTACCTAGAAAAGATCTGCGCTCGCGGTCGCTGTTCCGAGCGTCGTCGCCGGCGTCGCGCCGAGCCCGGGACCCACAACGCTCCCCCTGTGCTCCCCCGCGCACCCCCGTGCGCTCGCGTACGGCCGCACGGCCCCGGGCATCGACCGGACGACGACGCGACAAGGACGCCGAGAACATCTCGACAGGGGGAGGTCGCGGTGCACGGACCGGTGCAGGCCGCCTGGCTGCTCGTCGCACTGTGCGCGGTGAGTGGCTCCTACTGCGTGCTGCGGATGCGCAGCCGGATCGAGGAACAGCGCCGCACCGCGGGCGGCGAGGCGCTCATGGGCTTCGGAATGGCGGTGATGGCCGTGCCCGCTGCGGTCGTCGCCCTGCCGCGCTGGGCCTGGCTCGGGTACGCGGCGGTGTTCGGCGCGGCGACGCTGCACGCGCTCTGGGCCGCGCGCGCGAGCCGTCACCATCTCCACCATCTGGTCGGCGCGTTCGCCATGGCCTACATGTCGGCCGCGATGATCACGACGCCGGGCGCGCACGCGGGCCACGGGGGCGCGGGCCTGCCTCCGCTGACCGGCGCCCTCCTGCTCTACTTCGCCGGGTACGTCCTGTGGTCCGGCGCCCGGCTCGTTCCCGCGGGGCCGGTCGCGGTCGGCCCCGGCGGCGGCTCGGCGGTCCTCGGCTGGGGAGACCGGCCGGAGCTGGCACTGGCGTGCAGGCTGTCGATGGGCATCGGCATGCTGGCCATGCTGCTGACGCTCTAGCCGACTCCTCACGGCCGCGGTCGACGCGGCCTCAGCGGGCGATCAGCGCGGCGAGCACGGTGAGGTTGTCGATCTGCCAGTCCGCCGCCTCGGCCACGGCCGGGTCGTCCGCCCACAGGTGGCCCCAGGGGCCGCGGCGGATGTGCGCGGTGCGCAGTCCGGCCTGTTTCGCGGGAAAGACGTCGTGCGCGGGGTGGTCACCGACGTACAGCGTCTCGCGCGGCCCGGCCTGGGCCACTTCGAGCACCCGCGTGAAGAAGGCGGGGTCCGGCTTCGCCACGCCCCAGTCGCCCGCGGTGACGACGAGGTCGGCGGGCAGGTCGAGGTCGCGCAGGAGTTCGGCGACGCGCGCGGATTCGTTGCCCGCGATGATGACGCGGACCCCGAGCTTGTGGAGGCCGCCGAGCGCGGGCCGCACGTCGGGATAGAGATCGGGCTCGCCGATGTGCTCGCCCCGCCCCGCCGCCTCGCGCGCGTGCTGGGCCGAGGCGATGTCCATGTCCGGGCTGATCAGGCGCAGCGCGTCGAGGCCGTCGCCACCCTGGGCGACGACGGCGCCGACGAGCGCGGAGACGGTGTGCCGCGGAACCTGCAACCAGTCCGCCCAAGAGGCCCAGTAGCGGTCGTCTTTGGTGAGGGTCTCCCCCACGTCGAACACGATGGTCTCGATCATCGTCCGACACTACGGCGTGCCGCCCTCCGCACGCGGGCGCCACTCGGCGGGCGGCGCGGAGCGACCCGATCGCGCGCCCCCTTTCATACCGACGCCCGCGCCCCCTTTCCCGTCGGACTGTCCCGGCCGACTTTCCAGTCCCTTTCTGTCCGCCTTTCCTGTGCGGCTTTCCTGTGCGGCTTTCCTGTGCGGCTTTCCTGTGCGCCTTTCCTGTGCGCCTTTCCTGTGCGCCTTTCCTGTGCGCCTTTCCTGTCCGACGCCCGTCGGCCGGCCGTGGCGTCCGTCACTTGCGGAGACAGCCCATACCCTCGGGTAGCCGTCCCTCATAGGCTGGGCGGCATGATGGTCCCCGTCGCGCTGTTGCTGCTGGGCGCCCTGACCGCAGTCCTCGCCCCGCGGATGCTCGCGCGGGCCGACTGGCCGGAGCGCGAACCCGTGGTCGCGCTATGGGTCTGGCAGTGCGTGGTGGCGGGTGTCCTGCTCTGCTGCGCGCTCTCCATGACGCTGAGCGCGGCCGCCGCGTGGCAGGCCGTGCGCGGCCACCTCTTCGCGCCCGCCCCGCACGCCGTGGTCGAGGCGTACGCCCTCCAGGCCCCGGCACCCTGGGCCGCGGCCACGGCCGTGACGCTGGCCTGCGGCGGCGTGTGGACCGCGGCGATGCTGACGCGCGAGATCGCCCTGGCGCGGGCACGCCGGTCCGGCCGCCGGAGCGAACTCCTCGAACGCGCCCCGCTGTTGCCCGGCGAGGAGCCGGGCGCCGACCGTCTCGTCGTCCTGGAGGGCGAGCGTCCGGACGCCTGGTGGCTGCCGGGCCAGGCGCCCCGACTCGTCATCACCACGGCCGCCTTGCGCCGCCTCAAGGGGCGCCAGCTCGATGCGGTGCTCGCCCACGAGCAGGGCCACGCGCAGGCGCGGCACGACTGGCTGCTGCACTGCTCGGGCGCGCTGGCCGCCGGGTTCCCCCAGGTACGGGTCTTCGCGGCGTTCCGCGACGAGATGCACCGCCTGGTGGAGCTGGCCGCCGACGACGTGGCCTCGCGCCGCTTCGGCAGGCTGACGATCGCGCTCGCCCTGGTCGAACTGAACGAGGACCGCGGCGTCTTCGGCCCCTGTCCGACACCGCAGGCGCACGTACCGCAGCGCGTGCACCGGTTGCTCTCCGCCCGCCCGCGCCTCACCGCGGGCCGCAGGCTCCGCCTGACGGCGACCGCGGCGCTGGTGCCGGTGATCCCCGTCCTCGTCACGTTCGTCCCGGGGCTGCGCGCGCTGGGCTAGGGCTCCGCCCGGCAGATCCTGGGCGGTACCGGTACGAGGGACGCGGCGGGGGGCAGCCAGTATGGAGTGGGGAACACTGGTCGCCACGCTCGGTGGCGGTCTGATCGCGATAGCGGGTACGGTCCTGGCCGACCGTTTGCGCACCCGGCAGGAACACCGCCGCGCCCTTCAGGCACGCCGCCGGGACGTCTACACGGAGTTCATCTCGGCGGCGGGCGCCGCCCACACCGAGCTGCGCCGCCTCGCGCAGAACAGCGACCCGGCGGCCGACCTGGAGGAAGCGAGCCGCTCGGCGCTGACGAACGCCCGCGTCTACGAGGTGCGCGAGCGCCTCTTCCTCGACGCCGACACCAGGGTGGCAGGCATGGGCCAGACCATGTTCGAACGCCTCCGCGCCCTGCGCAGGGTGGTCGCCGCGGGCGCCGGCATCTCGACCCCCGCGTTCCACGACGTCTACCACCCCTACCTGGACGCCGTCTGGGCCTACCGCAAGGCCGTGCGCGACGAGTTGGACGGGCACGCCCTCACGCCGGCCGACTTCGGCTGGTCCGCGTGGGACGGCCGCGAGCGGTGCCCGCACTGCGCGGAACGCGGGCCGGACACGGCGCCGGGCGCGGCGGCCGCCGCGCCCGGGGAGCGGGACAGCGCCGGTCAGGGCGCCCGCCGGACATCACACACAGCCGCTCGCCGTGAACCGCCGTAAGCCGCCGCGAACCGCCGCGAGTCGCCATGAGCCGCCGTGGGCCGCTGTGGGCCGCCACACCAGACGGCCCGAGAGGGCGTAAGACCGCCTCTTTCGGCGAGGATCTCTTTATGCACCCCGCCCCACTGGACACCCCGACCCGACCGGCCGCCCACCGGGCGGCGCTCGCCGCCGTCCTGTTCGGCGTCCCCTCCCTGCTGCTCCTCCTCCTGGTGGAGCTGGAGTGGGGCCCGCTGATCTCCCTGGACGAGGCCGTCTCGCGCACCACCCACCGCTGGGCGGTGGCCGACCCGGGCGTCACCCGGGCCAGCCGGGTCCTGACCGACTGGGTGTGGGATCCGTGGACGATGCGGGCGCTGTGCGCGGTGGTGGTGGTCTGGCTCGCCGTGCGCGGCGCCCGGCGGCTCGCGCTCTGGCTCGCGGGGACCTGCCTGCTCGCCTCCATGGTGCAGCAGTTCCTGAAGGCGGCGGTGGACCGTCCCCGCCCGGTGTGGCCGGACCCGGTGGACTCCGCGCACTACGCGGCGTTCCCCTCGGGCCACGCGATGACGGCGGCGGTCGTGTGCGGCCTGCTGCTGTGGCTGATGCGGCTGTACGGCGTGCGCCGGGCGGCGTGGCGCGTGGCCGTGGCCCTCGCGGTGGTGTCGGTGGCGGGCGTCGGCGCGACCCGCGTCTGGCTCGGCGTGCACTGGCCCACCGACGTCCTCGGCGGCTGGCTGCTGGGCGCGCTGACGGTGGCGCTGGCGGTGATGACGTACACGCGCGGGCCCGGCAGCCGTACGGGTACGGGGACGCCGTAGCCCCTCCGTCATCATCAAGCCACCGCCGGTCCGCCGCCCTCAGCCGGGCTTGACCGTCCATCGGCCGCTCCCGGAGGATCCTGCCCATGACGATCAGGGGCGTCCTCTTCGACCTCTCCGGAACGCTGTTCCGCGTCGAATCCACCGAGGGCGGCGCAGCCAGCCGAGCTGTGGGCGGTCCGTGACCAGTCAGGTGGCGGCGACCAGACCGCCTGTGAGCAGGCAACACTCCCCCGCAGCGCTGCCTGCCCCAGGCCGGCCCGGCCCGTGCGGGCCCGCAGGAGGGCCCTGTCACGGGACTCTCCGAGTATATTGGCTCGGAGCCAGTCAACGCAGGAGTTATTGAATGTCCCCGCGTAGCCCAGCGGTCAATGAAGAGCTGCGCAGGCGTTCCCGCGAGCGACTGCTGCAAGCCACGGTCGAGCTGGTGGCCGAGCGGGGTTACGAGGCCACGACCCTCGGCGACATCGCCGACCGGGCGGGCGCGGCCCGCGGGCTGGTCTCGTACTACTTCCCCGGCAAGCGCCAGCTCCTCCAGTCGGCCGTGCACCGGCTGATGCACCGCACCCTCGCGGCGGCCCTGGAGCGGGAGCCGAGCCCCGCCGGCGAGGTGGCCGGCGCGGAGCGGCTGGCGCGGGCCATCGACGCGATCCTGGGTCTGGCCCGCGACGAACCGCTGCTGATGCGCACGCACATGGCGGGCATCCTCCAGGCGGAAGGCTTCGTGCAGTGCCCGGAGCAGCAGCGCCTCGCCGAACTGCTGCGCGACACCGTGGCGCGGTACGGGTCGGCCGACGTCGACACGGACTACCCGCTGCTGCGCGCCCTCCTGATGGGCGCGGTCTTCGCCCTGCTGATCCCGGGCGCGCCGATGCCGCAGGCGACGCTGCGCGCCGAACTCTTCGAGCGGTACGGCCTGGACTGGAAGCTGGGCGTCCCGCCGAGCGGCATGCCGCCCGACGGGACGTCGTCGACGCTGTCGTTCCGCCGGCCGCGGACCTCTTGACGCGGTGTGCGTCGGTCGTGTTCAGTCCCGTCCGTCGCGTCGGTCGAAGTAGTCGGGCTGCGTCTGGACGTTCAGCTCACTCAGGCGGACCCGCTGCGCGGGCTGGGTCCGCTTGTCGTTGATCTTCAGTACGTCGAGGCCCTTCATGATGTCGTTGGAGTAGATCCGGCCGTTGTAGTAGTACGCCGACCACGAACCGGCCACGGTGATCTTGTCGGTGGTGTAGGGGCCGCGCTCGAAGTACCCGATCTCCCTGGGCCTGGTCGAGTCGGTGAAGTCCCAGACGGAGACGCCGCCCTGGTACCAGGCCTGGACCATGAGGTCCTTGCCCTTGACGGGGATCAGCGAGCCGTTGTGGGCCACGCAGTTCTCGGAAGCAGCCTGGTGGCGCGGGATCTTGAAGTAGCTCTTGAAGACCAGCTCGCGCTTGTCGCCCTTGCCCTTGATGTCGTAGATGCCGTTGGCGCCGCGCTCGGGCCCGGTGGCCTCGTCGCACGTGGCGGCGTTGCCGCCGCCCAGCTCGTCGGTGAAGACGACCTTGTCGGCCTTCTGGTTGAAGGTCGCCGAGTGCCAGAAGGCGAAGTTCTCGTTGTCCTGCACCTGGTCGATGATCCTCGGGTTCTCCGGGTCCTCGATGTCGAAGAGGATGCCGTCGCCCATGCACGCGCCCGCGGCGAGATTTTCGGAGGGCAGCACGGTGATGTCGTGGCAGCCGGTGGTCTTGGAGACGCCCGGGTTGGTGGGCCCGCCCGGGTTGCCGCCGCCGTCGGGGCCCTCACCCGGGAAGAGCACGGGGAAGTTGACGACCGCGGCCTTCTCCGGGGCCTTGCGCGGCACCTTGATGACGGAGATGCCGTCGTGCGGCGGCCGGCAGTCGGGGAAGTTCACGCTCGGGGAGTACGAGGAGACGTACACGTAGACGTCGCGCCGCTCCGGCACCAGCGTGTGCGTGTGGGAACCGCAGGCGGTCTCGACGGCCGCGACGTACTTGGGGTTCGCCTTGTCGCTGATGTCGAAGATCTTCATGCCCTCCCAGGAGGACTTCTCCGTGGCGGGCTGCGAGGTGCTGCTGCACGAGTTGTCGCTCCGCGAGGAGTCGGTGGACAGGAAGAGCAGGTCCCCCGAGACGGAGACGTCGTTCTGGCCTCCCGGGCACAGGACCTGCGAGACCGTACGCGGCTTCCTCGGGTCGCTGATGTCGAAGATGCGGAAGCCGTCGTAGTTGCCCGCGAACGCGTACCTCCCCTGGAAGGCGAGGTCGGTGTTCATGCCGGGCACGGCGTCCTTGGGGACATTGGCCACGTGTTCGATGTTGGCCGAGTGGACCACCTCGTCCGGCGCCGGTATCTCGCCGCGCTCGATGGCCTTCCGGGCCTCGGCGGCGTCGCTCTTGGAGACGCTCTTCGGGGCGGCGGGCGCGTCACCGGGGTCGGGTGTCGCGCCCGCGGGCGCCGCGGTGAGCAGCGCGGCGAGGAGGCCGGCCGCCGCGGCGCCGACACCCAGTCGTCTGCGCCGGGTTCGGGATGTGTTCAACAGGGTCACTGCGTCCTCCCTTGTCGCCGTTCGAAGTCGAACGGTTCACGGACACCCGCAGTATCGTGCTCGCCATGCGCATATCAACAGAGGGCGGAGCGCTCGTCACCGAAGTGTCCGGTGACCGGTGACCGGTACCGGTGCTCGCCCCCGAACCGGTACGGTCCCGACCCGCCCCCGCGTCGCAGGAGGTCGCTGTGCTGCTCAAGTGTCGTACGTCCGCCCTCACCGCACTCATGACGACCGCCGTTCTCGCACTCGGTGCCTGTGACTCCGGTGCCGGCGGCGGCCCGAAGTCCGGTGCCGGGCCCGAGGCGCCGCCCGGCCCCTCCGTGATCGTCCCCGGCAAGCCGGGCGAGGCCGCGGAGACCATGTCGGCGAAGGAGGCGGCGGAGAGGAGAGTCGACGACGACACTCCCAACGCGGCGGACTTCACCTACACGCAGATGATGATCGTGCACCACGGCCAGGCGCTGACGATGGCCGGACTCGCCCCCAAGCGGGCCGCGTCGGGGAAGGTGAAGCGCCTCGCGTCCCGCATCGGCGCCGCGCAGGGACCGGAGATCGGCGCCATGAAGCGCTGGCTGAAGCGGCACGGCGGGCCGCGCGAGGACGCCGGGCACGCTCACGGCGACGGACACGGACACGGCAACGACGACGGCCACGACCACGCGACGATGCCGGGGATGGCCACCGACGCGCAGCTGGAGCGGTTGCGGGCGGCGAAGGGCAAGGCGTTCGACCAGCTCTTCCTGAAGCTGATGATCACGCACCACAGCGGGGCCGTCACGATGGCCGCGGACGCCCTCGCCGAGGGCAACAACCTCCAGGTCGAGGAGATGGCCAACGACGTCGTGGCGCAGCAGACGAGTGAGATCAGCCGGATGCGGCAGATGGACTGAGCCCGCACCGGTCCCCTCCGTCGGCGCCGCGCCCCGGGGGGAGCCCCCTCCGGGGCGCGGCGTCACCCTCTCGGCGCACACTCCTGACAGCGGCCACCGCGAGTGCGATCCTGAGACCGTCGGGGTCACCTCGCGGAGGGAGCACCACCGTGCTGCACGTCGCCGTCGTAGGTTCGGGCCCCAGCGGGGTGTACGCCGCGCAGTCCCTCGTCGAGCAGGACCGGGTGCCGGGGGTGCGGGTCGACGTGCTCGACCGGCTGCCGTGCCCGTACGGCCTCGTGCGGTACGGCGTCGCGCCGGACCACGAGAAGATCAAGTCGTTGCAGGGCAGCCTCCGCGCGGTCCTGGAACACGAGCGCGTGCGCTTCCTCGGGGGTGTCGAGATCGGCCCCGGCGGGCTGCCGCCGGCCCGGCTCCTCGGCCTGTACCACGCGGTGGTCTACTGCGTCGGCGCCGCGGCGGACCGCAGGCTCGGGGTGCCGGGCGAGGAGCTGCCGGGCAGTCACTCGGCGACCGAGTTCGTCTCCTGGTACAGCGCGCATCCGGACGTACTGACCGACGGTTTCGAACAGGACGGCTTCGTACGGGGCGTGGAGTCGGCCGTCGTCATCGGCGTGGGCAACGTCGCGGTGGACGTCGCCCGCATCCTGGCGCGCGGCGTCACCGAGCTGCTGCCCACCGACATGCCGGACGCGGCGCTCGGCGTCCTCGCGGGGAGCCGGGTGCGCGAGGTGCACATGGTGGGGCGGCGCGGGCCCTCCCAGGCGCGGTTCACCACCAAGGAGCTGCGGGAGCTTGGCTCGCTCCCGGACACCGAAGTCCTCGTGGACCCGGCGGAGTTGGCCCTCGACCCGGCGTACGCCGATCCCTCGGGGCTGCCCGCCGCGAGCCGTCGCAACGTCGAGGTGCTGCGCGGCTGGGCCGAGCGTCCGGCCCGCGGGCTGCCCCGGCGGATCCGGCTGCGGTTCTTCCTGCGCCCGGTCGCCCTGACGGCGGGAGCCGCGGGGCACGTCGCCGCGGCGCGGTTCGAGCGCACGCTGCCGGACGGCCGGGGCGGCGTCGAGGGTTCGGGGCGGTACGAGGACATCCCGGCCCAGCTGGTCCTGCGCTCGGTCGGCTACCGCGGGGTGCCGTTGGACGGCCTGCCGTTCGACCCGGAGCGCGGAACGGTGCCGCACGCTGCCGGGCGGGTGCTGCGCGACGGGGTGCCGTCACCGGGTGAGTACGTGGCCGGGTGGATCAAGCGCGGTCCGACCGGCGTCATCGGCACGAACCGCCCGTGCGCCAAGGAGACGGTGCGGTCCCTGCTCGACGACGCCCCCGGCCTCGTACGGAAGGAACTCCCCGAGGACCCCGTGGCCGGGCTGCGTGCGGCGGGCCTGCGGCCGGTGGAGTGGCCGGGGTGGCTCGCGATCGAGCGCGCGGAGGCGGAGCTCGGGCGTTCGCTCGGGCGCGGCGTGGTGAAGATCCCCGACTGGGCGGGGCTGCGGCGGGCGGCGCAGGGCGCGGGGCGGTAGTCCGGGAGCCCGCGCGTCGAGGTCAGGTGTCGGGGCCGAGCCGTTCCGCCTCGCGGGCGGCGGCGGCGAGGACGCTGTCGAGGAGGCCGGGGAAGAGCGTGTCCAGGTCCTCACGGCGCAGCACGCTCAGTTTGGCCGTGCCGCGGTAGATCTGCCGGATCACACCGCTCTCGCGCAGCACCCGGAAGTGGTGCGTGCTCGTCGACTTGGTGACGGGCAGGGCGAAGTACGAGCAGGACAGCTCGGCGCCCTCCTCCCGGGCGAGATCCCGGACCACCCGCATCCGCATGGGGTCGGCGAGGGCGTGCAGCACCGCCTCCAGCCGGATGTCGGCCGGCTCGGGGTGGGCGAGCGTCCTGCCGCTCGCGGTGGCGGTCGTCATGACGGCTCCCCTTCGTCCGGCGTTCTTCGCGCCCCGATGTCGTCTGGCGCCATTGTACGAGAGCCACCGTAGTTTGACAGTCACCGTACTACGAGGACTACCGTACGAGCAGTTCACCAGCCGTGAGGAATGGAGTCTGCCGTGAGCGCGCTGTTCGAGCCGTACACCCTGCGATCGCTGACGATCCCGAACCGGGTCTGGATGCCCCCGATGTGCCAGTACTCGGCGCCGCCGGAGGGGTCCCAGGCGGGCGTCCCGCAGGACTGGCACTTCGCGCACTACGCGGCGCGGGCCACCGGCGGCACGGGCCTGATCATCGTCGAGGCCACCGCCGTCAGCCCCGAGGGCCGCATCAGCCCATATGACCTGGGCATCTGGAACGACACCCAGGCCGAGGCGTTCCGCCGGACGACGGCGTTCCTCAAGAGCCAGGGCACCGTCCCCGGCATCCAGATCGCGCACGCCGGGCGGAAGGCGTCCACCGGCCGCCCGTGGAAGGGCGGCGCGCCCGTGGGGCCGGAGGAGTACGGCTGGCAGCCCGTCGCGCCCAGCCCCCTCGCCTTCGACGAGCGCCATCCCGTGCCGACCGAGCTGTCCGTCGAGCGGATCCGCGCGATCGTGGGCGAGTTCGCCGACGCCGCGCGGCGCGCGCTGGACGCCGGCTTCGAGGTCGCCGAGATCCACGGCGCGCACGGCTACCTGATCGGCGAGTTCCTCTCCCCGCACAGCAACAAGCGCACCGACGCGTACGGCGGTTCGTACGAGAACCGCACGCGCTTCGCCCTCGAAGTGGTCGACGCCGTGCGCGCCGTGTGGCCGGAGGACAAGCCGCTGTTCTTCCGCATATCGGCCACCGACTGGCTGGACGAGGCGGGCTGGACGGCCGACGACACCGTCCGCTTCGCCGCCGGGCTCAAGGAGCACGGCGTCGACCTGCTCGACGTGTCCACGGGCGGCAACGCGGCGGGCGTCCGCATTCCGGTCGGGCCGGGCTATCAGGTGCCGTTCGCCGCGCGGGTGAAGGCCGAGGCGGGGCTGCCGGTCGCCGCCGTCGGCCTGATCACCGAGGTGGAGCAGGCCGAGAAGATCGTCGCCAACGGCGAGGCGGACGCCGTCCTGCTGGGACGCGAGCTGCTGCGCGACCCGTCGTGGGCGCGGCGCGCGGGACGGGAGCTGGGCGCCGAGGTGCACGTGCCGGAGCAGTACCACCGGTCCGTCTGAACGCCCTCACCGCGGGGGGGCCGGTAGCCAGGTCACGCACACCTCCCGCTACTGGCCCCCGCACGACGTCCCGGCGAACGCCTCGAACTCGTCGTCGGTCGGCTTGTACTGCTGCTCGAAGCCGGCGACGCGTTCGGTGATGCCGGGGAAGTGCGCCCGGAAGGCCAGCGCCCACTGGGTGTCGAGGAAGCGCTTCAGGGCGTCGTTCAGCTTGCGGCAGTCCTCCGTGTGGCCCTCGCGCAGGCCGATGCCGTAGAACTGCTGCTTCTTCACCGTGATGTTCCGTACGACCTTGACGTCACCGGCGTACCGCGGGTCCTGCGCGAAGCCCTCAAGGATGATCTTGTCCGTCCAGACGATGTCGAAGTTCCCCCTGATCAGCTCCCTGACGCAGGTCTTGTAGCTGTTGCGGAGCCCGACCTCCACGCTGGGCCCCAGCGCGTCACGGACCGCCTGCTTCGCCTTCCTGTCCGTCTCGCTCCCGGGGTCGCCGGTGGAGCCGCGCACGCTGCACACCCCCTTGCCGTCGACATCTGCCAGCCGCTTGATCCCGTTCTCGTCGTCGCGCACGAGCACGCCCTGGTAGGTCTTGAGGTAGGGGGCGGTGAAGTCGATCTTCTTGTCGCGCGGCTCCGTGATGGAGTACGTGGCGATCACCAGGTCCATGCTGCGCTCCCGCAGCACCTTCTCGCGGTTGCGTGACTGCACGTCCCAGTCCGCCGCCCGGAAGTCCAGGTCGCTGCTGAGGAACTGCACCAACTGCGCCTCGAACCCGGCGAAGTCGTCCTCCTCCTCGCTGCGTGTGCTGAAGCCTGGCTGCCCCTTCTTCACCGCGATGTTCAGCGTCTTCTTGTCGAACAGCGACGGTTGCCCGCCCTCGCCCGAACCGTCCGAGCGGGTCGGCGACGCGGCACCCGTACCGCTCCCGCCGTCGGACCCGCCGCCGCACGCGGCGACAAGGGAGAGGGCGAGCACGCACGCGGCGGTGACGAGGCGGGGGCTTGGCGCTCTGCGGGGCATGACACTCTCCTTGGGCTACCGGCGGTACTCCGCCTTCTCCAGCGTGAGCTCGACCCGGCAGTCCGCGCTGCCGACGAGTTGGAGGTCGACCACGACCTCGGGACCGGGGTCGTCGAGCGCGAGGGTGGCGGTGAGCGTCTCCTTCAGGGCGATGGGAGCCATGGCCTCGATGTCGGCGCCCACGAACCTCACCTTGCCCAGGCGCAGGCAGGGAGAGGCGCCGGCCACGCTGTCCCGCGCCGTGAACGTCAGCCGCAGCCGGTCGTTGTCGCCCGGCTCGGCGTCCACCACGAGCCTCGCCGTGGCGTCGGCGCCGATCGTGCCGCCGCTCAGACGCGCGTCACCCGACACGTTCTCCGGCCGGGTCGCGAGGAACCACCACGCGCCGCCCCCGACGAGCGCGACGACGAGGAACGCGGCGAGGAACGCCAGCAGGTGCTGCGTGACCTCCTGCCGCTCGTCCCGACGCGCGTAGAGCGTCATGGCGGAGACGTACGCGATGAAGCCCCCGCCCGCGAACGTCAGCGCGGTCGCCGAGTCTCCGATGCGCAGGACGGCGACCGCGACGCCGACGAGGGTCAGCATCAGGACCAGGTGCACGAGGAACAGCACCGAGAAGTAGCGTCTGCCCTCGGGGTCCGGTTCTCGGGCACCCGCTCCCGCGCCCGGCGCCGCACCCGCGTCCGGGCGGGCGGGTTTCGACTCCGCGGCCATGTGGCGCCTCCCCCGCGCGAATGGTGCGTGTGGAGGGCAAGGATGCCACAGAGAGTCACCCGAAGGGCAGCAACTCACATGAGAGGGAGGTCAGTTCGGAGGACTCCACCCTGTTGACCGCACACGTGGACCACTGAGGTCACTCAGGTCACTCGGGGATGGCCGCCAGCGTGAAGGAGTGACCCGCCGGGTCGGAGTACGTACGCGTGTCCCGGGGCCCGTTGTTGTTCTTGGTCTCCACCGGGCGCGCCCCGAGACCGACCGCCTCACGCTCGGCCTCGTCCATGTCGTGCCGGGCGACCATGATCCGCAGGTGCGCCTGCTGCGAGTCCTCCGGGCGGGGCCAGCTCGGCGGGATGTAGTCGCGCTCCCGGTGCACGGCGAGGCAGACCCCTGACTCGTTCGTGATCTCCACGTAGTCGGGGTCCTTGCTCAACCGGACCTCCGCGTTGAGGAGTCCGGCGTAGAACTCGGCCAGAGCCTCGGGCTCCGAGCAGTCCAGTACGAGCACGGCGTTCTTGTGGACGGTCATGGTGTCCGGGTCCCCCGTACCGCGCCCCGTCAAACGGGGTGCGCTGTAGGTCAGTTGGCGGGCGCGAGGCGACCGGCACGGGCTACCCGGCAGTTTCCGTTCCGGTGCCATGGGCACCCGAACGACCATGGAATGGTTGCAGAAGGCTGATTGGTCGCAAAGGGCTGCCTGCGTCGACGAGGATCCGGACCTCTTCTTTCCCGTCGGTACGACAGGCCTCGCGTTGAGGGATCTCGCCGCCGCAAAACGCGTCTGCGCCCGCTGCCCGGTGCGCGGCGAGTGCCTGGCGTGGGCGCTCGAAACCGGACAGGCGGCCGGTGTGTGGGGCGGCACGGACGAGGTGGAACGGGCGGCCCTGCGCGGTGAGACACGCAGGGCCGGACGGCGGCGCGCCGCCGCGGGTGCCGCACGGCCACGCTGACCTCACCGTTTGACCTCACCGTTTTCCGTGCGGGTCACCGCTTTGCGGCTCGGTCGTCACCGCTTGATCGATGGTGACTTTTCCGGATCGGTCGTCAGCGCTTGCCGTCGCCGCCGCTGCCGAAGCCGCCGCCGCCCGGTGCCCAGCGCCGGCGCCGCTGATCGCCGCTGCGCTTGGACGATGTGGTGCCCATGCCCTTCAACTCGTGCGGAGTCAGACGCCCGCCGCCTCGGGGGACTTCGTCCGGCTCGCGGTTCTCCTCCAGATGTCCGACGGGGCCGCCGGCCGGTGGGCGCGGCTGGTCCTCGGCCCGGGGCGGCACCTGCTCGCGGTTGCGGACCCGCACCCCGAACCACACCGCCCAGACCAGCAGGGCGGCGATGCACAGCCCCGCCAGGAACGGCAGGAGTCCGCCGAGGGGCGGGGACGCGGCAAGCTGTTCCACGCTGAGGTCGCTCTTGGGGGCAGTCATGGGCGCCGGACACCGCTCAGCGGCCGCCGCACCGACCTGATTGCCCCCCCGGCGGGCGGCGGTCCGCCGCGCCGTCTCGCGGCCTCGCGCCCCCACGCTCAGCTCATCCACGCGTCCTCGTACTCCGCATACGTCCCGTCATGCTTCGCGAGATGCACGAACTGGTCGACGTACTCCTTGAACTCCTCGTCGCCACGCGGCATCGCGTACGCCTTCTCCGAGAACGTGAAGGGCCTGTCGGGGTGGAGGGCGCAGAGTTCGGGGTGGATCTTCGACTGGTAGAGCGTCTCGCTCGCGTCCGTCATCATGACGTCCGCCCGCCCGTCGATGATCTCCTGGAAGATCGTGGTGTTCTCCGGGTGGAGCCCGATCGTCGCGTGCCTGATGTTCGCCCTGGCGAACTGCTCGTTCGTGCCGCCCGGGTTGACGACGACCCGCACGCCCGCCTTGTCGACGTCCTTCAGCGTGCCCGCGCCGAACCTGTCCTTGTCCGCGCAGCGCACGATCGGCGTCTTGCCGTCCTCGCGGGTCGGTTCGCTGAAGTAGACCCGGCGGGCGCGCGGCAGTGTGATCGAGACGCCGCCGACACCGATGTCGCAGCGGCGCGCGGCGACGTCCTCGGTGAGGTCCGCCCACGTCGTCGCGGTGAACCTCGGCTCGGCGTCCAGGCTCTTCGCGAGGTCGCGCGCCATCTCGATGTCCACCCCCCGGTACGTCTCGGCGGCGGGGTCCAACTCCGTGAAGGGCGCGTAGTCACCGGTCGTGCAGACCTTGAGGATGCCCTTCTTCGGCACGGCGTCCAAGAGACTGCCCGCGTGGTGGCGTTCGGGCCGCGCGCCCGCGCCGGGTGACGCGGGCGCGGCGGCGGTGACGGCCAGCAGGCAGACGAGGGCGGGCAGGGTGACGGCACGCTTCAAGGAGGGCTCCTTCGCTGCGGGCGGGTGGGCGGACGGCTCCGGGCCGACGGCTCCAAGGGATCACCCTGGCAGACCCCTTACCGCGGCCGCACCCCCTTCTCACCCGGCGAGCGGCGCCAGGACGACGGGTGTCAGGTCCGGCCCCTCACCACGGGCGGCGCCCGTGTCGAACGCGTCCTCGTCGAAGGGGTAGAGCGGCCGGTCCAGCCGGTGGTGGCCGAGGCGCGCCAGATCCTGGTCGACCCCGCCGGGGGTGAGGGCGAGCAGCCAGTCGGCCGCCATGTCGTGCAGCTCGGGCTCCAGGTAGCCGATCTTCACGGCCACGATGTCGTACGTCCGCGGGTCGATGCCGAGGCCGCCCTCCCTAGGGCCCATGAAGTCGGCCAGGGTGTGGAACGGCTTGCGGCGCTCGACGAGGATGACGGTGAGGCCGCCGGTGCGGACGGCCGCCATGTCGGTCCCGCGGTCGTACGCGCCGCCCTCGGCGCGGTCCTTCTGGTCGGTGGCGCGCTGCAACGCCACGACGGTGCCGGTGAGTTCGTACGGCCCGCCGTGGCCGGTGTCGACCTTGCCGCCGACGCTCAGCGTCACCTCCGCCCCGACGCCTGCCGCGAAGCAGCGGGCGACGGCGGCCGGGTCGGTGATGCCGGGGTGGACCGCGGTGACCTTGCCGGTGCGGATCGCCTCGTGTTCGAGCAGCTTGCCCAGCATGTAGGCGAGGTCGCCCGCGCCGCCCGCCGTCGGGTTGTCGCCGGAGTCGCTGATGAGGAAGGGCCGCTTGCCCGAGGCCACGGCTCGCGCGACGCACTCCTCGGCGGTGCCCGTGGGGCCGACGAAGGCGAAGTCGCGGCGCGCGTCCCAGTAGCGGCGGGCGAGCTTCGCGGCCTCGGCGGCGGCGCGTGCGGCGTCGTCCCCGGTGACGACGACGGCGGCCCGGCAGCGGGGTTCGTCGGCCCAGGCGTAGCCGACCCACAGCGCGGCGTCGAGGATGCCGGGCAGCCGTTCGATGTCGGCGAGGGAGGCGTAGAGGGACGTGGCGGGTTCCAGGCGGGTGCTGGTCTTCTCGCCGGGCAGGAGGACGGGGATCTGCACCCAGGCGCGGTGCGGGCGCGTGCCGTCGAGGAGGCAGCGCACGAGGTTGCGGGCGGCGCGCTCCCGGGTCTCCCAGGCGTCCTCGTGCGGGGCGAGGCGGTGGGCGGTGAGCAGGTCGACGGGTTCGGCGAAGCGGCGGGAGACGTTGCCGTGCAGATCCATGGCGGCGGAGATCATGGGGCGCCCCGTGCCGTGCGGGGTGCCGACGGAGTCGAGGGCCGCGCGGACCGCCTCGGTGAGGTCGGCCTCGGCGTCCGTGAGGCCGACGACGCTCATCGCGCCGTGGATGTCGTACACGAGGCCGTCGAGGGGGCCCGCGTCCCGTATGCGCGTGACGAGTTCGTCCTTGAGGGTCAGGTACGACTGTGTCTCCACCGGGCCGCCGGGCAGCGCGGTCGCGTGCAGCAGCGGGACCCATGTGACGGTGGCGGCGAGGTCGGTGAGGTCGGCGTCTCCCCGCGTCCACGTGTAGCGGTCGAGGAGGTCCTGACCGCGGGTCCGGCGGAAGTCGTCCGTGGTGGAGCGGTGCGGGCAGAACGTGGAGGACTCGATGCCGATGCCGCCGATGCCGATGCGCAGGCGGCGGTGCACGGCGGTGCTCGTCATGCGGGTGCGCTCTCTTCCTGGGGGGCCGGGGCGGGGGCGGGGGGGGGCGGCGGGGGCGGCGGGGGGGGGCGGCGGGGGGCGGTGAGGCCCGGGCCCAGCCGGCCCGCGTCGGCCCCCGTGGCGGTGGGGGGGGGCCCCCCGGTTGCCCCGGGGCGGGGGAAGGGCTCCCCTGGTAAGGGGCGCCCGACCTGGGCGGACAGCGGGCCCGGCGACCCCGCCGACGCCGCCGCGGCGCCACCG
>NZ_JAFEXF010000162.1 GCF_016905445.1 Streptomyces sp. G44
GTGCACGCGGCGGCGCCGTACGAGGACGCGGTGCGAGCCGCGCTGCTCGCGCACAAGGAGCGGGGCGCCCTGGGGCTCGCCAGGCCGCTGGGGGCGGCGCTGGCCGAAGCCGTGCGGGCCGGTCTCCGGGGCGGAACACCCGAACCACCGGAAACACCGCGTCGGGGTGATACGGGCACCGGATCGTGGGTAGACGGCACACACGGCGGATCACAGGGGTGCACGGTGCCGGTTCCGGTGTCGCTCGTGCCCGTGCCGTCGTCGCGCGCCGCGGTACGGGCGCGTGGTCAGGACCCGGCGCGGCGGATCGCGCTCGCCGCCGCGGGTGAGCTGCGGCGAGCGGGGGTGCCGGTGCGAATGCTCGCGGTGTTGCGTCAACGGCGCGCGGTGGCCGATCAGTCGGGGCTCGACTCCCGGCAGCGGCAGGCCAACCTGGCGGGTGCCCTGGAGGTGACCGCCGGAGGCGGCCGACTGCTCACCGGAGCGGGCGCGGGCCGGATCGTGGTCGTGGACGACCTCATGACCACCGGCGCCTCATTGGCGGAGGCCGTGCGTGCCGTGCGTGCCGTGCGAAGACCTTTGATGGACCAGGAGAACGAGATCACCGCAGCCGTTGTCGCCGCTTCGCCGGATGCTTTCGAAATAAACCGGAACTGATGGAGATGCTGTGTCGTTGCAGGTGATGAGAGGCCGGATACACCTGAATGGAGGTACACCGCAGTAGAGGGTGACGACATCCGCCCGGGCGAGATATGTTCGGTTGTGAGGAATGGCGAACGCCGCGCCTCGCATATCGGAATGCCGGTCGCCGGTGCTTTGGGGCTGCTTGCGTTTTCGCAATCATCCGAGCCGGTGGGGTGGAGATCTCGCCCACGGGGGAGGAGGAGGTGGAAGTCACCGAGTCCGAGGCTCCGGAAGTCAACCGGAGTCTGGTGCAAAAGGGAGATGCTCCGCCACCGAAGCGGAGTGATCCGGGAACGGAGTTCTGCGTGGACATCGTCGTCAAGGGCCGCAAGACCGAGGTGCCCGAGCGGTTCCGCAAGCACGTGGCCGAGAAGCTGAAGCTGGACAAGATCCAGAAGCTCGACGGCAAGGTGATCAGCCTCGACGTCGAGGTGTCCAAGGAAACCAACCCGCGTCAGGCCGACCGTTCCGACCGTGTGGAGATCACGCTCCGCAGCCGCGGGCCCGTGATCCGCGCGGAAGCCTCGGCAGCCGATCCGTACGCGGCGCTGGACCTGGCCACCGCCAAGCTCGACGCCAGCCTGCGCAAGCAGCACGAGAAGCGCCACAACCGGCGCGGCAACGGCAGGATCTCGGCCGCTGAAGTCGCCGAGCGCGTCCCGGACGCGGCGACGCTCAACGGAGACGGCACCCTCGCGCGCGAAGAAGAGTCCGACGGCGTACCGGTCAAGAAGATCGGCTCGCTGGAGATCCAGGGCGAAGGCCCCCTCGTGGTCCGCGAGAAGACGCACGTGGCGGCGCCCATGTCGCTCGACCAGGCCCTCTACGAGATGGAACTGGTCGGACACGACTTCTACTTGTTCGTCGACTCCGAGTCCAAGGAACCGAGCGTCGTCTACCGGCGGCACGCCTACGACTACGGCGTCATCCGCCTCAACACCGACCCCATGGTCGCCAACGCCGAGACGGGTGGCGGAGGCGGCGCTCTCGGCGGCTGACCGCAGCCGCCCCTGACCGCCGTGCCGGTGCCCCTGGAGCGCGCGTATGCGCCCCCAGGGGCACCCTCGTGCGACCAGTGCGCGCACCGGAGCGGCCCCGGGCATGAAATCATGGGCGGGCCGGCCAACCGGCGTGCTGCCGCCATGGGTTGGCGCAGCTGAGGCACAACAGGCCACGGCCTTCATGGGGGAGGAACGATGGCGGACAGCTTCGGACCGATGCGTCACCGGGGTGCCGACGACGGCATCGGCATCGGCACGGACGCGGGCGCCCCGCGCAAGGAGCCCATTCGGGTGCTCGTGGTGGACGACCACGCCCTTTTCCGCCGAGGCCTGGAGATCGTCCTCGCCGCCGAAGAGGACATCCAGGTGGTGGGCGAGGCGGGCGACGGCGCCGAGGCGGTGGACAAGGCCGCCGACCTGCTGCCCGACATCGTGCTGATGGACGTACGCATGCCCAAGCGCGGCGGCATCGAGGCGTGCACCTCCATCAAGGAGGTGGCGCCCAGCGCGAAGATCATCATGCTGACGATCAGCGACGAGGAGGCCGACCTCTACGACGCGATCAAGGCGGGCGCCACCGGTTACCTCCTCAAGGAGATCTCCACGGACGAGGTGGCCACCGCGATTCGCGCGGTGGCCGACGGCCAGTCGCAGATCAGCCCGTCGATGGCCTCCAAGCTGCTCACGGAGTTCAAGTCGATGATCCAGCGCACCGACGAGCGCAGACTGGTGCCCGCGCCGCGGCTTACGGACCGCGAGCTGGAAGTGCTGAAGCTGGTCGCCACCGGGATGAACAACCGCGATATCGCCAAGGAGCTGTTCATCTCCGAGAACACGGTGAAGAACCACGTGCGCAACATCCTGGAGAAACTGCAACTGCATTCCAGGATGGAGGCCGTGGTCTACGCCATGCGGGAGAAGATCCTGGAGATCAGGTAAGGGCACGCACCAGATCCGCCGTCAGTTCCGGGCGGTTCACCCGCTCCACCCGTACGGAATCGCAGCCGACCCACGATGCCGCCTCCAGCAGGGCCTGAGCCATCGGCCCGACCGCCTTCGGGGTGTCGAGCGCGACTTGCTTGGCGACCAGCGTGGTGCCCTCCCGCGCGGGGTCGACCCGGCCGAGGAGCTTGCCGCCGGCGAGCAGCGGCATCGCGAAATAGCCGTGTATGCGCTTGGGCTTGGGCACGTACGCCTCAAGGCGGTGGGTGAAGCCGAAGATCCGCTCCGTGCGCGCCCGCTCCCAGATCAGGGAGTCGAACGGTGACAACAGCGTCGTACGGTGCCGGCCGCGAGGCGTCGACTCCAGGGCCTTCGGATCCGCCCAGGCCGGCTTGGACCAGCCCTGGACCGTCACCGGCACCAGGCCCGAGTCGGCGACCACCGCGTCGAACTGCTCGCCCTTGAGGCGGTGATAGTCGGCGATGTCCGCGCGCGTGCCGACGCCCAGCGCCTCACCGGCCAGGCGCACCAGGCGGCGCAGGCACTCGGCGTCGCTCAGGTCGTCGTGGAGCAGCGCGTCCGGGATCGCGCGCTCCGCCAGGTCGTACACCCGCTTCCAGGAGCGGCGCTCGGTGCACACCACCTCGCCGTACATCAGCGCGCGCTCGACGGCGATCTTCGACTCGGACCAGTCCCACCACTCGCCCTTGTTCTTCGCGCCGCCCAACTCCGTGGCAGTGAGCGGGCCTTCCGTGCGCAGCTGCTTGATGACCTGGTCGTACGCGCCGTCGGGCAGGTCGTGGTGCCAGTGCGGGCGGGAGCGGTAGGCGCGGCGGCGGAAGGCGAAGTGCGGCCACTCCTCGACGGGCAGGATGCACGCGGCGTGCGACCAGTATTCAAAGGCGTGGGTCTCGGTCCAGTACGCCGCCTCGACGGTGTCGCGGCCCACGGCGCCCAGGCGTGCGTACGGGATGAGTTCGTGCGAGCGGGCCAGCACCGAGATGGTGTCGAGCTGGACCGCGCCCAGGTGGCGCAGGACGCCCCGCACGCCGGATCCGCGGTCCGGAGCGCCGAGGAAGCCCTGGGCCCGCAGCGCGATGCGGCGGGCCTCGTCGGCGGAGAGTTCGAGGGCGGGACGCGGTTCGATGGCGGGGCGCGGCAGGCTCGTCATGGTCGGAACGATAGGCGCAGGCACTGACAGCGGGAAGGAAACACCCGCCGCCTCAAAGCCGTGCGGGCAGGTACGGGAGCGGAGACTCCATGCCGAGGTCAGAGGGCAGCAGCGCGCCGACCCAGCAGTCCCGGAGTGTGCCCTTGTTCAGCAGGCCCGCGCGGTGCACGCCCTCCACCGTGAAGCCGGCCTTCTCCGCGACCGCCCGGGAGCCCGTGTTGCCGACCTCCGCGCGCCACTCCAGGCGGGTGCAGAGCAGGTCCGTGAAGGCCCAGCGGGCGAGGCCGAGCACGGTCTCCGTCATGTGGCCGCGCCCCCGTTGCTCCTTGGCCGTCCAGTAACCGACCTCCCACGTGCCCGAGCGCGGGTGGTGCAGGCTGGCCGCGGCGATCAGGGGGCCGCCGCCACGGGGACGTACGGCGAAGGTGTACTCGGAGTCGGCCTGCCACTGGCTCGGCACGACGCGCAGGACGAAGTTCTCGGCGTCCACGCGCGCGTACGGCGAGGGAATCGAGGTCCAGCGCTGGATGTCCGGGTCCTGGCAGGCCTCGTGGACGTCGTCGACGTCCTCGGGCGCGAAGACGCGCAGGCACAGGCGTTCGGTGGTGAGGGTGACGGGCTCCATCAAGCGATGATGCGGGGACACCGTCCCCGGGGCCAGTGTTTTGGCCGGTGCGGCCCGGTTCCCGGCTCCGCCCGGGTTTTCCCGCGCTCCGGGTGGACACCGCGCGCGGGGCCTCATGGGCATGACCCGGCACCTTCGGCGCCCCTCGCCCGTTGACCTCATGGCAGACCTCCCGGCGCGGCCGGGTCCTCGCATACGATGACCGTTGCCCGACGAGTAAAACCGACCATGCCAGGCCCGACCGGCAAGGAGACCAACCCCCGTGTCCGTCCTCTCGAAGATCATGCGTGCAGGCGAAGGCAAGATCCTGCGCAAGCTGCACCGCATCGCGGACCAGGTCAACTCCATCGAAGAGGACTTCGTCAGCCTCTCCGACGCCGAGCTGCGCGCACTGACCCAGGAATACAAGGAGCGTTACGCCGACGGCGAGACGCTCGACGACCTCCTCCCCGAGGCCTTCGCGACGGTCCGTGAGGCCGCCAAGCGCGTCCTGGGCCAGCGCCACTACGACGTCCAGATGATGGGCGGCGCCGCGCTGCACATGGGCTATGTCGCCGAGATGAAGACCGGTGAGGGCAAGACCCTCGTCGGCACCCTGCCCGCGTATCTGAACGCCCTCTCCGGCAAGGGCGTCCACCTGATCACGGTCAACGACTACCTGGCCGAGCGCGACTCCGAGATGATGGGCCGCGTCCACAAGTTCCTGGGCCTGAGCGTCGGCTGCATCCTGGCCAACATGACGCCGGCCCAGCGCCGCGAGCAGTACAACTGCGACATCACGTACGGCACGAACAACGAGTTCGGCTTCGACTACCTCCGCGACAACATGGCGTGGTCGCAGGAAGAGCTGGTGCAGCGCGGCCACAACTTCGCGATCGTCGACGAGGTCGACTCGATCCTCGTCGACGAGGCCCGTACGCCGCTGATCATCTCCGGCCCCGCCGACCAGGCCACCAAGTGGTACGGCGACTTCGCCAAGCTGGTCACCCGCCTCACCAAGGGCGAGCCCGGCAACCCCCTCAAGGGCGTCGAGGAGACCGGCGACTACGAGGTCGACGAGAAGAAGCGCACCGTCGCCATCCACGAGTCCGGCGTGAGCAAGGTCGAGGACTGGCTGGGCATCGACAACCTCTACGAGTCGGTGAACACGCCCCTGGTGGGCTACCTCAACAACGCCATCAAGGCCAAGGAACTCTTCAAGAAGGACAAGGACTACGTCGTCATCGACGGCGAAGTCATGATCGTCGACGAGCACACCGGCCGTATCCTCGCCGGCCGCCGCTACAACGAGGGCATGCACCAGGCGATCGAGGCGAAGGAAGGGGTGGACATCAAGGACGAGAACCAGACCCTCGCCACCATCACCCTCCAGAACTTCTTCCGCCTCTACAAGCGCGACGGCTACGAGAGCGGCCTGTCCGGCATGACCGGTACGGCGATGACCGAGGCCGCCGAGTTCCACCAGATCTACAAGCTGGGCGTCGTGCCGATCCCGACGAACCGGCCGATGGTCCGCGTCGACCAGTCCGACCTGATCTACCGCACCGAGGTCGCCAAGTTCGCCGCCGTCGTCGACGACATCGCGGAGAAGCACGAGAAGGGCCAGCCGATCCTGGTCGGCACGACTTCCGTGGAGAAGTCGGAGTACCTCTCGCAGCAGCTCTCCAAGCGGGGCATCCAGCACGAGGTGCTGAA
The DNA here is from genome assembly GCF_016905445.1 of Streptomyces sp. G44. Classification (GTDB taxonomy): domain Bacteria; phylum Actinomycetota; class Actinomycetes; order Streptomycetales; family Streptomycetaceae; genus Streptomyces. The sequence goes on from NZ_JAFEXF010000162.1 coordinate 6,119, forward strand.
CGCCAAGCAGCACGACCGGGAGGCGACCATCGTCGCCCAGGCCGGCCGCAAGGGCGCCGTGACGGTGGCCACGAACATGGCCGGACGTGGTACGGACATCAAGCTCGGCGGCAACCCCGACGACCTCGCCGAGGCGGAGCTGCGCCAGCGCGGCCTCGACCCCGTGGAGCACGCCGAGGAGTGGGCCGCCGCGCTGCCGGCCGCCCTGGAGAAGGCCGAGCGGGCCGTCAAGGCGGAGTTCGAGGAGGTCAAGGCCCTGGGTGGGCTCTACGTCCTCGGCACCGAGCGGCACGAGTCGCGCCGTATCGACAACCAGCTGCGTGGTCGTTCCGGCCGTCAGGGCGACCCCGGCGAGTCCCGCTTCTACCTGTCGCTCGGCGACGACCTGATGCGGCTCTTCAAGGCGCAGATGGTCGAGCGCGTCATGTCGATGGCCAACGTCCCCGACGACGTGCCGATCGAGAACAAGATGGTGACGCGTGCCATCGCCTCCGCCCAGTCGCAGGTCGAGCAGCAGAACTTCGAGACCCGCAAGAACGTCCTGAAGTACGACGAGGTGCTCAACCGGCAGCGCGAGGTCATCTACGGAGAGCGTCGCCGGGTCCTGGAGGGCGAGGACCTGCACGAGCAGATCGCGCACTTCATGGACGACACCATCGACGCGTACATCGCCGCCGAGACCGCCGAGGGCTTCGCCGAGGAGTGGGACCTGGACCGGCTGTGGGGCGCCTTCAAGCAGCTCTACCCCGTCAAGGTCACCGTCGAGGAGCTGGAGGACGCGGCGGGTGACCGCGCGGGTCTGACCGCCGAGTTCATCTCCGAGTCCATCAAGGACGACATCCACGAGCAGTACGCCGCGCGTGAGGAGCAGCTCGGCTCCGAGATCATGCGTGAGCTGGAGCGGCGGGTCGTCCTGTCGGTCCTCGACCGCAAGTGGCGTGAGCACCTCTACGAGATGGACTACCTCCAGGAGGGCATCGGCCTGCGGGCCATGGCGCAGAAGGACCCGCTGGTCGAGTACCAGCGCGAGGGCTTCGACATGTTCAACGCCATGATGGACGGCATCAAAGAGGAGTCCGTCGGCTACCTGTTCAACCTGGAGGTCCAGGTCGAGCAGCAGGTCGAGGAGGTCCCGGTCGAGGACGCGGCGGCGGCCACCTCGCTCACCAAGGGCGGCGCGCAGGACGCGGTTCCGGCCGGGGCGGGTGCCGGGTCGCGGCCCGAGATCCGCGCCAAGGGTCTGGAAGCCCCGCAGCGGCCCGACCGCTTGCACTTCCAGGCGCCGAACGCGGAGGGCGGCGTCGACGAGGGCGACTTCACCACGGATGGTTCGGGTGTGCGGTCCGAGGCGGACGGCATGACCCGGGCGGAGCGGCGCAAGGCTCAGAAGGGTGGGCGGCGCCGCAAGAAGTAGCGCGGCTGCCCCCGGCTCCCCGCCGTGGAGCGGGAGTGCGTGGGGTGTCGTGAGCGGTGCGTCGTGAGCGGGCTGTGAGGGACGCGTCGTGAGCGGTGCGTCGTGAGCGGGCTGTGAGGGACGCGTCGTGAGCGGTGCGTCGTGAGCGGCGTGTGCAGGAGGGGCCGGAGGCAGTGCTTCCGGCCCCTTTTCGCTGCCCTCGTTCCTCACCGCCTTCCCGTCTCCAGTTCCACCGCCGTGCAGCGCCACCTCCTGTCCGCTCCCAGGGCCAGGCGGAACGCCAGCGCGCGCAGCCGCGGGCCCGTCGCCACGCGGGCGAAGACCTCGTACGCCTCGGGGTGGGGCTGGTAGTGGCCGACGCGCTGGAGCGTGGGGCGGTGGCCGTCCGTACCGAGCGGGTTGAGCTCTGCCAGGCGGGCCAGTTCGTCGTACGCCGTGTTGGCGATGTGGCGGGCCGCCCAGTACAGGGGGCGCTGGCCGCTGAGGACGAGGAGGAGGCGTTCCGCGAAGACCTCCGTGGGGTGCGGGGGCGGCTGGGCCGGGACCGTCCTTGGCCGGCGGTCCGGCGGGCGGCGGTCCGTGGGGCGGCGGGAGTCGTTGCGCGTCGGTGGGCGGCCCGTGGACGGGCGGGACGCGGAGGGGCGGGGGCGGGGCCTGGTCATCACCTTGCGCATGAGGCGCCTCCTTCGTACCGGTGGGTAACTTCCTGTTGGGGATCTTGTACGGGGGTGGAGGCGGGGTTCGCAAGGGGCGTGGGGGCGGGGGGTGGGGCGGTTGGGGTTCATCTATCAGGGGGAGCGGGGGAGGGCGGGGCGCGGTGTTCCGGGGGCGGCGCCGGGTGAAACCGTGGACGGGGGTGGACGGCTTCGCGGGTGGTGAGGGGGCCTCGATCGGGGACTCCCGCACGTATCCTGAAGGTCTTCTACGGCCACGAAGGTCCGTCTCGGCGGACGCGAGCGAAAGCGGTCCCGTACATGCGCGTCTACGTTCCTCTGACCCTGCCCCGGCTCGCTGAGGCGTACAAGGCGGGGGAGGTGGGGCCCGGGCCGCTGGTCGCTTACGCCGTGACTCCCGCTCTGCGGGAGTGGTACGTCTCGGATGACATCGAGGAGCTGGAGTACGCGGCGTTGAACCGGGCGGCCGCGGCGTCGCTGCGGTTGGTGGCGGGGGATCCTGCGGCGGCGCGGCGGCGGGTGGTGCTGGCGGCGGATGTGCCGGACGGGGCGGCCGTGGTGGATCCCGACCGGGGGCTCGACCGGGGGGCGCTCGGTGAGGTGCGGGTCGCCGGGGCGCTGTCCTTCAAGAAGGTGGCGGCGGTGCATGTGGACGCGGGGGACGCGGAGGAGGATGTGGCCGCTGCTGCGGCGGCGTTGGGGGCGGCGGACATGGGGGACGAGGATGCGCGGTTCGTCGTGGACGGGGCGGATGATCATGAGCTGCTGTGGTTCGCTACGCAGGAGATCCCTGGTCTGATCGGCTGAGGGACGGGCCGCTGGGTGGTGTCCGCGCCTTCGGTTGTCTACGGCGGCGGGGGCGCGGGGGGTATGTCCGTGCTCGCCGTCTTGGCGCTGGGGCCATGGTGCTCATCGGCTGGGCGCACCACCGCTGTGCTCCGCGCACCCCCCCGCGTCTTCTGCGTTCGCGGGTGCGGGGTGTTCCAGCGGGCGGCCGTCCTGTGTTGCGGTGCGGTGGGCACTGCGGGTGTGGCCCCGGTGCGCCTTCGGTCGGCTTGGGGGCGGGGCCGCGGGGGTATGTCCGTGCTCGCCATCTTGGCGCTGGGGCCTGGGTGCTCATCGGCTGGGGATGCACCGCCACTGTGCTGCGCGCGCACATACCCCCGCGTCCCCTCCGGTGCGCTCGCGGGTGCGGGTGTTTCGGGGTGTGCGGCCGTCCTGCGTTGCGGTGCGGGGGCACTGCGGGTGTGGCCCCGGTGCGCCTTCGGTCGTCTTGGGGGCGGGGCCGCGGGGGTATGTCCGTGCTCGCCATCTTGGCGCTGGGGCCTGGGTGCTCATCGGCTGGGGATGCACCGCCACTGTGCTCCGCGCGCACATACCCCCACGTCCCCTCCGGCGCGTTCGCGGGTACGGGTGTTTTGGGGTGTGCGGCGGTCCTGTGTTGCGGTGCGGTGGGCACTGCGGGTGTGGCCCCGGTGCGCCTTCGGTCGGCTTGGGGGTGGGGCCGCGGGGGTATGTCCGTGCTCGCCATCTGCGTACGCGGGGCGGTTCTTCTGTCCGCTTCGGGTGTCGGTGGGGGAGGGTACGTTTTGGGGATGGGGACTACGGGGCGCGGGGCGCACATCGTGTGGGACTGGAATGGGACGCTCCTGCATGACATCGACGCGGTGATCGAGGCCACCAACGCCTCCTTCGCCGAGATCGGGCTCGAACCGATCACTCTGGAGCGGTATCGCGAGCTGTACTGCGTGCCCATTCCGCGGTTCTACGAGCGGCTCCTGGGGCGGCTGCCCAGTGACGCCGAGTGGCGGGTCATGGACGCCGTCTTCCACAAGCACTACTGGGCGCGGGCCGAGGGCTGCGGGCTCGCCGAAGGGGCCGCGCGGCTGCTCGCCGAGCGGCGGGCCGACGGGCGTACGCAGTCGTTGCTGTCGCTGGCTCCGCACGAGCACCTCGTGCCGATCGTGCGGCGGCACGGCATCCAGGAGCACTTCGTGCGGATCGACGGGCGCACCGACGACTCGCACGCCGGCAAGGCCGAGCGGATGGTGCGGCACCTCGCCGCGCTGGAAGACGTCGTCGCCGCCGCCGACCGGGTCGTCGTGATCGGGGACGCCGTCGACGACGCGGTCGCCGCCGCGCACGTGGGCGCGCGCGCCGTGCTCTATACCGGCGGTTCGCACAGCCGGGCGAGTCTGGAGACGGCGGGGGTTCCCGTCGTCGACAGTCTGGAGGAGGCCGTGGTCGTGGCGGAGCGGTTCGTCGCCTGAGGGGGTCGTGCCGGGGGCCGTGATCGCTGTCCGTGGTGCTCCGCGCACCGGCCGGGTCATAGCAGGTCCGGGTCCGGACGCACTGTGCAGACTGTCCATGTTCTGACCCCGGTTTTGTACACATACGGCTCATGACTCCTCCCGGGTGCGGAGCGATAGCCTTGACCCGTGATCAGCGCGATATCCCGCGGAGGCATAGGTGCCTCCGCCCTGCGCCCGGGGTACACGGAGGACATCCGTGCCCGGGCCCTCGCTGACGCTTCTTCGCGGTGCGTCCGTTCGGGCCGGGCAGGCCGATTGTCAGCCCAAGCGCTGAAAATGGCGGAAAGCCGACCGCTCTTCCCGCACCGCGGCATAACGTCGATGCCGGCCGGAGATCCCGTGCCGCGGCGTTACGTCACATCACTTCCTTCTACGTCACGCAACGGCGCGCGACAGGAGTCAGAGGACAATGCAGACCAAGCTGGACGAAGCCAAGACCGAGCTGCTCGCGCGGGCCGCCCGGGTAGCTGAGAACAGCCCGGTCGGGGGGCGCCCGCAGAGTGGCGCACCGGCCGGGACGACGAGCGGGGCCACGCCAGACCAGGACATGGCCCTCGCGTTCCTCCAGCGCTACTACCTGCACACCGCCCCCGAGGACCTGGCCGACCGCGACCCGGTCGACGTCTTCGGCGCCGCCTTCTCCCACTACCGGCTCGCCGAGAACCGCCCCCAGGGGACGGCGAACGTACGCGTGCACACCCCGACGGTCGAGGAGAACGGCTGGACGTGCAGCCACTCCGTCGTCGAGGTGGTCACCGACGACATGCCCTTCCTCGTCGACTCCGTCACCAACGAGCTGTCCCGCCAGGGCCGCGGCATCCACGTGGTGATCCACCCCCAGGTGGCCGTACGCCGTGACGTGACCGGCAAGCTCCTGGAGGTCCTGCCCGCCGAGGCGGGCGCCGAGCGGCCGCACGACGCGCTCGTCGAGTCGTGGATCCACGTCGAGATGGACCGCGAGACCGACCGCGCCGACCTGAAGCAGATCTCCGCCGATCTGCGGCGGATCCTCTCCGACGTGCGCGAGACGGTCGAGGACTGGGAGAAGATGCGCGACGCCGCGCTGCGCATCGCCGACGAGCTGCCCTCCGAGCCCACCGCGGACGACCTGCGCGACCAGGAGGTGGAGGAGGCCCGCGAGCTGCTGCGGTGGCTCGCCGACAACCACTTCACCTTCCTCGGCTTCCGCGAGTACCGCCTCACGGAGGACGACTCCCTCGCCGCCGTCCCCGGCACCGGCCTCGGCATCCTGCGCGCCGACCCGCACCACGGCGACGACCACCACCCGGTCAGCCCCTCCTTCAACCGGCTGCCCGCCGACGCGCGCGCCAAGGCCCGCGAGCACAAGCTGCTCGTCCTGACCAAGGCCAACAGCCGGGCCACCGTCCACCGCCCCAGCTACCTCGACTACGTCGGCGTGAAGAAGTTCGACGCCGAGGGCAACGTCGTGGGTGAGCGGCGCTTCCTCGGCCTCTTCTCGTCCGCCGCGTACACCGAGTCCGTACGCCGCGTGCCGGTCATCCGCCGCAAGGTCGCGGAGGTGCTGAAGGGCGCCGGTTTCTCGGCCAACAGCCACGACGGGCGCGACCTGCTCCAGATCCTGGAGACCTACCCGCGCGACGAGCTGTTCCAGACGCCCGCCGATGAGCTGCGGTCCATCGTCACGAGTGTGCTCTACCTCCAGGAGCGCCGCCGGCTGCGGCTCTACCTGCGCAAGGACGAGTACGGCCGCTACTACTCCGCGCTCGTCTACCTGCCGCGCGACCGCTACACCACCGGCGTCCGGCTGCGGATCATCGACATCCTCAAGGAGGAGCTGAACGGCGCCAGCGTCGACTTCACCGCCTGGAACACCGAGTCGATCCTGTCCCGCATCCACTTCGTGGTGCGGGTGCCCAAGGGCGCCGAGGTCCCCGACCTCTCCGACGCCGACGTCGAGCGCATCGAGCAACGGCTCGTCGACGCCGCCCGCTCCTGGGCCGACGGCTTCGCCGAGGCGCTGACCGCCGAGTGCGGCGAGGAGCGCGCCGCCGAACTCCTGCGCCGGTACGGGTCCGCCTTCCCCGAGGGGTACAAGGCCGACCACTCGCCGCGCGCCGCCGTCGCCGACCTCCAGCACCTGGAGCAGCTCGGCCACGGCGACAAGGACTTCGCGCTCTCCCTGTACGAGCCGGTGGGCGCCGGCCCCGGTGAGCGCCGCTTCAAGATCTACCGCTCCGGCGAGCAGGTCTCCCTCTCCGCGGTCCTTCCCGTCCTCCAGCGGCTCGGCGTGGAGGTCACCGACGAGCGCCCGTACGAGCTGCGCTGCGCCGACCGCGCGCACGCGTGGATCTACGACTTCGGGCTGCGCATGCCCAAGTCCCCGAACGGCGGCGGCGACTACCTCGCCGACGACGGCCGCGAGCGCTTCCAGGAGGCCTTCGCCGCCGCCTGGACCGGCGCGGCCGAGGTCGACGGCTTCAACTCGCTGGTGCTGGGCGCGGGCCTCAACTGGCGTCAGGCGATGGTCCTGCGGGCCTACGCCAAGTATCTGCGCCAGGCCGGCGCCATGTTCAGCCAGGACTACATGGAGGACACCCTCCGCAACAACGTCCACACCACCCGGCTGCTCGTCTCGCTCTTCGAGGCCCGCATGTCGCCCGACCACCAGCGCGCCGGGACCGAGCTGACCGACGGCCTCCTGGAGGAGCTGGACGGCGCCCTCGACCAGGTCGCCTCGCTGGACGAGGACCGCATCCTGCGCTCCTTCCTCACCGTCATCAAGGCGACGCTGCGCACGAACTTCTTCCAGAAGACGGAGAGCGGCGAGCCGCACACCTACGTCTCCATGAAGTTCGACCCGCAGGCCATCCCCGACCTGCCCGCGCCCCGCCCCGCGTACGAGATCTGGGTGTACTCGCCCCGCGTCGAGGGCGTCCACCTGCGCTTCGGCAAGGTCGCGCGCGGCGGTCTGCGCTGGTCCGACCGGCGCGAGGACTTCCGTACCGAGATCCTCGGCCTGGTCAAGGCGCAGATGGTGAAGAACACCGTCATCGTGCCCGTCGGCGCCAAGGGCGGCTTCGTCGCCAAGCAGCTGCCCGACCCGTCGGTGGACCGCGACGCGTGGCTCGCGGAGGGTGTCGCCTGCTACAAGACGTTCATCTCCGCCCTCCTCGACATCACCGACAACCTCGTCGCCGGTGAGGTCGTGCCGCCCTCGGACGTGGTGCGCCACGACGAGGACGACACCTACCTCGTCGTCGCCGCCGACAAGGGCACGGCGACGTTCTCGGACATCGCCAACCAGGTCGCGGAGTCCTACGACTTCTGGCTCGGCGACGCCTTCGCCTCCGGCGGCTCCGCCGGGTACGACCACAAGGGCATGGGCATCACCGCCCGCGGCGCCTGGGAGTCCGTCAAGCGGCACTTCCGGGAGCTGGGCTGCGACACCCAGTCCGAGGACTTCACGGTCGTCGGCGTCGGCGACATGTCCGGTGACGTGTTCGGCAACGGCATGCTGCTCTCGGAGCACATCCGCCTGGTCGCCGCATTCGACCACCGGCACATCTTCATCGACCCGAAGCCGGACGCCGCGACGTCCTACGCCGAGCGGCGCCGCCTCTTCGAGCTGCCGCGCTCCTCCTGGGCCGACTACGACAAGAAGCTGCTCTCCACCGGCGGCGGCGTCTTCCCCCGCTCCGCCAAGGCGATCCAGCTCAACGCCCACATCCGCGAGGCCCTCGGCATCGAGAGCGGCGTCGCCAAGATGACCCCGGCCGACCTGATGCGGGCCATCCTCCAGGCCCCCGTGGACCTGCTGTGGAACGGCGGCATCGGCACGTACGTGAAGTCGTCCGCCGAGTCGAACGCCGACGTCGGCGACAAGGCGAACGACGCGATCCGCGTCAACGGCTCCGACCTGCGCGTGAAGGTCGTCGGCGAGGGCGGCAACCTCGGCCTGACCCAGCTGGGCCGCATCGAGTTCGCGCGCGCCGGCGGCCGCATCAACACCGACGCCATCGACAACAGCGCGGGCGTGGACACCTCCGACCACGAGGTGAACATCAAGATCCTGCTCAACGCGGTTGTCACCGACGGCGACATGACCGTCAAGCAGCGCAACAAGCTGCTCGCCGAGATGACCGACGAGGTCGGACAGCTCGTGCTGCGCAACAACTACGCGCAGAACACCGCGCTGGCCAACGCCGTCGCCCAGTCGCCGTCCCTGCTCCACGCCCACCAGCGCTTCATGCGGCGCCTGGGCAAGCAGGGCCACCTCGACCGGAGCCTGGAGTTCCTGCCCAACGACCGGCAGATCCGCGAGCTGCTCAACTCCGGGCGCGGCCTGACCCAGCCCGAGCTGGCCGTCCTCCTCGCCTACACGAAGATCACGGCCGCCGACGAGCTGATCCAGACGACGCTGCCCGACGACCCGTACCTGCGGCGCCTGCTGCACGCGTACTTCCCGAAGGCGCTGCGCGAGCAGTTCCCCGAGCAGGTCGACGGGCACGCGCTGCGCCGCGAGATCGTCACGACCGTCCTCGTCAACGACACGGTCAACACCGGTGGTTCGACCTTCCTGCACCGGCTGCGGGAGGAGACGGGCGCCTCGCTGGAGGAGATCGTGCGGGCCCAGCTGGCCGCCCGCGAGATCTTCGGCCTCAGCGAGGTCTGGGACGCCGTCGAAGCGCTCGACAATGTCGTCGCCGCCGACGTCCAGACCCGCGTACGGCTGCACTCGCGCCGCCTCGTCGAGCGCGGCGCGCGGTGGCTGCTCAACAACCGGCCGCAGCCGCTCCAGCTCGCCGAGACCATCGCCTTCTTCAGCGAGGGCGTCGCCCAGGTCTGGGACGAGCTGCCGAACCTGCTGCGCGGCTCCGACCTAGAGTGGTACCAGGGCATCCGCGACGAGCTGACGGCCGCGGGCGTCCCCGACGAACTCGCCCAGCGCGTCGCCGGGTTCTCCTCCGCCTTCCCGACGCTCGACATCGTCGCGGTCGCCGACCGGGTGGGCAAGGAGCCGATGGCCGTCTCCGAGGTCTACTACGACCTCGCCGACCGGCTGCGCATCACCCAGCTCATGGACCGCATCATCGAACTGCCGCGGGCCGACCGCTGGCAGTCCATGGCGCGCGCCTCCATCCGCGAGGACCTGTACGCGGCGCACGCCGCGCTGACGGCGGACGTCCTCGACGCCGGCGACGGCGCGTCCACGCCGGAGGAGCGCTTCAAGGCGTGGGAGGAGAAGAACGCGCCGATCCTGAGCCGGGCGCGGACGACGCTGGAGGAGATCCAGAGCTCGGACGCGTTCGACCTGGCGAACCTGTCGGTGGCGATGCGGACGATGCGGACGCTGCTGCGCACGCATTCGTAGCTGTCTTCGGCGGTACGTACGTGAAAGGGGGCGCCCCGGGCCTTGCGGCTCGGGGCGCCCCCTCGTCGTACGGCGGTTCAGCCGCCCGGCCCGCAGAGGGTGACGCTGCCCTTGCGGCCGGCGATCCGCCCGTTCGCGCGGGGCGCCGCCTCGGCCTCGCGGAGGCGGGCCGTCTCGGCGGCCGTCGGGCGGTCCTCGGGGCGCGGGGCCAGGCAGTGGGCGGCGACGGTGCGCAGGGGTGGTGGCCGCGGGCGGCCTCGGCGATGACCAGGCCGAGGGCGATCACGCCGCCGGGCAACGTGGGCGGGCCCTCCGGCGTCTTCGGGGACGGAGCTCGTGTCGCGGATCGGTTCCGGTGGGGGTATGGGCCACCCCGGGCCGAGTTCTTCCTGGCCTGATTGGTTGCCTCCGTGGCGCGGAATGGGTGATGAGATTCGCCATACCCGATCAATTCGGGCATTTGGTCTAAGGTGGGTGAGATTGTCTGACGGAGGTACGAGATTCCCAGCGGAGATCCACGACGGAGATCCACAGCGCAGGTAACCGGACCACCCATCGACCGCGGACCACCGAAGGGCTCCAGCCATGACCGTGAACACCCCCGAGAACCTCTCCCAGGACCTCGCCGCACGGCTGCCCGAGGCCTGGGCCGCCACCCCGCTGACCGTCGTCATGCCGACGTACAACGAGGCGGGGAACCTGCCCGGCATGGCCGAGGCCCTGATGGCGCTCCCGCTCACCGGCCTGCGCCTCCTCGTCGTCGACGACTCCAGCCCGGACGGCACCGGTGAGATCGCCGAGCGCTTCGCCGAGCGGTACGGCAGCGCCCGCATGAGCGTCCTGCACCGCACCGAGAAGGACGGCCTCGGCCGGGCCTACGCGGCCGGCATGGCACGCGCCGTCGCCGAGGGCGCGCACTACGTCCTCCAGATGGACGCGGACGGCAGCCACCCCGTGGCCAAGGTCGCCGAACTGCTGGGTGTCGCCCTCGCCACCGACGCGGGCGTCGTCATGGGCAGCCGGTACGTCCAGGGCGGCACGCTCTCCGACGCCTGGGGCGCCCACCGCAAGCTGCTCTCCCGCTGGGCCAACGCCTACGCGGGCACCATCCTCGGCACCCGCGTCCGCGACATCACCGGGGGCTTCAACCTCTGGCGCGCGGACGCCCTGCGCGCCATCGACCTGGCCTCCGTGGACAGCGCGGGCTACAGCTTCCAGGTCGAGATGAAGTACCGCGCGCTGCGCCGCGGCTTCGGCGTCATGGAGGTGCCGATCCACTTCGAGGACCGCACGGTCGGCGAGTCGAAGATGAACCTGATGGTGCAGCTGGAGTCGATCGTCATGCCGTGGAAGCTGCGGCTCGACGCGAGAGCCTCCGCGCGCGGCTCCGGGA